>NZ_BDBY01000376.1 GCF_001613225.1 Nocardia pseudovaccinii NBRC 100343
ATTCTTGGACTGGGTTGCCCCGGAGCGGATGGAATCGGAGATACGAGCTTTCCTCGCCGAAACAATGCCAGGCATCGCCACTTATGCGGATACGTGGTGGAAGCCGCCGATGACGAAAGAGATCCTGGAAGCCGTTAAAGAATTCTTCCGCGACCGTGAAGGATTCTTAGCGCCCGAAAATTGGGAAGCCGCGGACCGATTTATTCGGTTCTACGGTGAGTGCTTTGTCCGGCGTGCAGGGATGACATGGACCAACCGCCCTGAGTGGAGCGGTGCTCCGCTGTATGCCGATTTCAGTCCAGCCGTAGACGACGGAAACGGCAGGGAAGTGCGAAGCATGGTATCAATGTCGGATTATCTATTCCTCGAGGATGACGGTCCGAGCATGGCGGACTACGTGATCGCATCGGCTGCCCGCGATATGCGGAAGGCCCGAAACGGCTAGAACTAGTATTCATTGCATGAATGGGGGTGGGTACAGCCGTGCCCGGCGAATACGACGACTACCGGCGACGAGAACGGTTGACCAACTATGAACGGGGTCTGTATTTCGAACTCGGTCGGGCGTATATACGCGGCGAAACCCCTGAGCGTGGATGGGTGCGGCAATTCAAGATAGAAACCGGTAAAGGTTCGCGTGTCCTGGATTCGGCGAAGACCGAAGGCCGAGGAGTCCGAAGTATGGAACGTAAATCGGGACGGGTCAATGAGAAGGATGCGCGCGAGCAGCTAGCCAGAGAGCGTGCCGGACTTGCTTCCGGTCAACTTGTATATAGCACGTGGGAAACGGTCGAAGGTGAAAAGCTTCCGGATAAGGTGCGCGAGGATATGCAAGCGCTGGCCCGTGATTTTCCGGGCCGGTTCGATCATCAGGTGATATCCAGGGCAGACGCGCTGCGAGCTATCCAGCTCGGCCAGTCCTTGGTGTCCAAACAACTCGAATTGGTCAGGGCGTACGAGCTGACTCGTGCTGACCGCGCGCGTAAACGCTTGGAGAAGATCCGAGAGATTGTCCGGGCGCGGGAGCCGAAAGAGCGCGAGGAACCGGCTCGCGAGAAAGACGGACCGCAGCGGGAGAAAGCGCCGCAGAGTAAAGCGCTTGAACGGGAACCCGTCGAGCCGCGCGTCCGTGAAAGCGACCAGGACACGACCAAGCCGTCCGCCGTCGCGAGAGAACACACCGACTCCACGCCGAAGGCGCGAGAAGTCCGCGAGCGGGAGGATGCGCAGGCGCGGGAGACGGTCGATAGCTTCGGTTCGTTCCTCAGTGATGGGCAGAAAGAGCAAGTGCTAGCCGCGTGGAGGCAAGCGCGAGACAACGAACGCGATGCCGTAGTCCCGGAGATGAAACCCGTACGCGGCCAAGAACCCCCGGCCCTGCCACCTGTACCGCGGCGGACGCCGGAACAGGAACGCGAAGAAGCCTTAGCGCGAGCTGGGCAAGAACGCGCGAACGCCCGAGCGGCAGCGAGAGAGGCGGGACTGTCACCGGAGATCATCGGCATTCTCGGACTCAACAGCGAGAACCCGCATCAGATGATCGACGCCGACGTAGCGCGGACACGCGCCGAAGCGGAACGGGACCGGTCGATCCACCAGCAACGCGAACGTGAGCGCGCGGAACGCGAACGTCAACGCGGGCTCGGCCGGGAACAGAACTGAGACGTACCGGAGCGGCATAAGGCCCCAAAGTCGTTGTGTGGACCACTCTCGGGCATACCGATCTATATCCGCACCGGATGTTGCTTCGCCGCGTCTGCCAGCCGATAGCGGGCCGATGCGGTACGAGGTCGAGCAGGTGCTCAACTCGACTCGGTGGACAAGGCGCGAATCGTCGCTACCGCTACCTGATTCAGCGCCGTGCGCACGAATCCTCACGCGGGCCCAGCGCACCTTTCCGGCCGGGTCCCGGGAACCGATCGTCTCTAGTTCGCGTCCGGGAAAGCCTGGCGCACACCGATGGTGATCGCTTCGGCATCGGCCGACCTGCGGCGTTGGACGCGCTTCAGCGCCTCCACGACGCTCGCGGTCCGATTGTCGCTGTGCGCATCGATGAACGTGACCACCTCTGGACGTCGGACGGCAATTTGGATCCTCATACCACCCATACCTCGATGGTAATCCGCATGGCTCCTGAAGTTGCTCACCGGAGTTCGTTCAATAGCGAGTGATGCTCACTGATCGCGCAACCGATTTCGGTCCGCACCATTTCACGATGCCGCCGGTACGCCAGGTATTCGGCGACTGCGTCGTTGATGACGGCGTTCATGCTCCGCCCTTCGCGCTCGGCCTGTGCGCGAACCATGGCTTCGATTTCATCGGTCAGCCGAAAGTGCATGGTCACAACTACGAGGGTGACATGTTGGCGGCGAGGAGTCGCCCGGGTTACCGCTGCGAATCCTGGCGCCGCAAGACAACGGTTTGCCGGTCCAGGTCGACCCCGACCGGAGGCGGCGCACCTTGCGCTTGCTCGTCGCGCAGCATCGACACCGAGTCCCGGTGGTCCAGTTCCATCCGCTTCGTCCCGTAGAACATGGCGGTGAACTCGTCGGTGAAGGTGCCGGATACGGGGTTACGGCGTTTGCGGCGTTTTCGCGTCAGGGCTTCGTAGAGGGCGACGGCCATCAGCAGTAGGACCCAGCCAGGGATGGACCAGCCCAGGAAATCCGCCATGTGGCAGCAACGTATCCGCCGACTGTGGAGTTCCTGGGTAAGTCGGCGGCGGGCGGGTATACGGCGATTAGGTAAGCGCGGGGAGGGTGCGCAGCGATGATGCGGTGCAGTACGAGCCGCGCGGGATTGATTCGCGAGAGTTAGATGAGAGAGCCCTATTTTCGATTCGGCAGTCTGCTGGTGCTGATCTGGCTGGTGATCGGCGTCGTTGCCGCCGGGCAGCGGCACTATTTCGACAGCGGTCCGGTCAATTGCGCCGGCTTCGGCACGATCGCGGTGACGGTGATCGCCGGTCCGCTCAACTATATGGGCGTGAACCCGAAGATCTCCGACTGCAATGTGCCCCAACCAAGCCAGTAACGCGTGAGGGCTGAGTTCCGAGGGTTCGGCCACCCTCAGGGCTCAGGGCGTGCTCTGCCGGGCGGCGACATGCCGTGCGGTCGGGCGCGCCCGCCCGCGCCCGGCAAGATGCGACAATTCGCTGAAACCCGTGCGCGCGGTTTGCGGGAGAGATATGGGCGAGATGAAACTTGGCAGCGTGCTGATCGTGCTCTGGTTGGTCGTCGGCGTTGTCGCCTCGGGGCAACGGCACTATTTCGACAGCGGTCCGATCAACTGTGCGGGCTTCGGCACGATCGCCCTGACCGTCCTCGCGGGCCCGCTCAACTACATGGGCGTGAACCCGAAGATCGCCGATTGCAATGTCCCGCAACCGAGTCCCTAGATCGGCACCGGCTCCAGATTCCGTTGTGGCTCAGGAGCTTTCGTCGAACCACTGCCGGAAGCACCCGCCGAGGCGATGATGACGAGGCCGATACCGGCGCACTGAACGAGCGCGAGATCTTCGCCGAGCAAAAGCAGTCCCGCCGCGGCCGCGACCGCTGGTTCCAGACTCATCAGCACACCGAAGGTGGCGGCCGAAATCCGTCGCAGCGCTTCGAGTTCGATGGCGTGCGGCACCAGCGACGACAGCACCGCGACAACGGCGAGCGCCGCGAGCACCAGGGGATCGAACAGCGCCGGGCTCGCGTTGGCGAAGGCGACGGGTAGCACAAGTAGACCGCCGAACGCCATCGCGAGCGCCAAACCGTCGTGTCCTGAGGTATGCCTCCCGACCACCTCACTGCACGCGATGTAGGCGCCCCACCCCGCACCCGCGGCAATCGCGAACAGCACGCCGGTCCACGACACCGAACCACCGGTTTTCATCATCAGCAGCACACCCAGCCCGGCCACCAGCGTCCACATCAGATCGCGCGGGCGCCGCGAGGCGATGACCGCGACGGTGAGCGGTCCGAGGAAATCCAGGGTGACCGCCATACCGAGGGGTATGCGTTCGATGGCGGCATAGAAACACAGATTCATCCCGGCGACGGCGACACCGAGGCCGATGATGCCGGGTAGTGCCGCGCGGTCGACGCGCAGCGAGGGCCGCCACAGCAGCAGTGCGATGGCGCCCGCGAAGACCAGACGCACGCTTGCCGCCGTGCTGGCGCCGATGATCTCGAACAGATACTTGGCCAAGCCCGCACCCAGCTGGATACTGACCATAGCGGCGAGGATGAGGATGGGCGCGGGCACCGCGCGAGCCGCACGTGGCTGAACCTTCACGGCCAGAAAGCTAGGTGTCCTAAGTAAATGACAATGGACTGGTCGGTTTCTCGAAAACGGTGCTTACCTTGCCGATCGATGCCCGATCTGTGGTGATCGGCACAAGCGCTCATCCGGCCGGAGAGTGATCGTCTCGCGTGCGGGTATCCGAGTTGGTACGCGAGTGCGAAAGGAAGCGATGACCATGCGCGAGCGTGTGACCCATTCGAGACCAGCGCCTTCCGCTGGTGCGCGACTGTTTGCGATGCTTCTGATGATCTGGCTGGCCGTCGGCGTTGTCGCCGCAGTTCAGCGCCACAACTTCGACAGCGCCCCGATCAACTGTGCTGGTTTCGGCACCATTGCCGTGACGGCGCTGGCCGGTCCGCTCAACTACATGGGTGTGAACCCGAGGGTCGAGGAGTGTGACCTCCCGCAGCCCAGTCAGTAAGGCCTGGTCTCCCAACGGAATTCGAGTTGTCATCGGAGAATTCCAGTGGGAGCGTTCCCAATTCGAAACTCAGCCGCCTCAGACCGGCTGTCGTACCTCGTCGGGCGCGCTCAGCTCGGTGGTGAACGCACTCGGCCCCGCACCCGAAGTCGGGTGCGGGGCCGAGCCGGGGGTTCCGATCAGCTCACGCCGACGGGCACCCGCACTGTTTCCGCGGACCGCTGCTGCAGCTCACGCAGCTTCGCGCCTTCCACGTCGATATTCGGCAGGATCCGATCCAGCCACTTCGGAATCCACCAGGACCATTTGCCCATCAGCACCAGCAGCGATGGGATCACGACCATCCGGACGATGAACGCGTCGATCAACACGCCCGCCGCCAAGGCGAAGCCCATCGACTTCGCCGTGATGTCGGTTTCCAGCAGGAAGGAGCCGAACACCGAGATCATGATGATCGCGGCCGCGGTGACGACTCGGGCACCGTGGTGATAACCGGCGATCATCGCTTCCTTCGGCGACTTTCCGTCGACGAATTCCTCGCGCATCCGAGTCACCAGGAACACCTGGTAGTCCATGGCCAGGCCGAACACCAGACCGATCAGCATGATCGGCAGGAAGCTGACCAGCGGATGCGGATCCTCGATCAGCCCGAGCTTGCCCTGCTGGAAGATCAGCACGGTCGCACCGAAGGTGGCCCCCATGGAGAGCAGGAAGCCGAGCGCCGCGGTCAGCGGCACCAGGATCGAGCGGAATACCAGGATCAGCAGCAGGAATGCGGCACCGGCCACGATCGCCAGATACGGCACGATCTTGCTCAGCAGCACATGGTCGACATCGGCGAAGATCGCCGTGGTGCCGGTGATGCCGTATTCGATGCCGTACTCGGACTGCATCTGCGCTTCGGCATCGCGGGCGTCGCTGACCAGATCCTTGGTGGCCTGGTTGTTCGGACCCGACTTCGGCACGCCGTCGAGCAGTGCGCCCGCCTTGTCCTCACCGCTCCACTTGGGCTCGGTCACGTAATCCATGCCCGGGTACGACGCGAGCTTGGACCGCAGCGCGTTCACCGCGGCCGCGCGCCGGTCGGCGGGCACATTGGTGAGGTCCACCGCGACATTCAGCACGCCGTTGCTGCCCTCACCGAAGCCCTCGGTGCGCAGTTCGTAGGCCTTGCGGATGGTGGAGGTCTTCGGCTGGCTGTCATCGCCGGGCAGGCCGAGGTTCAGACCGGCGGCGGGTGCCGCGAGCAGACCGAGCACGACCACGCTGAGCAGCAGCGTCACCGCGGGCGCCCGACCGATCAAACGGCCGACGCGCATGCCGTTGGTGACCGACTTGTCGTCCTCCGGATCGTGCTGGGCCACGATCGGCAGCTTCGGCTTGAACAGGAACCGGCCGAACGCGCCGAGCAGCGCGGGCATCAGCGTGATGGCGGTGAGCACCGCGAACGCCGCGGCGATCGCACCACCCAGACCCATGAACGTCATGAACTGGACGCCGACGATGCTGAGCCCGCCGAGCGCGATGATGACGGTCAGACCGGCGAACACCACCGCCGAACCCGCCGTGCCGAGTGCGGTACCGGCCGCCTCCTCCGGCGAATCCTGCACTGCCAGTTCATGTTTGTAGCGCGACACGATGAACAGCGCGTAGTCGATCGACAGCGCGATGCCGATCATGGACGCGAGGAAGGTGGTGAAGCTGGGTACCTCGATGATCGAGGTGCCGAGGAAGATCAGCGAGGTGGCCGCGCCGAGGCCGACGATCGCGGTGATGATCGGCACGAAGGCGGCGACGATGGCGCCGAAGGCGATGATCATGACGACCAGCGCGATGCCCATGCCGATCTGCTCGGATTTACCGCTCGGTCCCTCGTTCTTCTGCGCGATCGAGCCGCTCATCTCCACCTGCAGCCCGGCATTGCGGGCATCGCTGGCGACGTTGTAGGCGGCTTCGCGCTGCTCGTCGGTGACGTCGGTGAACTTCTTGATGGTGAACGGGACGCTGAAGAACGCGACCGAGTCGGGCGCCGTCTTGCTGAGCACGTTCAGCGGTGCGCCACTGCACTTGGACGGATCCGGGTCGGTGATGCAGCCCGACTTCTCGGCGGCCTCGACCGGATCCATTACCGGCTTGCTGTGGTCGACGATGTCGAGCGTGCCGAGTTTGGCGATGAAGGCCTCGAGCGCCGCCCGGTTCGCCGGATCGGTCAGCTTCTGCCCATCGGGCGCGGCGATGACGTAGGTGCCGGTGACGGCGTCGAATTTGAAGGCGTCGGAGGCGCCGGGAAAGTGCTTGTCGAGAATGTCGTTGGCACGGGCGGACGGCAGCGCCGGCATGCTGAAGTCATTGGTCATCGGCTCCTTGAGCTGCGCGCCGAGGCCGCCGAGTAGCAGGAACAGGACAATCCAGACCGGAAGCACTATCCATTTCCTGCGGAAAGCGAACTTCCCCCATCTATACAGATAAACGGACACGAAAGGGTTCTCCTAGCTGACCTTTTCGAGCGACCTGCAAGCAGTCACTACGGATGGCTGGTTACGTGCTGATTCGTGGCGCGTAGACAAGCACTCGCGGGGATTGCCCTGCCGGCCCCCGCCTCCAATTGACGCTTTCTGCCTACCGTGCGGTAGGTAGACTACCCAGGAGCTAAGCGGAGGTACAACCTCAATTCTGGTGGCAACGTTAGCTCAGCGCATAAGTGGTGAGAGGATCATCCCATGATTGTTCGTGACGCGGGCGACGCTGTTGTCGCAGGTGGCGGCACAAAAATGGCCATCCGCGACGCTGCGGTAAAGCTGTTCGGGGCCAAGGGTTTCGAACAGACGAGCCTGCGCGAGGTCGCGGATGCGGTAGGAATCACAAAGGCTTCGCTCTACTATCACTACGCCTCGAAGTTAGATCTGTTACTGGCGATCGTCGATCCGATCGTGGATCACATGCGCTCGGTGATCGAGGATATCGATGCCGTCCCGCACGACGAGGAGGGCGTGCGCGCCGTGTTGCGCGCCTATCTGCGCGGCATGATCCGCCATCGCGACGCGGGTGCGCTGTGCGTGCGCGACACCGTCGCGATCATCAATGTCATGGCCGACCGGTATCCGGACATGCTGGATTCCACTCGGGTGCTGCGCGAATGGCTCGCCGGACCCGGCGCCGACGATGTCGCCAAGCTACGCGCCAGTGCGGCACTGGAAGTGCTCGGGGTCGCGCTGCTGTCCACCGAACTCGTGCCGGGGGTGGAGGATTCCGTGGTGGAACGCACACTTCTGGACGCGGCCACCTGTGTACTGACCGGCTGCCACACCGCGTAGATTCGTTCGAACACCGAAGAGGCCAGGGAGTAGCCGCCGTGCACATCACCGCGAGGGTCGATTACGCGGTGCGGACCCTATTGGAGATCGCCCGCGCACCGCAGATCCACCGTGCGTCGGATCGGGTCGCCGTGCAGGTCGCCCCGGTGGTGAAGGCCGAGGCGATTTCGACCGCGCAGCATATCCCGCCCAAGGTGCTCGAGACCGTACTCGCCGAATTGCGCAGAGCTGATCTGGTGACCAGTAGGCGCGGCCCGGACGGCGGCTATTGGCTGGCCCGCCCGGCCGCGCAGATCTCCATCGCCGATGTCATCCGTGCGATCGAGGGCCCACTGGCCTCGGTGCGCGGCGAGCGTCCGGAGGACGTGCGGTACCCGGGTGCGGCCGAACCGTTGCAGCGGGTGTGGATCGCGCTGCGAGTGAATATTCGTGCGGTGCTGGAGAATGTCTCCATCGATGACATCGCGCAGGACCGGCTGCCGGGATTCGTCGGCACACTCACCGAGGATCCCGGTGCCTGGGCGCGACGATAATTCGAATCGGAGCACACCGGCCGAAACCCTCGCGCGCGAACATCGCTGCTGGTCAGGAATGTTCGCGACGGACCGCGCGGATTGCCGGTAGCCTCCTTTTCATCATGCTGATCAGACTGCTTCGCACTCATCTGGCCCCATACCGGGCCCAATTGGCGGGCGTCGTCGGCCTACAACTCATCTCGGTCATCGCGATGCTGTACCTGCCGACCCTGAACGCCGACCTGATCGATAACGGTGTCACCAAGGGCGATATCGGCTACATCTGGACCACCGGTCTGTGGATGCTCGCCGTCACCGGCGTGCAGATCATCGCCTCGGCCTGCTCGGTCTATCTCGGCGCGCAGGCCGCGATGGGCGCGGGCCGGGATCTGCGCGGCGCGGTGCTGCACCGGGTCGGCACCTTCTCCGCGCGCGAGGTCGGCCTGTTCGGCGCGCCCTCGCTCATCACCCGCAATACCAACGATATTCAGCAGGTTCAGCTGCTGATCGTGATGTCGGCCACCATCCTGGTGATGGCGCCGATCATGTGTGTCGGCGGCATATTCATGGCGCTGCGCGAAGACCTCGGTCTGTCCTGGCTGCTGCTCATCGCGGTGCCCGCGCTTGCCATTTCGATGGGTGTCATCGTGGCGAAGATGGTGCCCGGCTTCCGCGATATGCAGCACCGGATCGATGAGGTCAACCGGGTGCTGCGCGAGCAGATCACGGGTATCCGGGTGGTGCGCGCGTTCGTGCGCGAACGGCAGGAGACCTGGCGCTTCGGCGTGGCCAACACCGAACTCACCGAATCCTCGCTGCGGGTTGGGCGGCTGATGGCACTGATGTTCCCGCTGGTGATGCTGATCAGCAATATCACTGCCGTCGGGGTGATCTGGTTCGGCGGACACCTCATCAACGACGGCAAAATGCAGATCGGCTCGCTCACCGCGATGCTGTCCTACATCATGCAGATTCTGATGGCCGTCATGATGGCCTCGTTCCTGGCCATGATGGCGCCGCGCGCGGCCGTCTCGGCCGACCGGATCGGTGAGGTACTCGAGACCGAAACCTCGGTGCTGCCGCCGCGGCTGCCGCAGCCGTTCAAGGGCGATCCGGCGCAGGTAGATCTGCAATTCGCCGAATTCGCCTTTCCCGGTGCGGAGAAACCGGTGCTGTCCGCGATCCGGTTCCAGGTCGAGCCGGGTACGACCACGGCGATCGTCGGTTCCACCGGCGCGGGCAAGACGACACTGCTCAATCTGATTCCCCGGCTCATCGATGTGACCGATGGCGCGGTCTACGTCGGCGGCACCGATGTGCGTCACATCGCCCTCGAAGTGCTGCGTGAACAGATCGGTCTGGTGCCGCAGAAGGCATATCTGTTCTCCGGCACCATCGCGAGCAATCTGCGCTACGGCAAACCGGACGCCACCGACGAGGAACTGTGGCGATGTCTGGAGATCGCCCAGGCCGCCGACTTCGTGCGCGATATGCCGCAGGGTCTGGAAACACCTGTCGCGCAGGGCGGCACGACCGTTTCGGGTGGACAGCGTCAGCGCTTGGCCATCGCGCGGGCGCTGGTCAAGAAGCCGCGGGTCTACCTGTTCGACGATTCGTTCTCCGCACTGGATGTCGCCACCGATGCCCGACTGCGCGAGGCATTGCGGCCGGAGACCAGGGATGCCTCGGTAATCATTGTGGCGCAACGGGTTACCACCATCCGCGATGCCGATCAGATCGTGGTGCTCGAGGACGGCGTGATGGCCGGGATCGGCACTCATGAGCAGCTGATGCGCGATTGCGCGGAATACCAGGAGATCGTCGCCTCGCAGCTCGGCGCCGATGAGGCCGTCGTGCTCGCCAAGCGCAACGTATCGCCGCCCGATGCGAGCGGTGACGGGTATCGGACCCGGCGGGAGGAGATCCGATGAGACCCGGAGCAGTGAATCCCGGTGCGCCGGATGCGAAAGCGAAATCGTTCGGTCCGTCGCTGCAGCGGTTGTTGCGCAGGCTGGCGCCCGAGCGCGCGTATGTCGGCGTGATCGTCGGGCTCGCGATCATCTCGGTGGTGCTGAATACGCTCGGCCCCTACATCCTCGGCAAGGCCACCAACGTGGTATTCGATGGTGTCGTCGGCCGCCGATTGCAGAGCGGCATCACCAAAGAAGAGGCGATCCAGCGCCTACGGGCCGCGGGCGACAACACCTTCGCCGACATGCTCGGCGCGATGAATGTCACTCCCGGTGTCGGTGTGGATTTCGGTGCGGTCGGTCGGGTGCTGATGCTGGTACTGCTGCTCTATATCGGCGCCGCGGTCTTCAGCTGGCTGCAGTCCTTCCTGCTCAATATCGTCATCAACCGCACCGTGAAGCGGCTGCGCAGCGATGTCGAGGACAAGATCCATCGACTTCCATTGCGCTACTTCGATTCCACACCGCGCGGTGACCTGCTCAGCCGCGTCACCAATGACGTCGACAATGTGTCGCAGACCCTGCAGCAGACCATGAGCCAGCTGATCCTTTCGCTGTTCTCGGTGATCGGCATCCTGATCATGATGTTCTGGATTTCGCCGCTGCTCGCGTTGATCGCCCTGCTCACCGTGCCCGCCGCGATCGTGGTCACCACGCAGATCGCCAAACGCTCCAAACCGCATTTCGTGAACCAGTGGAAGTACACCGGCATGGTGAACGCCCAGGTCGAGGAGGCCTTCACCGGGCACGAGGTGGTCACCGCATTCGGCCGCAACCGCGAGGTCGGGCAGGAATTCGACAAGCGCAACAACGATCTCTACGAGTCGAGTTTCAAGGCGCAGTTCATCTCCGGGCTGATCATGCCCGCGATCATGTTCCTCGGGAATGTGAATTTCGTGCTGGTGGCGCTGGTCGGCGGGCTGCGAGTGGCGACCGGCAATCTGTCGCTCGGTGAGGTGCAGGCCTTCATCCAGTACTCCCGGCAGTTCAGCCAGCCGCTGACCCAGATCGGCGCGATGGCCAACCTGCTGCAATCCGGTGTCGCATCGGCCGAGCGGATCTTCGAGATCCTCGATGCCGAGGAGCAATCGGCGGATCCGGTCATGGAGAACACCCGTCCGGTCGATCGCGGCCGGGTGGAGTTCGAGGCGGTGTCGTTCCGCTACGAACCGGAGACGCCGGTCATCGAGCGGCTGTCGCTGGTCGCCGAACCGGGACATGTGGTCGCCATCGTCGGTCCGACCGGCGCGGGCAAGACCACCCTGGTGAATCTGCTGCTGCGGTTCTACGAACTCGACGCGGGCACCATCACCATCGACGGCGTCGATATCACCGAGATCACCCGCGATCACCTGCGGTCCAGGATCGGCATGGTGCTACAGGACACCTGGCTGTTCAAGGGCACCATCCGGGAGAACATCGCCTACGGCAATCCGAATGCGAGCGATGCGGATATTCTCGAGGCCGCTCGCGCCGCCTATGTCGACCGCTTCGTACACGCGCTGCCGCACGGTTACGACACGGTCATCGATGCGGAGGGTTCGGGCGTCAGCGCTGGTGAGAAGCAGCTGATCACCATTGCCCGCGCCTTCCTGGCCAAGCCGTCCATCCTGGTCCTGGACGAGGCGACGAGTTCGGTCGACACCCGAACCGAGGCGCTGGTCCAGCACGCGACCGCCGCCCTGCGCCGGGACCGCACCAGCTTCGTCATCGCCCACCGCCTGTCCACCATCCGTGACGCCGACCTGATCGTCGTCATGGAGGCGGGTCGCATTGTCGAACACGGCAACCACGAGCGCCTTCTCGAAGAACGCGGCGCCTATTACCGCCTCTACAACGCTCAGTTCGCCGCGGCCGCCGCCGAGGCCTGAGCCGCGGTATCGCATAGCGGGCAGCTATCGCGCATAACGTGTGCGTTGTACGCGATGCCTATTGGCTGAGCGACAGCATGATGCGGGGCACTGCGGCGTGCCTGAGAGGATGTACAGCGTGGCTGATCCTGGAGCTTTCTCGTTCACCGTCGGTACCCGCATCCCGGGGCGACACGGTCGAACGGGCGTGATCAGCACACCGCACGGTGATATCGCGACGCCCGCATTCATTCCGGTCGGCACCAAGGCGACGGTGAAGGCGGTGCTGCCCGAGACCATGCAGGAACTCGGCGCGCAGGCGCTGCTGGCGAATGCCTACCACCTGTACCTGCAGCCGGGCCCGGACATCGTGGACGAGGCGGGTGGGCTGAGCAAATTCATGAACTGGCCCGGCCCGACCTTCACCGACAGCGGCGGCTTCCAGGTGATGTCGCTGGGTGTCGGCTTCAAGAAGGTGCTGGCCATGGAGGCGGTCGACGTCCGAAGCGATGACGTGATCGCCAAAGGCAAAGAGCGTTTGGCCACCGTCGACGATGACGGCGTCACCTTCCGCTCGCACCTGGACGGCTCGAAACACCGGTTCACCCCAGAGGTTTCGATGGGTATCCAGCATCAACTCGGCGCGGATATCATGTTCGCCTTCGACGAGCTGACCACTCTGCTGAATACCCGTGCCTACCAGGAGAAGTCGCTGCAGCGCACGCACGAATGGGCGCAGCGTTGCATCGACGAGCACGAACGCCTGACCGCCGCGCGCACCCATCGCCCGTATCAGGCGCTGTTTGCGGTGATCCAGGGCGCGCAGTACGAAGACCTGCGGCGCAAGGCCTGTCGGGAACTGGAATCGCTGCGCGGTAGTGCCGGAACGGGTTTCGACGGTTACGGCATCGGCGGCGCACTGGAGAAACACAATCTCGGCGCCATCGTCGGCTGGTGCTGCGATGAACTGCCCGAGGACAAGCCGCGGCACATGCTCGGCATCAGCGAACCGGAGGACATCTTCGTCGCGGTGGAGAACGGAGCGGACACCTTCGACTGTGTGAACCCGTCCCGGGTCGCGCGCAATGCGGCGATCTATGTCGCCGAGGGCAGATTCAATATCAATACCGCCAGATTCCGCCGCGACTTCACCCCGATCGACGACACCTGCGACTGCTACACCTGCGCGAACTACACTCGCGCCTATATCCACCACCTGTTCAAGGCCAAGGAGATGCTGGCCTCGACGCTGTGCACGATTCACAACGAGCGTTACACGATTCGGCTCGTCGACCGGATTCGCGAGAGCATCGAGAGCGGCTGCTTCGACGAGTACAAGGCCGAAACGCTAGGTCGCTGGAAAGGTCGGATCCGGACCCCGTGACTCCGAGGTCCGGACGCGGACAATAACTTTCAGCTCAGGAGCGCGGGAGTTTCGCGGGGTGCGTAGCTCGGCTCGTGCTTCTTCAAGAAGGCGATCACCCGGTAGGTGATCGGCAGCACGATGACCTCGGCGAGCGTCTTCCAGACGAAGCCGACGATCACGTAGTTCACGAACTGTCCCCAGCTGTCGATGCCGATGGCGGTGGCCGCGATCGAGCAGAAGATCAGCGTGTCACCGAATTCGCCGACGACCGTGGAGCCGATCAGCCGCGCCCACAGGTGCTTCTCCTTGGTCTTCTCCTTGATAAATACCAGCGAGGCCGAATTCAGCATCTCGCCGACGAAGTATCCGGCCAGGCCCGCGGCGACCAGCTGCGGGGTGGTGCCGATGACGGATCGGAAGGCTTCCTGATTGTCGTAGAAGGTGGCGGCGGGCAGCTCGATGGCGATCTTGAAGCAGATGACCGCGAGCAGCAGGATGGCGAAGCCGTAGTAGATGGCCCGGCGGGCGGCCTTGAAGCCGTACACCTCGCTCAGGACGTCGCCGATGATGTAGGCCAGGGGGAACAGGAACCACGCACCGTCGGTGGAGATCGGCAGGATCTCGATGGGGCCCAGCTTCACCGAATGATCGGTGAAGAATTGGACGCCTTTGGTTGCGCAGATATTCGAGATGATCAGCGTCGCGGTGAACAGGGCGACGACGGGGGTGTAGTAGCCCCGCGCGGCGACGGCGAATGCCGCGTGGGCCGCCGCGGGGCCCCCAGATTCTGGGTGTTCTTCGACTGTTTGGGACTCACTCACGCGCTTCATCCAACCAGGTTGTGGAATAGGCTGTACCAATGACGAATCCCGGCGATTCCGACGAATGGTGGAAACAGTACGGCGGCGAAGGCGTGTCGCCGGAGGCTGGCTCCCAGGGGTCGGTTCCGCAGTACCCCTCGGCACCGCAGTACCCTTCCGCGCCGCAGTACCCGCAGCAACCGGCTCCGACGCCGCCACCTCAGCCGCAGTCGCAGTACCCGAGCTACCCGCAGCAGCCGGTCGCCGGCCCGCAGCAGCCGTACCCGCAGACCCCGGCCTATCCGGGCGCGTATCAGCCGTACGGCTATCCGCAGCATGCCCAGGGCACTAATGGACTCGCGATCGGTTCGCTGGTCGCCTCCGTGGTCGGGCTGTGCACCTGCATCGGTTCGATCGTCGGGATCGTGCTCGGTGTCATCGCGCTCAACCAGATCAAGGAGCGCGGACAGGAGGGCCGCGGCCTGGCGCTGGCCGGTATCTGGGTGGGTGCGGGCGGCATCGTGCTCGCAATCGTCTATGTGATTCTCAACGTCGCGCTCTCGACGACATAAGACTCGAAACATCAGGGGCGCTCCCGAAATCGGGAGCGCCCCTGAGCTGTATCCGGGGTCTGCGATCAGGCCTTGACGACCTGGGTGCCGCCCGCGAACTTGTCGTGCCAGCCCTGCTTGTTCGGGTCCTGCGAGGTGGTGATGATCATGTAGATGACCAGGCCGAGCTCGGCCAGGCCACCGATGCACGGAATGATGCCCAGGGCGACATAGAGGTTGCGCTTCAGCGAAACCTCGGGGGTGATCTTCGCCGCGCCGCCGGGGGCGACGACCTTGAGGCCCAGGATCTTCTTGCCGAGGGTGGTGCCCTGCGAGGTCTCCATGCCGACGAAGTACGCGAGCCCTGCGATCGCGCCGACCAGACCGGTCACGATCTGCCCGCCGAGTCCGGAGCCCACGATGAGCGTGATGATGATGGAGATCGGGATGCCGACGATCAGGTGATCGATGACGCGGGCGCCGATGCGGACGCCGATATCACCGGGCTGTCCGCCGTATCCGTATCCCGGCTGCTCGCCATAGGGCTGCTGGGGGTAGGGCTGCTGCTGGCCGTAGGGATCCTGCGGCTGCTGACCGTATTGCGGCTGTTGTCCGTACTGGGGCTGCTGTCCGTACTGCGGCGGCTGCTGGCCGTACTGGGGCTGTTGTCCGTACTGCGGCGGCTGCTGGCCGTACTGGGGCTGTCCACCCTGCGGGTACTGCTGGCCGCCTGGGTATTGTTGCCCGCCTTGCGGATATTGGTTGGGGTCGTACCCACCGCTTGTCATATGTGTGTCCTCGTCAGTGATCAGTAGATCGGTCGATTGCGTACGTTACGGACATCGCGCGGGTTGCAACAACCCATTCTCGTCGAGTATCCACGGTTCCTGGGTCAGAGCGGCCGGGTCGAACTCGTCGAGTAGCTCGGCGGGCGAAATCGGGGGATAGCCCAGGGAACTGGCCAGTGCGGCCGCGACCCGATCGGGTGTATTGCCGAGGGCGAGCTGATCGGCGAGTGTCACCGCGCCGTCG
This sequence comes from Nocardia pseudovaccinii NBRC 100343, assembly GCF_001613225.1. Taxonomy (GTDB): domain Bacteria; phylum Actinomycetota; class Actinomycetes; order Mycobacteriales; family Mycobacteriaceae; genus Nocardia; species Nocardia pseudovaccinii. The sequence goes on from NZ_BDBY01000376.1 coordinate 16,113, forward strand.
CGTTTGGCCAGTCGCTTGCCCGCGGCATTCAGCACCAGCGGAACATGTGCGTAGTGCGGAACCGGAAGGTCGAGCAGCGTCGCGAGATAGGCCTGGCGTGGGGTCGACGGCAGCAGATCGTCACCGCGGACCACCTGATCGATGCCCTGTTCCGCATCGTCGACGACAACGGCCAGGTTGTACGCCGGAATTCCGTCGCCGCGGCGCAGTACGACATCGTCGACGGGTCCGCGGTAACGCCCGTGCAATTCATCGGTGATCTCGAATTCGGTTGCGCTCGCACGCAACCGCAGCGCGGCCGGGCGTCCGTCGGTGCGATGCGCGGCCCGCTCGGCTTCGGTCAGATCACGGCAGGTGCCCGGATAGTGGCCGAGCGGTCCGTGCGGTGCGGTCGCGGCCTGCTGGATTTCCCTTCGGGTGCAATAGCACTCGTAGGTGAGCCCGGCCGCCGTGAGCCGATCGATGGCCGCTCGATAGTGCGGCAGCCGGTCGCTCTGCCGGACTACGGGGCCGTCCCAATCCAGTCCGATCGCGGCGAGATCCGCCAGTTGGCGCTGTTCGGCGCCCGGCCGGACGCGATCCAGATCGTCGATCCGGAGCACGAAGCGGCGTCCGGTCGATCGTGCGAACAACCAGGCCAGCACCGCGGTGCGCAGATTTCCGATGTGCAGATCGCCCGAGGGGCTCGGGGCGTATCTGCCTGCTGGATTTCTGACTACTGGCACGTTTGCCATGCTAGGGGCTCCGGTGCGGGTCAACGGATCAGCAGACGCGGCTTGAGTCGGTCTTCGGTAATCGAGGTTCCGCTGTCGAGGGCGGCCAGCAGGTCCTCGGCGTGCGCGATGAGACCCGGGCGGTCGATTCCGTATGGCACAGCAGTGTTTCGGTCGGCCGCATAGGCGCGCAGCCGGGTCACCGCACGGGTCAGCAGAGTGCGCGCGCCCTTCGGATTCGCGCGCTGGATGTGGGTCAGACCGACCGCATATTGCGCCAGACCCTGCCACAGCATCCTTTCGGCGAACGGCCCGTTCTTCCACGCGGCCTCCAATACCTCGTGTGCGTTGAATGCCAGGCCGTCATCCAGCAGTTGCTGGGCGTAGGAAAGGGTTTGCTGGGGCGGCAGATTCAGGTCGTCCGGAATTCGCGGCACGCCGACGCTGCCGACCGGCAGCGGCCGCCCGAACCGGTCGCGTGGGCGGGGATTACGTGCGCGACCTGCCTCGTCGCGCGGGCGTTCGACCATGCTGCCCATCATCCACGGCTGGAGTCGAAGGCGTCCACCCGAGTTGGTTCGATCATGATTAATTGACGGATCACGGAGCAATCACATCCCAAAAAGTTTGCTGCCCAGCAAACATATGAATGGATGTCATCTTCCGGCAATGTCTCCGCAACTCGTCATCTTCGCAAGATTGGCAAATGCGAGCATTGAATGGGCAAGAGATCGGCAAATTCTCGAGGAACCTGCTACCCTTTAGCGCGCGGGGTCGACCCGCGAGGTGAATTAACCTCAAAGTGCAAGTGCGATCACGACGCACCGTGAAAGTCGCGCGCTTTGGCAAGGCGCACCGCGGGATTCGGCGTTCCGCGCCGGATGCCGGTGCTAGTTAGAACGATGTCAGAAGAATAATCTCGTTCTCGACGCAGCAAAGGAGCTAGTGGCGTGGAAGTTGACTTGACGGGCGCTGTGTGGCGTAAGAGCACATACAGCGGCCCCGACGGGAACTGCGTGGAAGTCGCATTTCTCGTCGACGGCAACGTGGCGGTCCGCGACACCAAAGACAACGGCTACGGTCCGTTGTTGGCGTTTACGCCCGGCGAGTGGAACGCGTTCCTAAACGGAATGTCAAAGGGGGAGTTCGGACGGTCCTGAACAACAGGTGCGTTCGAACCAACAGCACGGGCCCCGGGTCGGCACGGACTCGGGGCCTTCGCAGGTGCTCAGCGGTCTTTTCTCAGTGGTGCTGGCCGTCGGTCTCCTCCTGAGCTGCGCGTAGCACGGCGAGCTGCTTGCGCTCTTCCTCATGCTCGGCCGCCATATGCGCGCGGGACTCCTGCCACGGATCGGGTCGGAAGAATCCGCCGGTACCCGGCTTGCCCGCTGAGCCGAGCTTGTTCATCTTCTTCGGCACCGGCGCGCCCTGATAGGTCAACGGAATCGGGTGACCGTGCTCGTCGACCGGACCGAGCGGCTGGTGGATCTCGATGTACTCGCCGTGTGGCAGCCGCCTGATAATGCCGGTCTCGATGCCGTGCTCCAGCACCGCGCGGTCGCTGCGCTGCAGGCCCAGGCAGATGCGGTAAGCGGCGAAGTAGGCCACCGCGGGCAGGGTCAGAATGCCGATCCGGCCGACCCAGGTGGTCGCGTTCAGTGAGACATCGAATTTGTAGGCGATGATGTCGTTCACGCAGGACAGCGTCAGTACCACGTAGAAGGTGATTGCCATCGCACCGATCGCGGTGCGAACCGGCACGTCACGCGGGCGCTGCAGCAGGTTGTGGTGCGCGGTGTCCTTGGTCAGGCGCCGTTCGATCCACGGATAGGCGATCAGCACGGTGAAGACCAAGCCCATGATCATCGCACCCCAGAACGGTGCGGGCACGGTATAGCGGCCCGGATACAGCTCCCAGGGCGGGATCAGGCGCATCATGCCGTCTGTCCACATCATGTAGAAGTCCGGCTGGGTGCCCGCCGATACCTTGGCCGGGCTGTAGGGCCCGAAGGCCCAGATCGGGTTGATCTGCAGCAGGCCGCCCATAAGTGCGACGACACCGAGGGTGAACGCGAAGAACGCGCCCTGATCCAGCGAGAACACCGGCACGATGCGCGTGCCGATCACATTGCGTTCGGTGCGGCCGGGACCCGGGAACTGGGTGTGCTTCTGATACCAGACCAGCGCGATATGCGCGGCGATCAGCGCGAGCATGATGCCGGGGAACAGCAGCACGTGCGCGATGAACAGGCGCGGAAGGATGATCTCGCCCGGATAGTCGCCGCCGAACATCAACCAGTGCATCCAGGTGCCGATGAGCGGAATGCCGAGCGTGATGGACGAGAACGCCGCCCGCAGGCCGGTGCCCGAGAGCAGGTCGTCGGGCAGCGAGTAGCCGAAGTACCCCTCGAACATGGCCAGGATCAGCAGCAGCGAGCCGAGTACCCAGTTCGCTTCGCGCGGCTTGCGGAACGCGCCGGTGAAGAAGATCCGAAACAGGTGCACGATGATCGAGGCCGCGAAAAGCAGTGCGGCCCAATGGTGGACCTGGCGCACGAACAAACCGCCGCGGACCTCGAAGGAGAGGTTCAGCGCCGTCTCGTAGGCGCGGGTCATGGACACCCCGCGCAGCGGCTGGTAGGCGCCGTTGTAGGTGACCTCGGCCATCGATGGGTCGAAGTACAGCGTCAGATAGGTACCGGACAGCACCAGGATGATGAAGCTGTAGAGCGCGATCTCGCCGAGTAAGAACGACCAGTGGGTCGGGAAAACCTTGTTGATCGACCGTTTGATGAATCTCGCGGCCTGATATCGCTCGTCGAAGGAGTTGGCTTGTTCGCCTGCCTTACGACCTATGTCAATAGCCATGGCCGACACCCCGCTCTGGTGAGTGGTGGTATGTGTTCTACTACAGACGGTAGCAGGGGATCAGCCGGGAATCGATAGGTTTCCCTGAACCGCAATGTGGAACAAGATCATTCAGTTTCCCGGTGCCTGCCGATACCTCCCGCTGACCGGTGTCATATCGTCGAGTCGTGAGTACGGTGGCCGCCCAGGACGCGACGATGTACTGGCTGTCGGGTCGTACCCGAAATGACCTCTTCATGCTGTATTGCTTCGACGATTCCGGGCGTTCCGGTGCGCAACTGCGCGAGTTCGTCGCGCACCGCAGTGCGGAGATCGCCGACCTGTCGGTGCGGCTGCGCGAGCTGCCCGGAGATCTGGACTATCCGGCATGGGTTCGGTGTGAATTCCGTGCCGAGCAATTTGTGGAACATATCCTTCCGGCACCGGATTGGCCGAATGTGTGTGAGGTGCTCGGCAAACTGCTCGGTACCGGCGTGGACGCCGCGGTGCGACCGTGGCGGTTGCATGTGTTTCGCGGGGTCGTCGGTGCGCCGGGGGGTGCTGGACCGGCAATGGTAGCTGTATTGCAGATGTCGCATGCGTTGGCGGACGGGCGACGGGGTGCGGAGATCGCCAGGGGGTTGTTTTCCGAGGTTGGTGCGGGTCATGGGGCTGAGGCAGCTGCGCGGGACGGGCAGTTCGTGGCGGCCGAGCGGGTCGCCGCCGCCGAGCCGGTCGTCAGTGCGGCCCCGGTTGCCGATGCTGCCCCGGTTGCTGTGGTGTCGGAATCAGTTGCTCGGGTCGAGCAGTGCGTTTCGGCTGAGCAAGCCGCCGGAGCTGCGCCGATTGCCGACACCGCGCCAGTTGCCGATGGCGCCTTTTGTGCCGCGCCGGTTGCTGTATTGCGAGATTCGGTTGCTCGGATGCTGGGTCGGCATGCTGCCGACCTCGGCCGACGCCTCGGTGCGGCAGTGGCCGAAGCGGCGCCGGTGGATCCCATGTATGTGTACTCGGTGCCCGCCCTGCTTCGGATGCCGATTCAGTTCGCGCGCACAGCGATTCGTGGCTATCAGGCCTTCCGGGCGCAACAGGAATTGGCCGAATTGACCACTGCGGGAAGGCTTCCGGGGCCGGGGCCCGCGTTCTCACCGAGTCTGCTGAACCGGAGCGATGCGACAGATGGGCACGCCCATCAGGCACGGATGATCGTCTGCGATGCCGAACGGCTGCGCATCCCGGGCTGCACCGTGACCGTGGTCGCGCTGACCGCCGTGTCGATCGCACTTGATCGCTATCTAACCGCGCGAGGTGAGCGAGCGGACCGCCTGGGCGCGCAAGTGCCGATGGCCTTGTCCGGCAATTGGATAGCGGCTCGCAACAACTATCGAAGCCTCGGTGTCGACCTTTTCATCGACGAACCGGACCTACTGGCTCGCGCGAACAAGATCGCCGCAGCCCTCGCCGATCGCCGAACCCGCGCCCAGCATCCACTGCTCACCGCGCAGGACCGCGTCACCGCCGTCATCCCCGCCCCGCTAATGCGCCGCGATATCGAGCGCTACCCGCTCGACACCGTCCCCGACTCCATCGCCGGACATACCGTGGTGTCCAGCGTCCACCGCGGCCCCGCCGACCTGACCTTCTGCGGCGCACCCGTCCGATTCACCGGTGGTTTCCCCGCGATCGGCTCGGTCATGCACCTGACTCACGGTGTACACGGCCTCGGCGACACCGTCACCGTCTCGATCCACGCCGACACCGCCGCGCTACCGGACATCGATAATTACGTCGACCTGCTACGCGATGCGCTGAACGAGGTATTCGACTGTGCCATGGCCGAATTGGGCGAGCCCGAAACCTCAACCGGGTGATTCACCGCAGCCCGACGCCGTACTTCTACTCATGTCCGAGCGACATCGGCATGTTCGAATGCATTGAACGCCTGCACATCCGGGCGGAGATAGCTGCGGCGGCAATCGAGCGGGGGCAGCCATGACCACATCACCAACCGACTCCACCTCGGTCGGCCAGTGGATCGCACGCCTCATCGCGATCGTGCTCCTGATCCCACTGCGCCTCGTGTGGGAGGGCGTCAAGCTGCTCGGCCGCATCACCGCCGCTGCCCTGACCTACATCTGGAACCACCTACTCGACCCGATCTGCCACCTCGCCTGGCACTGGTTGCTCCGCCCCGCTTGGGCTTTCGTCAAGGACTTCCTCTGGGGTTGGCTCCTGCACTACGTCCTCTGGGGTCTGGTCCTCACCCCACTGGCCACCTTCGCCCTCGACTACTTCCTGCGCCCCCTCCGCCGCGCAGTCGAGGTCTTCCTCTGGCGCCGAATCTTGCGCCCAGCCTTGACCTGGCTCACGAAAAACATCCTGCTCCCGATCGCCGCCATCACCCTGCGGGTCCTGTACCTGGGGTGCAAATACCTGATCGCCTGGCCCGCCTACCAACTCTGGCGCTGGATCCTGCACCCCCTGTGGCGGCTACTCCGCACCGCCCTGATCTGCGGCTGGCTCGGCGCAACCGCCATCGTCGGCGTTCTCGTAGTAACCCCCTGCCGCGCCATTTACCGCATAATCCTGCGCCCCATCCTCATTAGCCTGGCCACCGCCTGGCGCATCACCGTCGTTCGCCCCACCCGCTGGACCTACCTGAATGTCGTTCAGCCGATGAACAAATGGGCCACCCAGATCATGACCACGGTGTTCGGCAACTGAGCCTGTCGGCCGGTGGCTCGGCTGCCTGGACAACCCCGGGCGGAATGTCCGAGCCGCTGTTCGAGCTGGTCCGGCCATCGCAAGGACCCCGAGGGCAGGCCCAACAGTCAATGTTCCGAATCGAATGCCGTTCAGAGTGAGCTTCTACCGCCCGTTCGAAGCGAGCACGTCCGGGAAGCCGAACATCGCGACCAGCGCTGGATCGTGGAGTGCGATCACGCGGGAGACACCGGTAGTAGTCGGCGCCAGCACCACGATGCCGCTTGCCCGGACCGTGCTGTCCGTGTCTCGGAAGTACACGACGGCGGCGGGCTGGCCGTTGGCTGTAGTAGCGATCATCCGCCAGTCGCCGGGTGTGCCGAGCACGTACGTGTCGAGCATGTGTATGCATTTCACCCGGCCTGCGTACCATTCGCGGAATGGCGTCGCCTCCAGCGTGGCGTCCGTGCGCAGCACTTGTTCCAGCAGACCGGCATCGGAACGCTCGAAGGCTGTGATGTAGCCGTCGAGCAGTGCACGCGCCCGCTGGTCGGTCGGTTCGAGCAGTTCCTCGGGCTCTGGATCCAGTTCGTCCAGCCGGGCGCGGGCGCGCTGCAGACCGCTCTTCACCGCCGCCGTAGTGGTGCCGAGGATCTCCGCGGTTTCGGCCGCCGAGAATGCCAGCACCTCGCGCAGGATGAGGATCGCGCGCTGGCGGGCGGGCAGGTGCTGCAGGCTCGCGATGAGTGCCAGCCGTAGCGACTCGCGCGCGATCACCGCCGCGGCCGGATCGTCGGTGGCCGGGGCGATCCACCCGTCCGGCAACGGTTCCAGCCACGAGACCTCGCCCGGCGCAACGTGACTCGGCGGTCGAGCGGGTCCGTCGTAAGCCCCTGTCAGTCCCGAGGGCAGCACCCGGATCCGACGCGGTTGCAATGCCGTCAGGCAGACATTGGTGGCGATCTTGTAGAGCCAGGACCGAATCGACGCGCGGCCCTCGAAGCCCGCGTAGGAACGCCATGCTCGAAGATATGTTTCCTGTACCAGGTCCTCCGCGTCCTGGGACGAGCCGACCATGCGGTAGCAGTGCGCCAGCAGCTCTCGGCGGAACCGCTCGGTTTCGGCGGCGAACCGGTCCTGGTTCGCCGCCTCCGGCACGCGCGCCGTCATGTCGCGAGTGTAGGCCGCGGCCGGTCGGCCGGATGCGCGATGGAATCCACAGGCTGCTCCTTGTCCGGACCGGTCCCGCCGGTCGTCGCTGATTACGACCGGGATGCTGTTGCGAAGGAATCGAAACGCAGCTCAGGCGTGGGTCACGGCAGCAGTGCCAGTTTGCCGGTGGTGGTCCGGGTTTCGAGTTCCGCGAGGGCTTTCGGACCGTCGGACAAGTCATAGGCGGTTGGGCGAGCGGGGGTGAGGACTCCGGTGGTGATCAGCGCGGACAGCTCACCCATGAGCTCGCCGAATATCTGCGGTGCGGCCTGGCTCAGCACGCCGATGTTGAGGCCGATGATGTGAACCTGGTGCTTGTACACCAACTCCCAGTTGGTGAGCGCGGCTTCACCGCCTGCCACGCCGTAGACGACGATGCGGCCGGTGATCCGCTTGGCCGCGGCCAAGCTGGCGTAGAAGGTGGCGCCGCCCGCGGACTCGAGCACCAGATCGGCGCCGATGCCTCCGGTCAGTTGCAATACCTCGGCGGCGAGGTCCTCGGTGCGGGAGTCCAGGACGCGGTCGGCGCCGAGTGCCCGCACAGTCTCGTGCTTGCCCGGCGAGGCAGTGGCGATGACCGTCGCACCGTAGTACTTGGCCATGGTCACCGCGGCCTGGCCGGTCGCGCCCGCCGCGGCGTGGATCAGCACGGTCTCCCCGGCGGTGATGCGGCCCAGCGGTCTGAGCGCGGCCAGCGCGGTGGGCCAGTTCACGACCAGGCCGAGCGCCTGCTCGGCCGTCCAGCCGTCCGGCACCGGCACCGCCGCAGCCGCGGGCAGGACCATGTACTCGGCGAAAGCCCCGTAGCCGACGCCGATAACCCGGGCCCCTGGTTGCGGGCGGGTCGTTGCCGCACCCACCGCCACGACCTCGCCCGCCGCCTCGAAACCCGCCAGATACGGTGGTTGCGGACCGCCGAGGAACGTGCCGTGGGCCCTCGAGATGTCGGCGAAGTTGACACCGGCGGCAGCGACCCGGATCAGGACCTCGCCCGGACCGGGCACCGGTACCGGTGCGTCGATGATCGAACGCATATCCTGCGGCCCCTTCAGCGAGGTCTGCTGCAGGGCGCGCATAGTGGTGGGAATACTCACAGCCATCAGCTCTCTTTCTCGGCGTGCGTCGCGGTCGGCCGCTTCGGCGGTCCGCACCGTCGACCATGTAGACCTCGGTCGCCACAGAAAGGAATCGGCAGCCGCGCATCGTCCGAACATCGACGAACCGGTGATCCCGCGCGAACGCCATGCGGCACAGCGACCTCGGCAGCAGTCGACGAGAACGAGGTGTGCTGCCGCCAACCGCGCTGACCGCGTCGACACCCGGATCGGGTGGCGCCTGAATAGCGGTCGACAAGCGGTCCGAAAACAGCAGCAGGTCAGACCCCCTTTGTCTTGTCGCAAATCGACAGGCCAAGGGGGCCGCGTGCTGTAGCCGATATGTCTGCCGGTCCATTTCCGGCGGTATCGCGAACTGTTCGAGAAAGTGGAACCTCTGTCAATCGGTCGTAGGTTCGTCTGTGGCGGCCTGATCTGGGCCGAGCGCTCGTGGGGGTGCGGTAAGGGCCTGCGTCGCACCGAGAACTGCGCCGATACCCGCGCCGATGGCGGCGAGCGGTGCCGCCATGAGGGCCGCGCCGTATGCGGCGCCGATGGGCCCCGCGGCGAGACCGATCGGTGCGAAAGGCACGCCGATCAGCAGACCGAGTGCACCGCCGACACCTGCGCCGATCAGTGCGAACGGGCTCGCCACCGCTGCGCCTGCGGCAGCACCGAGCGCCGCGGAGCCGACGGTCTGACCCGCAACGCGATCGGAGCGAGTGCGCTCCATACCCACCGAGTCGAAGAACGTTGCGAGATCGGCCTCGGTCATCGCCGCGGCGTCGTTGAGTTGGATAGCGGGCTCCCGCGGCAGCCAATCCGGTGCCTCGACCTGTACGTTTCCGAACCGCAACATGCCCGGCGGCGGCGCGATCGGCGGCACCGGTGCGACCGGGACCGGACCGTGCAGCGACTCGACCGGCGATAGATACTCGTTTTTCGGTGCCGGTCGCGCCCACTGCAGCGAACTGCGCGTGTCGTCCGGGATTCGCGTTCCCCGGTACGGGCGCACATTCGGCACTTGGGCGGCGGGCCAGTCCGGGGACTGCTTCGTCTGCTCTGCCTGCATGGTGGGTGCCGCCTCGGCCGAATCCGTGTCGTCGGCCACGAAGGCAACGTGATCGCCGTGTTCGGGCTGGCTCGCCGGAACGTGTCGGTCGAACTCGGCGTTCGCGGTTCCGTTGCTCCCCACCATGGTGAGAAGAACGGGAACCGCTCCCGCCACAACCATCGACCCCATCTTCTGTTGACGCGGACTGACTTTTCTGTGCTTGCCTGTGCCCATCTATTACCTTTCACAGTGCAGAGAACTTGTTGATTCGCATTCGGAATCACAGGGCGTCTTGGATGGCCGAGAATGCGGTGACAGGTTCGAATCAGGGCCGCCACCAGGACTTTCCGGGCATTTCAGCACGCTGGATCATGGTGTCCATATCCGCCACCCATGCCGCGACAATGAACATGACTCGGTCGCACTTTCCGAGCAGTCGGAGCTGGATCCCGAGAGAGCGGCTACGAAATTCGCGTTGAACAGGCTTTATGGTCAACATCGCCGAGCGTTCGCGAGCGTAGCGAGGACAATACGAAAACGCCCCTGACCAGCCAATTAGGGCTTGTCAGGGGCGTTCGCCCTGGCGGAGGATAGGGGATTTGAACCCCTGAGGGCGTTAACCCAACCCGCGTTCCAGGCGAGCGCCATAGGCCACTAGGCGAATCCTCCGTGCAGCAGCATACCGGGTGCCCCCGGCCGGTCACCAAATTGGGGCTGGTCGGGGCGGGGAACTCCCAGTTCGGCCCCGTTTCGACCCGTCGCGGTCCACCCCGGTGGTGATCATTGCCGGATCCGCCCGCTACACTTGCATACGGATCCCGCGCGGCGCGCATCCTGTGAACTCCCCCAGGGCCGGAAGGCAGCAAGGGTCAACGGGCTCTGCCGGGTGCGCGGGGTCCCCTATATTCACTCCAATTCGGAGCAACCGCCGGGTAACGTGAACACGGTCCGCCGGACGTCGAACGCGCCCGGCTGGATCAGAGGGTCCGACCGCGGTAATCGGCTCGGACGTCAATCGCCCCTTCGCTGCTTCGAAAGGCTGCTCAGGATGCCCCGGCAAACGCAGATCGGTTTGATGAGCCCCCCGGAGCTCGTGTCCGAACACGAGACCCAGACCGCGAATTACGCGACGCTCCAGACCGAGAAGCTCACGCTGGATCTGACCAGGGGTAAACCTTCGCCGGAACAACTCGACCTCTCCGCGGAACTGCTCACGCTGCCCGGTCCCGGCGATTTCAAGGACGGCACCGGCACCGATTGCCGCAACTACGGTGGGCTGCACGGTCTCCCGGAACTGCGCGCGATCTTCGGTGAGCTGCTCGGCATTCCGGTCGAGAACCTGATCGCGGGCAATAACGCCAGCCTCGAGCTGATGCACGATGTGATCAGCTACGCATTGCTGTACGGCACACCGGATTCCGAGCGCCGCTGGGTGACCGATTCCACGCTGAAGTTCCTGTGTCCGAGCCCCGGCTATGACCGGCACTTCGCGATCACCGAGGCGCTCGGCTTCGAGATGATTCCGATTCCGATCGGTCACGACGGACCGGATGTGCACGCCATCGCCGGACTGGTGGCCGATGATCCGCAGATCAAGGGTCTGTGGGCGGTGCCGAACTACTCCAACCCGACCGGCGTCGTCTTCTCCGAAGAGGTTGTCCAGGAGTTGGTTTCGATGCCCACCGCGGCGCCGGACTTCCGCCTGTTCTGGGACAACGCCTACGCGGTGCATCCGCTGACCGATACCGCCGCACCCGTCCTCGACGTGCTCGGTATGGCGGCCGCGGCCGGAAACCCGAACCGCCCCGTTGTTTTCGCCTCCACCTCGAAGATCACCTTCGCCGGTGCGGGGGTGAGCTTCCTCGGTGCGTCCACGCCGAACCTGAACTGGTACCTCGAGCACGCGGCGAAGAAGAGCATCGGCCCGGACAAGATCAACCAACTGCGTCACCTGCGGTTCTTCAAGGACGCCGACGGCGTGCGCGCGCATATGCAGAAGCATCGCGCCATCCTCGAACCGAAATTCGCACTGGTACTGAAGATTCTGGAGGATCGGCTCGGCGCGTCCAAGGTGGCGTCCTGGACCGAACCGAAGGGCGGCTACTTCATCAGCCTCGATGTCCTGGAGGGCACCGCGGCCAGGGTGATCGCGCTGGCCAAGGATGCGGGCATCGCGCTCACCGCGGCCGGTTCGGCCTTCCCGTACCGGAATGACCCGGAGGACAAGAACATCCGCATCGCCCCCAGCTTCCCGCAGCTGCCGGAACTGGAGAAGGCGATGGACGGTCTGGCCACCTGTGTACTGCTCGCGGCCACCGAGAAATTGCTCGGCAAATAGCTCGACACACAACGGGCGCATACCGAATCGGTATGCGCCCGTTCTGTTTTCGCTCGAATGTCAGTGCGGCTTATGCGCCAGTACAGCGAACATGGTCACCGATAGGTGGACGTCACCGGATTCGGCGCCCCGTTCCAGATCCGCGATGAGCTGGTTGCGCTGTGCCTCGGTGATGGAACCTCGCGCGACCGCCATGGCGGAGATGCGGTTGACCAGCGCGCCCGCGCCGACCGTCCGGTCCTGTACCAGGGCGTGCGAGCCGACCTCATCGATAACCAGGCCTGCCTTGGTCAGCAAGCCGGGTAGCCTGCGGCCGGAGAACGGGTTGGTGGTCGCGGCGATCAGGGTGTCGACGACCTCGCGAACCACATGACGGTCGCCCGGATGCACGATTGCCGTACCCCAGTCGCTGTCCATCACAACGACACGGCCCCCGGGCTCGAGCACCCGAGCGATCTCGTTGGCGGCACGACTCGGCGCGGTCAGGTGTTGGAACACCCGCTCGCAGAGCGCGGCGTCGAAGGTTTTCGCGCCGAACGGCAGGCCGTAGGCGTCGCCGGAATGGAACTTGGCCGTCGAACCGGCCTTTTCGGCCCGGCGTTCGGCGGAGGCCAGCAGCTGCGGATCGGGTTCGACACCGATCGCGGTGCCGGTCGGGCCGACCGCATCCGCGAAGGCGATGACCTCCGTGCCGGTGCCTGATCCGACATCGACCGCACTCTCGCCGGGCTGTAGCGCCAATGCTTCATGTGCCCACGTGCGCAGTCGGCGGATGCCCGGCAGCGCCGCCTGCAGATCCCGCACGTCGACCAACTGATCCTGGCCCGCGCTATCGAAGCGATCCGGGCGTAACCCCTGCATATTCATGGGCCCGATTCCGTCTCTAGGTATTGCCGTCGTCTGAGGCATGGCGCTGAGCCTACTTCGGCACCGACCGCATCGCACGGCAAGATTGTGAGGTGGGTCACGATTCGGGTATGCCACCGATCCGGGTGGGCCGGACCACGCAACGGTTCCGAGTGAGATGATCGGAGAAGTCCGGTACCAGCGAAAGGAAAGTCCCGTGCCCAAAGCGAAGTCCGCGACTGTCAAGCTGTGTCTCGCCCAGGAGCCGGAGGCGGACAAACTCCTTTCCGAGGATTCCTTCGCGTTGCTGACGGGCATGCTGCTCGATCAGCAGTTCCCGCTCGAACACGCCTTCCGCGGGCCGAAGAAGATCGCCGACCGCATGGACGGCTTCGATATCCAGCGGATCGCCGACGCCGATACCGAGGCGTTCGAAGAACTGTGCGCGACCCCGCCCGCCATTCATCGCTACGGCCGGTCCATGGCCCGCCGCACCCAGGAACTCGCGCGCTATGTTGTCGAGCATTACGACGGCAAGACCGAACGTATCTGGACACAGGGCGATCCGGACGGCAAAGAGGTGCTGCGCCGTTTGAAGGACTTGCCGGGCTACGGCGATCAGAAGGCCAGGATCTTCCTCGCGCTGCTCGGCAAGCAGCTCGGTGTGCAGCCGAAGGGCTGGGAGCCAGCGGCAGGCGCCTACTCCGAAGCTGGCTCCCGGCGCTCGGCCGCCGATATCGTCGACAGCGAATCCCTTTTGGAAGTAAGGGCTTTCAAGAAGCAGATGAAGTCCGCGGCCAAGAAGTCCTGAAGTCGCTCGAGGTTTGCCTATTCGAATCTGCCTGTATTTTTCCCTCGTGCCCGATTGAGTTCTCGCCGATGCTTTTCCCTCGGTAGCAACACCTAGATGAGGGAACGCAGTACATGAAGATGAGGAAACTCGCCGTCGTCGCGGCGCTGGTGACCATGGCGACCGGTGTGGCCGCGGGCACCTCGGGCGCCGCCCCGGCCGCGACCGAAAGCGACGACAGCGCAATAAATTTCACCGCGGAAGCGGTAAACGATTCATCGATTATCAAGACCGACGCGGGTTCGCTGGCGGTCGAGGGCGATGTCTTCGAGATCAAGGCCGCCGATGGCACCGTGCTCGCGGGCACCCCGCTTCGGTTCCGGATCGACGACTTCGAATTCCCTATTGCCGCACAGATTTCCGATCGCACCGCGACATTGACCCCGCAAATCGATCGCGAACACGCGGCCTACAAGCCGGTCGCGCTGCCCTACGAGGACCAGGCCCCCTGGAAGACCCCATACGACCGTGAGGTCGCGGCCTGGACCCGCTTCACGAGCACCGTCTCGGCGGCGGCCACCATCGGTACGCTGGTCGGCGGTCTCGTCGGTGGTGCGGCGGGCTGCGTGCTCGGCGGTATCGCCGGTGCCACGGTCGCCTCGGCGACCATCGTCGGCCTGTTCGGTCCGTTCATTCCGGCCGCCGCCGTCGGCTGCCTCGGCGGCATCATCGCCGTTGGTGCCCTCGGCACCCTGGCCGGTCAGATCCTGGTGACCGCGCCGGTCGCGATCGGCGCGGCGATCCAGTACTTCACCACCATCAACCAGCCGTTCGTCCCGGCGAAATAGGCCGCACGGCGTCCGTGGCCCCACCGTCGCCACGGACGTAGGCCCCGCTCAGTACTGAGCGGGGCCTTCTTGTGTCGATCGGCAAGATCATGACCAGGTCTTTTATGCACGCGCATTACTTGCGTTGACATTTAATGCGTGTGCATCTAAATTACCGAACGTGACTATGACAGCTACCGCATCCGAGGCCCGGACCGCCGCATCTACCGAGCACACCCCGGGCCGTTGGGGCCCGACGTTGTGGGCCGTGCTGTTCGTCGCCGGTCTGGCGATGTTCCTCGACGCACTCGACGTCTCGATGGTCGGCGTCGCGCTCCCGTCCATCGGATCCGAACTAGGGCTCAACACCGAGAGCCTGCAGTGGATCGTCAACGGCTACATCCTCGGCTACGGCGGCCTGCTGCTGCTCGGTGGCCGCGCCGCCGACCTGCTCGGCCGACGACAGGTATTCCTCACGGCCCTTGTGGTTTTCGGACTCGCCTCACTCGCGGGCGGTCTGGTCGACGACGGTGCGCTGCTGATCGCCAGCCGCATCATCAAGGGCGTCGCCGCCGCATTCACCGCACCCGCCGCACTTTCGATCATCACCACCACCTTCAAGGAAGGTCACGATCGCAACCGCGCACTGTCGATCTTCACGGTCTTCGGCGCCACCGGTTACGCCTCCGGCCTGATCGTCTCGGGTCTGCTCACCGGCATCGACTGGCGACTGACCTTCTACGTCCCGGTGCTCGTCGTCGCGGCCGTGGTGGTTACCGCCTACTTCGTGGTGCCGCGCAATGTCGAGAAGGAACGGGGTCGCATCGATTTCGCCGGTGCCGCACTGCTGACCGGTGGCATGCTGGCCGCCGTCTACACCATCGTCACCGCACCCGAAAAGGGTCTCACCGCAACGGTTGTCGCGACCGCGGTAATCGCCGTCGCTCTGCTCAGCGCGTTCTTCGTGGTGGAGAACAGGGTGGCCCACCCGCTGGTGCGGCTGAGCATCTTCAAGGTGAAGTCGATCGTGCGCGCGAATCTGGCCGCACTGGCCATCTTCGGCTCCTACATCAGCTTCCAGACGATCGTATCGCTGTACCTGCAGAACACCCTGGGTTGGGAGCCGCTGAAGATGGCGCTGGCCCTGGCTCCGACGGGCATTATCGTGGCGATCCTGTCGCCGGTCGCGGGCAAGCTGATCGACCGCTACGGCACCACGCCGATGATCATCGCCTCGATGACCTCGTTCGTGATCGGGTACGTCTGGTTCATCTCCTTCGGCGGTAGCGCCGACCCGACCTACGTCGTGGACTACCTGCCCGCCTTCCTGCTGCTCGGTCTCGGCTTCGCGCTCGGCTTCTCCTCGGTCATGGTGCAGGCCACCGAGGGCATCGCAGACCACGAGCAGGGGCTGGCCTCGGGACTGGTGCAGACCTCCGGCCAGATCGGTGGCGCGGTCGTACTCGCCGTGGTCACCGGGCTGATCAGCGGTGGCGCCGCCACCGGCATCGCGCAGTACCGGCCGGGTCTGTACCTGGTCACCGTGGTCGCGCTGGTCGGGCTGGTCGCCTCGGCCACCGCACTGCTGGCCCGTCGTCAGTTGGTCGCGGAAGCGGCGTAACCGAACAGCCCGGGATCGGGCGAGCCAGTCACCCCATGGGGGTCGCCGAAGCGGCGGCCCCCATTCGGCTTTTTCGGGCAAATCGTGCTCTGGGCCACATTTTGCTCGGAACCCGGTGCGCGCCAAGGATTTCGGAACGAACCACGCATCCGGGGAGTTCCCGCTCCGCCGATAGGGCTTGGTGCGCGGCGATTTCGGTGTTAACTTTGACCCCATGTCTTCGAGCCGTCCGACCGCACTGCGGGTCACGTACGTGACCGCCGCACTGGGTCTGCGACTGCCGTTGACTCGCGAACTGTGTTGTTCCTGCTGCAGCTGAGCCGCTCTTTCGGCTCGTGCGCTGCCCCGCCGCCGCACGTGTAGGCACGTCCCGTGGTACGGGACTTCAGCAAGGAATCTTCATATGTCCCTCACCCTTGATCGATCCGGCTCCAGGGTCGTAACCGGTCGTGTCCGTGTCCAGCGTCCCGTCATCGCGCCGGAACTCCGCATCGCCGACAATCCGGCCGCAGCCGTGCTGCGCGCCGCGACCGGCGGTCCGGTTTCCCGTGACAATGCCGCGCGCACAACGGGTTTGAGCATCGCGACGGTCAACCGCCAAGTATCGGCGCTATTGGCCGCCGGACTGCTGCGCGAGCGACCCGATCTGACCGCATCGGGTGCGGTCGGCCGTCCGCGGGTGCCGTTCGAAATCGACCACGAGGCCTATCTGACCCTCGGCATCCACATCGGCGCCGCGGTCACCAAGATCGTCGCAGCCGATCTGCGCGGGCGCATCCTCGGCGGGCTGGCGATCGCGACGCCGCAGACCGGTCAGGACTTCGCGACCACGACCGTCGCGCGCAGCGCCAAGGCCTTCCTGCAGCGCTGGCATCGGCGCAAACCACTCTGGGCCGGTGTGGCGATCGGTGGACGGGTCGATGCCGCGACCGGTGTCGTCGATCACCCCAAGCTGGCTTGGCAAGGGGCGCAGGTCGGTTCGGTGCTCGGCGAGGTGCTCGAGCTGCCGGTCTCGGTTGCCCCGCACGTCGAGGCGATGGCCGCGTCGGAACTGCTGTTGCCGACCGGCGAGCCGCGTGGGACCACCGGCCCCGGCAGCAGCCTGTACTTCTATGTTCGCGAAACCGCCGGTATCGCAGTGACTTTGGACGGCCGGGTGCATACCCCAAGCAGCGGCCCCGGTTCGATCGCGCACTTCCCGACCGGCTCCGATGTCGAATGCACCTGCGGACGGCGCGGCTGCCTCGAGGTGACCGTCGGTGATCGGTCGCTGCACGCCAGAGCCGTCGGTCGCGGAATCATTCCCGCGCACAAGGGCACCGGCGGCACCACCATCGCCGACCTGTACCGCGCCGCCGAGGCGGGCGCGGCGGATGCACAGGAGCTGCTCGCCGAGCGCGCCACCATCCTCGGACACACCGTCGCGATGGTCCGCGACATGCTCAATCCGGACCGCGTGATCCTAGGCGGCCAAGCGTTCACCGGCTACCGCCCCGCGGTCGCCCACGTTGCCCGCGCCTTCACCCAGTCCTCCCAACTTCCAGCGACCGACATCCGCATCAGCGGATTCGGCGGCAAGGTGCAGGAATTCGCGGCGGTGGTCACCTCACTCAGCGCCATCTACGCCGACCCCCTCGCCGCCATCCGCCGCACAGCACTGAACGACTGACAGTTCGCCTGCAGGTCTTCTCGCCTACTTCAGGAAGTAGGCGAGAAGACCGGTCAGCAACGGCGCCAACGTCGTGACCACCGCTCGGAATTGTGCTGTCGCCGTATTGGCGAGGCCCATCAGCTCAGTGAGTCGATTGTGTCCCGCTGTCCACTCGTCATCGGGCAGTTGCACCAGCGCAATGCCGATCGGATACCAAAACCTTTGCGCGAATGTCTTGTTCAGATCGATGGTCGCCAGCTCCGACTCCATCGCACTCTCCCGTCCGCACACGCAAACGAGCGGCCGGGAGCAATGCAATCACAACGAGGCCCGCGCGGCTGGTCTTCCGCGATCGGTGGACGGCTGCCGACGAAATCGCTCGGCTCGCTGGATGCTCCGAGGACTTACGTGAAGAGAGCCTCGAGGGCGGTGATGAAGTACGGGAAGTGGCCTGCGAAGCGTTGCAGGTTGCGGTCGCGTTCGAAGGTGCCGAACCAGTAGAGGCCGGGCTGGGAGTCGGCGGCGAGGTTCAGGTCGCGGAAGGCGCGGATCCAGTTGTCGGCGCGGCCACCGATCACCATGAACGGCAGTGCGCGGGAGAAGACCAACTCCTGGTCGGCGGGTGGGATCTGCTCGCGGGTGGTCGCGTCGAGGCCGCGCTGTAGTGCGCGGATCCGGCCGACGAGTTCGCGGCCCTGGGCCGTGCGCACCGGTAGGAATCGCGGCAGCAGTACCGTCGCGACGCCTGCGAGCAGGATCGCGACGCCGACCAGTGCGCTGCCCGAGGTGAGCGCCAAGGCGATGGTCGCGGCGATACCGGCGACGATCAATGCCCCACCCAACAGGATCGGCAATCCGATGCGGGCCCGATCGATGAAAGCGCCGCGTTCGACCGCATCGTCGAGCATTGCGCTGCGCACCGTTTGGGACTGCAGGCGTCCCGGCGCACGCAACTCACCGACGGTCACCGAATCGGTGCCGTCCGGCAGCAGTGCGCGGTAAACCGCCTTCTCGTAACCACGCAGCTGGTCATCGGGTGCGTTCACCCGGTCGATGCGCCAGTCGCTATCGCTGACGGGCGTGATCCAGATGTACCGGCGTACGGCGAGGTCGATCACCGTCGCGGCGATATCGCTCGGATCGGCATGTTCGTCGAGCAAGACGCCCGCCTCGCCGGGCAGGATACCGTCCGGAGAGGTGAACTGGACCTGCGTACCGTCGCGCAGCAGCGGATCGATCGTCTCCGAACCGGCTGTGGCGGCGGCGTTTTCCCGCCTGGTCTTGACCACATAGCCCGCCATCGCGGCCAGTGCGAGCAGCAGCACACCGAATGCGACGAGCACCGGAGTCGTGAAGGAGAAGGCGCCTGCCTCGCTGTTGTCGCGAATATCGGCGTTGGCGGGTACCGTGCCGGGCGGCAGCTGCAGGGTCAGGTCGATATTGTCGCCCTTGCGCAGGTCGGTCTGGCGCCAGTAGAGCACCCCGTCCGCCTCGATCTGCAGATCGGAGCATTGCCGAAGATTGCCGGGCGGGCCCAATTTGCAGTCCACCACGCCCATTTCGTAGCTCGGGCTGATCAGGGATGCGTCGATCGATGCGACATCGGCATTGATGGTGCCGAGCCAGCGGAAGACCTGGGTGCCGGGTGCGTCGCTGACCGTGTTGTGGATCGCGTAGGTGAACGTCGATTCGCCCGGCTTGGCATCGATGGTGAACAGGTCGTTCGCGACCGTCGCGGTGCCGGGGCCTTTGGTATCGACATCGGTGACTTTGAAGACGCGTTCGACATCGTTGCCGACCTTGAGGCGCAGCGGCAGAGTCATTTTGAAGCCGCTGTCGGCGGGGACGGTCACCTTCTCGGTGACCTCGAGCACGCCCTCACGGCTCAGTTTCAGATCCGCGACAATATCGACGCCATCGGTTGCGGGCTCCGTGTGGGCAACCGGTGCGGCGGCCAGCATTCCCGCAGCGGCGAGAAGCAGCGCGCTCGCGACGCCCCCCCGTAAAGTCAGCATGGCTGCCTACTCTAGACAAGTTGCTAAGCTGCGTCAGCGGCTGTAGGCGATCATGAGATGAGGGGGTACGGGGGCGTGACCCAACCACCGTACGGCTACGGGCCGGTTCCGCCTGGTGGACAACCGGTTCCGCCGCGTCCCGGTTCGCCATATGGGCAGCCCGGATATCGTCCCGCGCCGGGGCAGCCCGGATATGGCCAGCAGCCGGGTTATCCACCCGGTTACGGCCAACCCGGTTACGGTCCGCCGCCGGGGTATGGCCAGCAGCCCGGTTATCCGGCGCCCGGATACGGACAGCGCGCGCCGATGCCGCCGACGCCCTATGGCCCACCCGGACGTCCACCGCAGAAGCGCAAGGGTGGCGGCGGATGGATCGCGCTGCTGCTGATCATCGTCTTCGTGGTCGCGGGTGGCCTGGTGCGCGGCGCGTTTTCGCATGGCAGGCTCAGTAGCACCGCGTCGGGCCCCGGTCCGAGCATGACCTATACGCCGGATTCGAACGGCGGGGTATCGGAAACCGGAACCAACCCCCTGCTGACCGATCCGAACACCACCTTAATCCCCGCGAAGTGCTCGTACGCACCGTGGAGCACGCAGGTGGACACCGCGCGCAAGTTCTTCGAGACCGCCGCGAGCTGCCTCGAGTCGGCATGGAAACCCGTACTGGCACAGAAGAATCTGCCGTTCCAGTCGCCGACACTGAATGTCAGCGCGAGCACGGACGGCATCACCACGCCGTGCACCGGTTCCACGAGTAATTTCGCCGCGTTCTATTGCCCGGCGAACAAGACGATCTACATGCCGCTCAGTCAGCTGCAGACCGATCTGTTCAAGGACAACTGGATCGTCTACCTCTCGGTCTTCGCCCACGAATACGGCCACCACGTGCAGGCGATGGCCGGAATCCTGCGCAAGGCCAACAGCGATCGCGTCGACGCGGGCGTGCGCAGTGAGAAGGGTTTGGAGCTCTCGCGCCGAATCGAGTTGCAGGCCAACTGCTTCGACGGCATGTATCTCGGCTCCTCGGCCAATGGCGGTTCGCTGACCACGGGGCAGATCACCCTCGCCCGCCGCGACGCCCACGGCCGCGGTGACCAGCGCGGCGATATGCGCGATCACGGGACCGCGGACAACGGTGGCACGTGGTTCGAGATCGGCGTGGACAAAGACCGTGCGGCACAGTGCAATACGTTCACCGCGTCGGCCAGTTCGGTGTCGTGACCAGATGACGCAGCCGCCCTACGGCTACGGTTCGCCGCCCGGATATCAATCCGCACCCGGATATCAGCGACCGCCGGGATATGGTCCGCCACAGGGTTATCCACCCGGTTACCGTCCGCCTTACGCGGCGCCGTACGGTCCGCCGATGCCGTATCAGCGGCCGGGTTATCCGCCGCGTCCGTACCCGCCGCGACGCCGGAGTTCGGGTGCTGGGCTGAGTGCGCTGCTCGGCGTACTGACGGCCATCGTCTTGGTCGTGGGACTGTTTGTCGTCTCGGCGATTTCGGCCGACAACGAGAAGAAGCGCAACCGCCCGTCGGCCTACACTCCGCCGACGCCGAGCTACACCTACACTCCGCCGACTTCGTCGACCTCCTCGCCGAGCCCGACATCGAGCGCCGCGGCGGCGACCACCAGTCGCGCCGCCGCGCCGACGACGACGAAACCCGCTGGGCCGCAACCTGTCGCGAAGCTCGGAGATAATCCGCTGTTCAGTGACACCGACACCGGGCTGATCAATGTCGAGTGCGGTTACCCGTCCTGGGCTGCGACGGCTGCCGCGGCCCAACGGTTCTTCGAGGCCGCCGCGGCTTGTCTGGACAAGAAGTGGCGGCCCGCCCTGCAGCGGTCGAATCTGCCCTTCTCCAGCCCGAATGTTCGGGCGCCCGCCCGAGCGGAGGACGAGCCATCGCCGTGTACCTCATCCGGTGGCAGCTATGCGGCGTTCTACTGTTCGGCGAACCATACGATCTACATGCCGCTCGATCACATCCAGGTCGAGCAGTACGGCAATGATGCGGTGATCTACCTGGCGGTTTTCGCGCACGAGTACGGCCATCACGTGCAGGCGATCTCCGGGATGACACAGCAGATGAATACCGAACGCAGCGCGGCGGGCACCCGCAGCGCTCGAGGGCTGGAGTTGTCACGCCGCTTGGAGTTGCAAGCGCAGTGCTTCTCCGGAATGTACGTCGGCACATCGGTCTACGATGGCGCCTTTACCGATGCGCAGGGAGCTCGCGCCACGCAGGACACGTATGGGCGCGGCGACAAGAAGGGTGACGCGCGCGATCACGGCACCGGGCAGAACGCTGGGGACTGGTTCGCGCAGGGCTACAAGACCGACCGGACACCCCAGTGCAATACCTGGCTGGCATCCTCGGACGACGTCGCGTAACCGGGTCGGTGGCCGCAACAGCCACGTCGTGACTTCGCGCTCTGCCGAGGTGCCGTGGCGGCGTTGGTGTTTCGTATCAGTGATCGCCACCCTGCGTCTGCCCGAAGTGCCCCTCGCCCAAGCGCCGCGGCGCATGTCCGTGCACGCCTTCGGCATACGCGGTCTCCGCATGCAGTGCGAAGTCGATGCCCGCGGACTCGTCTTCCTTGCTGACCCGGAATCCGAGGAAGCGGTCGATGGCCTTGCCGAGCACGAAGGAGACGGCGAACGCATACGCCGCGACCACCAGCACGCCGACCAACTGCTTGCCGAACTGCGCGAGCCCGCCGCCGTAGAACAGACCCTCGACCGCACCGGTCATCACCTGGTTGGCCAACAATCCGATCAGCAGCGTGCCGACGATGCCGCCGACGAAGTGCACGCCGACCACATCGAGCGAATCGTCGTAGCCCGCCTTGAATTTCCAGCCGACCGCGAACGAACACACCACACCCGCGGCCAAACCGACGATGAGCGATCCGAGCGTATTCACCGAACCGCACGAAGGTGTGATCGCGACCAGACCGGCCACCACACCCGAGGCCGCACCGAAGGTGGTCGGCCGCCCGTCACGGATCTGCTCGACGGCGAGCCAGCCGAGCATGCCCAGACAGCCCGCGACCAGGGTGTTCAGGAATACCGCTGCCGCAATACCATTCGCCGACAGGGCCGACCCGGCATTGAAACCGAACCAGCCGAACCAGAGCAGACCCGCCCCGAGCAGTACGAACGGCAGGTTGTGCGGACGCATCGCATCGGTCTTGAAGCCGATGCGCGGGCCGAGCACGAGGGCCAGCGCCAGCGCCGAGGCGCCGGAGGCGATCTCTACGACCATGCCGCCCGAGTAGTCGAGCGCGCCGAAGGAGGCCAGCCAGCCGTCCGGCCCCCACACCCAGTGCGCGATCGGCACATAGACCGCCAGCGCCCACAGCGGCACGAACACCATCCAGCCCGCGAATTTCGCGCGGTCCGCGATCGCACCGCTGACCAGTGCCGCGGTCAGGATGGCGAAGGTCAGCTGGAAGGTGGCGAACAGCAGTTCCGGAACGGTGCCGTGAACGGAATTCGGATCGATGCCCGCCATCCCGAAGTAGCCGAGATCACCGATCAGACCGCCGCCCGCGTCCTCGCCGAAGGCCAGGCTGTAACCGGCCAGCAGCCACACCACGGTCACCAGCGGGATCGCGATGAAGTTCATCATCAGCATGTTGAGTACGCCGGTCGAGCGCACCATCCCGCCGTAGAAAATCGCCAGCGCGGGCGTCATCAGCAGCACCAGGGCCGTGCTGACGAGCAGCCAGGCGGTGGCCGCGGGATCGATGGTTGAGGACACGGGGTAACTCCTTCCACGCGTGCATGCGTTGCGAAGAAGTTACCGAATGCTCACATCGTCGCTGGGTGTCGGCCCAGACAGTTCAGCGCCGCGCCTTCTTGGCCAAGGCGCGCAGACCGCGTCGCCCGGGCACCGGAAGGTCCTCGCTCTCGGCCATCCATTCGGCAGTGGTGAGCCACCGGCGCTGGATGCGCGCGTCGGCGGTGTCGTGGAAGAGCCGACGGCCGCGATCGTCGCGCAGGTCGTGGGCGAGCGTGGACCAGCGCGGCGCGCGGTCGTTTTCGGCCAGATAGTCGCGCAGGTAGGTCGCCACGATCGTGCCGATCGTATTGACCGGTCGCAGCGAGACCCGATTGCCGTACTTACCGGAGTAGAAACGTCTTGCGGCGCAAAGCGATCCGGCATTGGCGTTGGAGGCGATCCAGCCGGCGCGCTGGGCGCGCTCGATCAACCAGAGGTGTTTCACCGCGGTCGGGGCGATATCGCCGATCCGGTCCCGGATCAGTGTCATCACCGGTTCGGACTGCAGTACGTCACGCCGGGTGGGCCCGGCGCCGTGCGCGAGCCAATGGTCCTCGGCCAGCCGGGCAAGTATCCGGCCGAAGTCATCGATGCTGCGCTGGGCCCGGCGGCCGAGGCGTTCGATGCGTTCGGCCTCCCGGCGCATCTCGTTCTGCGCCGTGAGGGTGCGGATCGCCGCCATGGTCGGCACCTGGCCGCGTTCCAGTAGTTCGAGGATGGCGGCGGCGGTCGACGGATCGGCGGCTGCGGCCACCGGTAGCGAATCGCGCTTGATCGCGAAGTCCTGCGGGCTGATCGCCCGGCTGAGCAGGTCGACGGCGGCATGGTCGTCGGCGAAATCGGTGCTCGAAAGCCAGGCGGCGGCGATGTCGTCACACGACGGCACGGTGGAAATTTCCTCCGGTGGAAGTGGTGTGAGTTCGGCGAAAAGCGCCGGAATTGTGGATTGTGGATTTCAGGTTGTGCCCCGGTCGGGATGAGGGACCGGCCGGGGCCACCAACCTGATGAAGGTTTGGCTACCGAAGTTGCCGCTAACCACGGTAGCCAGGCGATTGCGTGTATGTCATGCTCGTTGATTGATTCGTTATCTCCGCAAATACCTCTCGAACCGGGGCGTGAGTTCAACTAATCGCCGCGAAGTGCACTGGACGGGCGCCAAAGTTCGCTGTTCGTCCGTTCTCGATCTTCGATTGCTCCGACTTTGCCGCCTTCGGCGCTGATCAGTGGGGGCTAACAAAGATCCGAGCATCCTGTGATCTGCATCACATTAATGTCGCGAAACGCCCGGCATCGCGCCGCGCCCGGCCTGTCGGTCCAGGGGAATGTGCATTGTCGGTGGGCGCCGGTAACCTCTGGCCGTGGCTCTGTACCGGAAGTACCGACCGGCAACGTTCGCTGAAGTGGTGGGTCAGGAGCACGTCACCGACCCGCTGAGTACCGCGCTCGACACCGGTCGCATCAGTCATGCCTATCTGTTCTCCGGTCCCCGGGGCTGTGGCAAGACCTCCTCGGCGCGCATCCTCGCGCGTTCGCTGAACTGTGTGCAGGGCCCGACCTCGACACCGTGCGGCGTCTGCCCGTCCTGTGTGGCGCTCGGGCCGGGCGGTCCGGGGAATCTCGATGTGATCGAACTGGACGCCGCGAGTCACGGCGGTGTCGACGACACCCGCGAACTGCGTGATCGGGCCTTCTACGCGCCCGCGGAGTCGCGGTATCGGGTGTTCATCGTCGACGAGGCGCATATGGTCACCACGGCCGGGTTCAATGCGCTGCTCAAGATCGTCGAGGAGCCGCCCGCCCATCTGATCTTCATCTTCGCCACCACCGAGCCGGACAAGGTGCTGCCCACCATCCGGTCCCGCACGCATCACTACCCGTTCCGGCTGCTGCCGCCCGCCACCATGCGCGGACTGCTCGGCAAGATCTGCGAGCAGGAGCAGGTGCCGGTCGAGGAGGCGGTGTACCCGTTGGTGATTCGCGCGGGCGGTGGGTCGCCGCGCGACAGCCTGAGCGTGCTCGATCAGTTGCTCGCGGGCGCCGGTCCCGAGGGCGTCACCTATTCGCGGGCGGTTTCGCTGCTCGGCGTCACCGATGTCGCGCTGATCGACGATGCGATCGACGCGCTCGCCGCCGGTGACGGCGCCGCCCTCTTCGGCACTATCGATCGCGTCATGGAGGCCGGTCACGATCCGCGCCGCTTCGCCGTCGACCTGCTGGAACGTCTGCGCGACCTGATCCTGCTGCAGGCTGTCCCCGATGCCGCCGACCGCGGCCTGGTCTCCGGCCCCGGCGATGTCCTGGACCGCATGCGCGAACAGGCCGAACGCACCGGCCCGGCCACCCTGGCCCGGCACGCCGAACTCCTGCACGAGGGCCTCGGCGAAATGCGCGGCGCCACCGCCCCGCGCCTGCTGCTCGAAATCGTCTGTGCCCGCATGCTCCTCCCATCGGTCTCCGACGCCGAATCCGCGACCCTGCAACGCCTGGAGCGCCTAGAGCGCGGCACAGCCACCGGAGCAATGGCGCCGGCCACCGCCGCGGCCCCGTCCGCTCCGGCGCAGCCCGACGCCCCAGCCCAATCGGCACCGCCGCGTTCGTCCAACGAACCTCCCCGCCGCCGAGGCGCGGAACTCCTTGCCGCCGCCCGCCGCGAAAAGGACGCCACCCGCACGGGCGCCAGCCCAGCGAGCGCTCCCGCGCAGGCTGGTGGCCCGGCGCAGAGCCTGCCCGCAGAGCGGGCAGCGGCTGTCGAACAGCACTCGACCGCCGGGCATGGTGCCGGTCCGGCGGGTTCGGCCGATGGGCCGGATCCTGCGGTCGGACCGAGCGCTGCGGCAACACAGACCCCATCGGCGGCAGCGCCTTCGGCCGCCCGCCAGCATTCTGCAGAGCAGGGTGCGGCCGCAGGGCAAGCCGATGCGGGAGCCGGATTCGCTTTCGTGCCGGACGATTCGACGGCCGAGCGCGGCGAGACGCAGGCGGGTGCCGATCGCACGGCTGTCGACCGGGGTTCGAGCACTGAACAGATCGGTACGGCAGAGTCGGCCGGAGTAGATGCCTCGGCCGGGACGAGCGGCGTACCCGTCGATGCGGCGTCCACGGGACAAGCACGCGATGCCGCACGTAGTGAGGCGTTCGCCTCTTCAGGCGTCGAATCTGCGGATCGAGCCGCCGCACCCGGTCGAGGTGTGGCCGACCCGGCGGGCGACTCGGGTTCGCAGGCTGCCGCCGGATTGCTGGAATCCGAAGGGACGCAGGAGGTCTCCGAGACAACTGCGCCGCGAGAGCGCGACTCCGCCGGGGTCACGGGGGCTGGCGAGGGTCGAGCACCGTCCGATTCAGAAGTTGCGCAGTCGATTTCGGCTCGGCAATCCGACCAGTCTGCCGCAGATCAGGCGGCGTCCAAGGCCGGTGCGGCGCAAGCGAGCCAGCAGACCGGTGGCGCAGGCGCGAGTGCCGCAGCGCACCACGACGCTGCGGTGAAACGGTCGGAGCGAGATGTAGCGGATCGGACCGCAGCTGGTGCGGCGCAAGTGAGTGAGTCGACGCCCGGGGCCGACTCGGGGTCTGCGGGCGCCGCTCGCGCTCTCGCGCGACCGGGTGGTGCGGCCCCGCAGGGCGGCGCGCAATCTGCTGATCACCAGGGAAGCGCGCAGGAGAACAGTGCGCAGGCTTTCGCGGGCCAAGTCGGTGCGGAGGCCGGTGGGCAGGAAGATGGGGATTTGTTGCGGGCGGTGGAGGGGGCCTGGGGGGAGATTCGGGCGAAGGTTCGGGAGTTCGGGCCTACCGTGCAGGCGTTGTTGTCGGGGGCGTCGGTGGCGCGGATCGAGGGGGAGGTGATCGTATTCGCGCATCAGCATGCGCCGTTGGCGCAGCGGTTGTCGGATCCGCGGAATGTGGAGGCGGTGCGGTCGGCGGTGCGGGCCGTGCTCGGCAGCGATCATCCGATTCGCTGGGAAGCGGGTGGGGCCGCGCCTCGGCCCGCGGCTGCCGCGCCGAAGGCGAGCCG
>NZ_BDBY01000377.1 GCF_001613225.1 Nocardia pseudovaccinii NBRC 100343
CTGCGTTGGGGGCGGGGCCTGTTGGGGTGGGGCCGGAGGGGGTGCTTGTTGGGTTGATGGCTCCGGCGTTGGGGCAGGGGCCGGAGTGGGCTGTGGCACCTGGGAATCCGGGGTGCTGGGCGGAGCCGGGGTGGGTTGCGGTGCCTGGGTATCCGGGGTTCCGGGGGCCGGAGATGTCGGTGCTGGTGTCGTTGAGTCCGGAGTTGGTTGTGGTGCTCGGGATTCCGGAGTGGAGGGCGCAGGTTCCGGGGTGCTGGGTGCCGGGGTCGGTTGTGGCGCTTGGTATTCCGGGGTAGAGGGTGAGGTTTGGGGGGCCTGTATGCCGGGCTTGGGTGCCGACGGTGTCGCGCCTGGTGTGCCGGGTAAGGCGGGGGGTGTGGGGAGGGCGGGGACGGCGGTGCCTGCCATTTGGTAGGCGGGTTTGTAGATCATGTTTATGGCGAGGACGGCTTCTTGGCGCAGCGCCTCTTCCGCCATTTGCGCATTGATCACATGGGCGGCTTCGAGCAGCCGGGCTATGGTGCCGATCGGGCCCGAATTGCCCGGTGGCACAACGGCGATCTTCACGGCTTCGGCGGCCGTGGCCACCGCGCCGAGGCGGGTGCCGACCTGTCCCATGATCGCGGCGAGTTCATCGACCGAGTCGGCGTAGCTGCGGGCACTCGCATAGGCGGCTTCGGCGGCCGCGCCCTCCCATGCCATCGAATTCATTACCCGATCCGAACCCGCCCTGGTCAGCGGAAACGAACTGGCCAGCGTCCCTGCGACTTCCAGCCACGTGACCGATGCGTTGAGGATCTGCGCGGCGTCGATCTGCTGGGTCTTGGCGTAGATCTCCTCATGCTTCATCGACTCGAAATGCTCCATCGAGCTGATGTAATCGGGATCATTACCGCTCATCGCCGCGCCTCGCAGACGTTTGTCCCTGCATCCTGACCCGCGCGACAGCCGCCTTGTGCGGCAGCACCACTCATCGCGGCACCCGCGTTTCGATCGCACGCAGCGCCGCGGCGTTCGCGGCATCGGCCTCCTCGAACAGCCCGCCGCTGATCAGGAACGCCTCTTTCATGCGGTAGGCGGCTTCGATGTAGTGGTCTAGCAGGGTGGCGGCGTCGCGGGCCTTGTGCGCGAATCCAGCCTCCAATTGCTGTGCGGAGATGAATCCACCGAAGCCGTCCAGTTCGCCCGCCGATTCGAGGCGTTGGCGTAGATAGATGAGTCGGTCGGCTTGATTGTCGTACATTTCGGCGCAGCGTCGCGCCGCGTCCGGATCGAACTTGACGGTGCCCGCCTGTGCCTCCTGTTTGAAGCGGGCAATATCGGCTCGGCTGCTCTCGATCGTCATGAACCACACCCCCGGGGATCGGTCGGTCCGCCTCAGACTAACCGTTAGCCATGCCTCCGGATGAAATAGTTCCGGCCGGTGGCGGCTTATCGGGCCTGCACGGGAATACGTTTCTGCAGCTGCGTAGCGAGTTGGTCGGCCGAGGCGGGCACGATGTGCACGGTATCGCCCGCCTTGATCAGATAGCGGCCGTCGCCCTTGACGTCGATCCAGGTGTAGTGGATCGGCGGCTGCGGCGACGGGTGGTCCAGCCGCCCCTCGATCCGGATATGTCCCTCGGCGGTATGCGGCTTGAGCAGCAGCCGCCGGATCGAGGGCACCGCTCGCTGCGCTACGACCACGGTCTCGTCGTCGCGGATCGCATCGGCGGAGGCTGCCCGCGCCGGTTCGTGTCCGGCCGGGACCGCGGGCAGCAATGCGGCGATCCGCGCGCCGAGCTTGGCACTGAGTCCGATCGAAAGTCGTACGCGCCCACCGAAATCCGGTCCGGCGCCGGGTTCCTGGATGGCGAGGACGGCGCGGTCGTAGATCGCACAGGCCAGCAAACGGATCTCGGTGCCGGGACCGTGCCCGCCGCCGATCGCCACGATCCTGGTCTGCGGTGCGGCCATGATCCGCAGGCACGCCGATAGATCCGGATCGCTGCGCGGCGGTAGTCGCTCCTCCAGTTGTGCGCGCAATTTGTCGGCCTCGGTCTCGGTTCTCGGGGTCTCGAGAATGCGCAGCGGATACGGGTGACGGTCCACTTCGGTCTCGCGCCAGACATGGGCGAACTCGTCCGGGGTGAAGGTCCAACCCACGCCGAATCACTCCTTACAACCCATGAACGTCATCGCGAAGCTTACTGGTGCCTCTGGGCGTTCGAACCAAGTCTTTACCAAGCAGTACCCAAGGTTTGCGGGCTAACGTCGAAAGCAAATCTCGGATATATCCAGACAGCCCCTTCGGTTTGCGCTGCCTTGTTGTGCCGGAGCGCCTGCTCCGGTGCGGTGAACGGGGGTGATGGGAGAAAAGTCTTGCAGGTACTCGGACCGTGGACCGACTCGGCGACATTTGCCGCGCTAGGCGGGGGTAAAGCGCGTGGGTTGTACACCTTGCACAATGGTGGCTTCCGGGTCCCGGACTGGGCGGTGCTCGGCACCGACGTCTTCAACCGGTTCCTTATCGAGACCGATGCGGACGCCGATTTGGCGACTATTGTGTTGAATGTCACATCATCGGACGATCTGGATTCGGCGCTGGCCGCCGGTGCGGAACTACGCGCCGCGATCGTCGATGCGCGACTGCCGCAGCCGGTACTCGAACTGATCGCCGATGCCTACGGCCGCCTGGGGGCGGGCGCGGTCGCGGTTCGATCGTCGGCGGTCGTCGAGGACGGTCCCGGCCAGTCCTATGCGGGCCAGTTCGATTCGTTCCTCAATGTCAACGGTGTCGACGCGGTCGCGGCGCGCGTGCGTGACTGCTGGGCTTCGGCATTCTCGGAACGGTCCATCCGCTATGCCTTCGCGCACGGACAGCCGCGCGCCGACGCCATAGCCGTTGTCCTGCAACGTCTTATCGATGCGCGGTCCAGCGGAGTGATGTTCACCGCAAACCCGATCAGCGGCGCCGCAGACGAATTGGTCGTCAGTGCGGTGTACGGGCTCGGCGAGGGGTTGGTGTCGGGTGCGGTGGACGCGGATTCGGTCGTGGTCGACAAATCTTCCGGCAAGGTGCTGGAAACGACTGTGGGGGACAAGGATCGACGCTATACACCTGCGGGGGAGCAGGGCTGTACGACGCTCGAGGTCGAGCCGCAGCGCCGCCAGAGCGCGGTGCTCGCCGACGCCGAACTGGCCGAATTGGTGGAGTGGGGACGCAAGCTGGAGGCCGACTTCGGTGCGCCACAGGACATCGAGTGGGCCATCGATGCCGACGGCCTCTGGTTCCTGCAGTCGCGGCCGATCACCACGGCGGTGACCGACGGCCCGGTGCGCGGTGCGGTACTGCGCGGCGCCGGTGAGGTGCTCGCCGACGGCGACGAGCGAATCTGGGACAACTCCAACATCATCGAGAGCTTCAGCGGCATCACCTCCCCACTGACCTACACGACCGCCGCCGACATCTACGGCCGCGTCTACCACGGCTACGCCAAGTCGCTGCGGGTGCCCGACGCGCAACTGCGCCAGACCGATCGCTGGACTCCGGTGCTACTCGGCTACTTTCACGGCCGGGTCTATTACAACCTGCTGCACTGGTACCGGATGGTCGGCATCGCACCCGGATATCCGTTGAACCGGAAGGTGCTGGAGGCCGCGCTCGGCGTCGACGAACCGCTGCCCGATGAGATCGCGAAGACCTTGCGCCCGTTCACCTTCCGCACGCCACTGGCCCGGCTGCGGTCGCGGGCGATCACCACGGTGACCTATGTGCGGCGGCTGTTCGGTATCGACGAGATGGTCGAGCGCTTCATGACCGACTTCTACCGCGTCTACGACGAATACGACGCACTCGACTACTCGACGCTGACCGGCGAACAGGCCTACGCGGCTTATCGCAAGGTCGACCGGGACCTGGTCGAGCGCTGGGGTCCGCTGATGGTGCTGGACGCAATCCTGTTGACCTGCACCGGTCTGATGTATCTGCTGACCAAACTGCTGCTGCCGAAGGCGCCGGAGTGGTTCCTGTACGCCGTCGTCGGCCCCGGCGCGGATGTCGAATCCGCCGAACCGGCCCGCGCCATGACCGAACTCGCGCAGTTCGTTCGCCAGGATCCCGAACTGGTGTCGTTGATCAATTCGACCGCACCGGAACAGATTTACGACGCCGTGCGTGACCGCAGCGAATTCCGCGACCGGATCGAGGACTACATCGATCGCTACGGTTACCGCAGCCTGGACGAACTGAAGCTGGAAACCCCGGATCTGCGCGAAGAACCCGCGAGCCTTTTCGTCATGCTGCGCAGCGCGATCGGCCGCGTCGGGGAGGCGGCACAGCACAGCCGCGGTGCGGAGGCCGACGAGTACCTGGACGCCAATCTGCGCGGCTTCCGGCGGCGGATCTATGAACGCCTGCGCGGCAAGGTGAATCGGTGCGCCGCGCATCGGGAGCGGCTGCGGTTCTGCCGCACCCGGGCCTTCGGCATGGTCAAGCGGATGATCCGGGTAATGGGCCGAGATCTGGTCGCGCGCGGTGTCATCGACGAATTCGACGATGTCTTCGCCCTGACCGTCCACGAGTTGCGCGGCTGCTACGACGGCAGTGCCGTTTCGAGCGACCCGCAAGTAGCCACCAGCGGCACCGTTTCGAGCGACCTGCAAGCAGCCGCAAGCGGCACCGTTCCCAGCGACCCGCAAGCAGCCACCAGCGGCGGCCTGCGCGATCTGGTCGCCGCACGGAAAGCCCAGCGCGCCAGGGACGCCGAGCTGGTCGCCCCGGCCCGCTTCGTCACCTCGGGGCCGACCTTCGGGCGCGCGGAGCTCGCGTGCCAGGGCTGGGTACCGGTTACCGACACCCCGGCCGCGACTGTCGGCACGGTCCTGCCCGGCACGCCGTCGGCATCCGGAATCGTCGAGGGCGCCGCGGTGGTCGTCGACGAGCCACGCGACGTGGCGGGCGGCATCCTGGTGGCATACCGCACCGATCCGGGTTGGGTGGCCGCGCTGCCCTCGGCGTCGGCGCTGGTGATCGAGCGCGGCAGTCCCCTCACCCATGTCGCGATCGTGGCACGGGAGTTGGGAGTTCCGACGGTGGTCCAGGTCAAGGACCTGACCAAGAAGATACGTTCTGGTATGGGAATACGGGTCGACGGCACGAACGGTACCGTTACCGTGCTGTCGGGAGGAGAGCTGCGGGATGAAGCCGGATAAAGACGTTGCCGCAGTGCGCAATTGGCTGGCCGATCCGGCGCGCGACGCCGGGATCCACCTGGCCGACGAGGCCGACGGCTGGGAGTACCGCAGCTATCACGATCTCGCGGAACTGAGCTGGTCGATCGCGGCGCGTATGCGCGAACACGGTATGGGCAGCGGCGATGGCGCGTGCGTGATCATGCCGACCGGATTCCACTGTGCCGCCGCATTTTACGCAGTGTGGGCCTGCGGTGGGGTCTTCACCCCGGTCGCGCCGCCGATGTTCGGTGACCTCGACCAGATCATCGCTCATATCGCGGCCATTCTGGAGCAGGCCCGGCCGCGATTGGTGGTGACCTCGACCGAGTTCGAGCAGTTGGTGCGCAAAGCTGCGGAGGCGGCGGGCCGCGCGGACGAGCCGCTGGTGATCGATGCCGCGAATCCGGGTCCCGCGCCGATGGAGCGCGAATTCGGCGAGCCCGATGAATGCGCGCTGCTGCAATTCACCTCAGGGTCCACCGGTACGCCGCGCGGGGTAAGGGTCAGCTGGCACAACCTGGCCAACAACATCGCGATGATCTCGACGCTGATCGACTGGCGCCACGGCGAATCCATGGTCTCCTGGCTGCCGCTCTATCACGACATGGGCCTGGTCGGCGCGTTTCTCACCACCGTGACCAATCAGGGCGAGCTGTATCTGATGCGCCCGGACCAGTTCGTCCGCGATCCGGCGCGCTGGCTGCGCGCCATGTCGCACGCACAGCACACTCCGTCACCGTCGTTCGCGCTCGGTTATGTGGCGCATCGCGTCGCACCGGAGGAGATCGCGGATCTGGATCTGTCCGGCTGGCGCACGCTGGCCGTCGGATCGGAGCCGGTCGAGGTGGCCGACCTCCAGTCCTTCGCGGGTCTGGCTGGCCGACAAGGCTTTTCGACCGACGCCTACACCCTCGCCTATGGTCTGGCCGAGGCCACGCTGATGGTGACCTCCTCCGCGCGCAACCGGCCCGTCACCGCACTGCGGCTGGACAATCCGAATCTTCGCTTCGGCCAACCCATTACGATCCTGGCCGAGGAATTGCTCGACGACACCCACCGTGTCGAGGGCTCCGGGTGGATCACCGGACTCGGCTACTCGACGCCCGAATCGACCGTGCGAGTGGTCGACGAAGACGGCCGGGAACTGCCCGACGGCACCCTCGGTGAGATGATCGTCGTCGGGGATTCGGTCGCGCTGGGTTACTCCGGCGAACCGAGCGCCGGTTCGTCGACGCGAATCGTCGAGCGGGTGCTGTTCACCGGTGATGCCGGATTCCTGCACAACGGAGAGGTTTTCGTCCTCGGCCGGATGGGGTCGAGCCTCAAGGTACGCGGCCGGTCGGTGTTCATGGAGGACATCGAATCCCGGGTGGCTCAGGAAACCGGAATCACCAAGGGCAAACTCGCCGCCGTCGCGATCACCGAGGCCGGTGCCCAAGGCATCGCGCTGTTCGCTGAATCGGCACCCGGAGACTGGATTGCCGAGGCACGCAGGATTATTCGCGGTGAACTCGGTCCCGCGCAGACGGTGCACATCGTGACCGGCCCGCGCGGCATCATCCGCCGCACCTCGAGCGGTAAACCGCGGCGTCGGCATATGTGGCAGTTGTTCGCGGACGGCGCGTTGGCGGGCGCGGTGGTGCACGCGGTAGACGGCACTACCGAATCGGCATCGCGCACGGACAGCCCGGCTACCGACGACGCCGTGCCCGAGCCCGCGCTGCCTGCCGAACGCGTGCGACAGTTGCTCGATCGGACATTGGAAAGTGTTGCGGTACCGCCTGATTCGACGGTCCTGTTCGAAGGTTCGCTGGCGGAGGGATTCGGCAATGCCGGATCCGATATCGACTTCCTGGTTGTCGCCCCCGGTGACGAGGAGTTGCCGACACTGCCGACCGTGTTGTTCATCGATGGTCGGCGCGTTGAGGTGCGGACGCGGTCCGAGACGCAGCTGCGCAATCAGCTGGAGCTGGTGGCGAGTGGTTCGGACAAGATCGACGAGGATCTGCTCAACCGGTGTCAGCGATTCCTGCGTGCGACCGTGGTCCGGCCCGGGGCGCCGAACGTCACGGAATTGCGTGCACTGCTACCGCATTCGAGATTTATCGCGCTTGCGGCCGACTGGTGGACTCGGCGCGCGACGCAGGCGCTGCGATACGCGGTCGCGCTGCGGGCCCTGCACGCCGAGGCCGAAGCCGCCGACTGGGCACGCGACGGACTGCTCCAGGCGATGAAGGGCTGGGCTGCCCGCAAGGGCGAAAGCTACCTGGAAACCAAGTGGCTGCCGCATCAACTCGACCGCATCGGAACCGACGCGCTCATCGACCGCTACAACGACCTCGTCGAGCCGACCGAACACCTCGCGTGGGAACAGGTTTGGCAGCTGGCGGCGCGGCTCGGCGTGCCCGAGATCGCCGATGATCCGCACCAGATCCTGTTCGCACGCCGTCCAGGAGTCACCACCTGGACGATCGGCGGGCACATCCACGTGATCCGGGACGATCGCGACGTCTTCGCACTGTCCGACACTGCGGCCCGTGCCTGGCGTTCGGTGGTGTTCCGGCATTCATTGCGCGATGTCCTCGGCCGTGCCGAACATGACATCGCCGAGGATCTGCTCGAGTTCCTCGGACTCGGTCTGGTCGGATTGCAGTGGCGCGGAGGTGAACTCATCGAACCCGCGCTGGCCATGTGCAAGCCGGTCAAGCCGTACACCCCGGTTCCCCACGCGGCCGCGCCTGCCCTCGGTCTGACCGGTGCCACCCGCGACGATGTGATCGCGACATTGTCGCCCCTGCCCGCAACCAGATTCACCGAATGCGCGCTGAATCTGGTGTGGTCCAACGTCGTGCTGGAGAACGCCAGAGAGGACCTGGCCGGTGCGGTCAAGAACTCCCAGGGTGCGGTCGCCGATATCGCGGCACACCGGCTCATCGCCATGGCGGTCCGTGTCCTGTTGTCCGCATTCGGGATTCATTCGCTGCCCGCCGATGTAGCGCCCGCGCAGACTCTGCGGCGGCTGTTGCCGAACCACGCCCTGCGTCGTGACGATCTACTGACGCAGCTGGAATCGGCACGACGGGTCCGTTTCTCGGAGATAATCGGAACGGGCGGAGATACTCTCGCGGGTCTCGCGGTGCTGGACGACTTCGTCACCCTGGTCCGATGGGTCGCGGCGGGGGCGGAGACGACAACGGGATTCCCGGCCTCCTTCGATTCACGTGAGCAGTGGCGGCGCACGCTGGCGATCGGTTACGACTGGCTGCGCATCGCCGGGTATCTGAATACCGACCTGCCCCTGGACGAGGCCCGCGATCTGCTGGCCTCCGGTGGCCAACAACCGCATCTGCGGGAAGGAGAGCTATGAGGGCGGCATCGCGCAGCGATCCGATGAGGGATGGTGGCCGGGTGACGGGTGGGCCCGCGGTGGCTGGCACTACGACTGCCGACAAGGTGCGCCGGATTGTCCTGACGATGGCCCCGGAGCCGCCCGCGGAATTGTCCGATGAGCACCGCCTCGTGGAGGATCTCGGCTTCGATTCACTGCGCCTGATGGAACTCACCGTCGTCCTCGAGCGTGCGTTCGAACTGCCGCGCTACCGACCCGAGCAACTGGTGGGTGTGCGCCGGGTCGATGCCGTGATCGCCCTGGTCTCTGGCAGTTTGGCCGCTGCCGAGGTACCACTGTGAACTCCGGCGATACCGTACTGGTGACCGGTGCGGCCGGACTGGTCGGTGCCGAGGTCGTCGCCAGGCTCGCGGCCGCGAGCCAACCGGTTGCCGCTGTGCTGCACAGCAATTCGACCATCGTGCGCAATGACGGGACCCTGATCGAGGCCGGTACCGCCGTCGCGGGTGACGTGCGGTTGCCCGGATTGGGCCTGTCCGTGCGCGATACCGAGGATCTGGCCGAGCGGGTCGGCATCATCGTGCACTGCGCGGCCACAACGGCATTCGACGCATCGGCGGCTGACTACGAGGAACTCAATGTGGTCGGCACCGCGAATGCCATTGCGCTCGCACGCGAGTGGGAGGTGCCGCTCGTGCACGTCAGCACCGCTTACGTCTGCGGAATGCGGGGCGGCACCATCACCGAGGACGAACTCGGCGCCGGTCAAACCTTCGGAAATGGCTATGAGGACAGCAAGTTTCGCGCCGAGAAGCTGGTGCGGGCGGCCGGGGAGCAGGGCCTGCCGTGGGCCATCGTGCGCCCCGGCATCGTGACCGGAGCGAGCGATACCGGGACGATCCGGGAGTACAAGAACCTCTACACCGTCGTGAAACTCATGGTCGAGGGCAAGCTACGCTCGCTGCCCGGCCGCTACGACGCGACGCTCTCGCTGGCGCCGGTCGACCATGTCGCCGATGTAATCGCCGCGACCGTACTGGATTTCGACTCCGCACAGCATCGCACGCTGCACGCCCTCGGCCGCGACACCCTCTCGCTGCGCGAGGTCTCCGATGTGCTCGCCGAATATCCGTCCTTCGAGGTCGCCACCTTCGTGCCGGAGGCGACCTTCGCCGAGGACGATCTCGAGCCGATCGAGCGCGAGTACTACCGCCGCATCGGTTCGCTCTACACGAGCTATTTCCGGCGGCGGCTGGTATTCGACACCACCCGCGCCGACGTGCTGCTGGGGAAGCCGTCTCCGGCGAGCGGCAAGGAGTATCTGCGGGTATTGCTGGACTACTGCCTGGAATCGGGATACCTCGGCATGCCGCTGCCCTCGATAGCGGACATCCTGGCCAGCGACTTCGACGGAGCGGCCTCATGAGTGAGTCGCTGCGGGAATTGCTGAGCCCGCTGACGCCGTCGCCGCAGAAGGTCGACGCCTACGTCTGCGACACCTACGTGCAGGAATCGGTCGACCAGCTCGATCGACTCGGCATCGACGCGGCCGAATTCGCCAGGGAGCATTCCCTGCTGCTGCTCAAGCCGGACGCGATTGTCGCGCGTTCCGTCGACCCGACATTGAATTGGCTGGCCGACAACGGTTTTCGGGTCGTCAGTGCCTTCCGTGTCCCGGTCGACCGGCATCTGGCCCGTGCGCTGTGGTACTTCGCTTGGAATATCGCCTCTCCCGAACGCCGCCGCCTGGCCGATCTGCTGGTCGCCATCTCGGATGTGCTCGTACTCGTCGTGCACGCGCCCGACGGTGAGCTGCCCGTACCGGTGCGGCTGACCGAGGCGAAGGGCGCCACCGATCCGCGCAAGCGCCGCCCCGGTGAGCTGCGGTATTTGCTCGGCCGTCACAACTACTTGCTGAACCTGGTGCATTCGCCCGACGATCCCGCCGACGTACTGCGGGAACTCGCCATCTACCTGGACGAATGGAGCCGGGCAGCGGTGATCGCACAAGCCTGCACCGGCACGGACCGCGCGGCGGACGCGGCGGCGATCGCCGAGGAACTGTATGCGCGCACACCCGCGCGCAGCTTCGATCGGGCGGACGCGCTCGACCGGGTGCTACACGATTCGGCACGGGGCGGTAGGACGGCCCCATCCGGCTTCGATCCTGCCTCGGATGCGGACTGCGCGCAGTTGCTGTACCAGGCCTGGGCCGATGGCCGGGAGCTCGATCCGTGGTCGGCGATCGTACTCGGATCCTATGTACTTCCCATGCGGACCGGCACCGCGTCGCAGACGTTGCGGCCGGTGTCCGCCGAAGAATGGTTGGAGGGTCGAACGTGACCACAGACGCGGCCGCTGTACAGACGGCGAGCCATACCCGCACGATCTCCCGGGAACTCGCACACCGATGCGCGGTCTCGGAGGTGTTCGTCACCTCATTGGACGCCGTGGGCGAGCACACCTTCGTCGCTGGAGCCCAATTACCAAGAATGCATGCGTATTACGGCGATCACGCCGGATCGCTCGCGGTACGCCATGATCCGCTGGTGGTCATGGAGGCGGCCCGGCAGGCCGCCATCGCATTGACGCACAAGTTCTACGGAGTGCCGAACGAAATGGCATTCGTGGTACGCACTTTCAATGGCACCGGATCCGACACCGCCGCCTGGGAGGTGCGCACCGCGCCCGCCGACCTGGTGATGCACGTGCGTGTTCCGCAACGTCATCAGCGCGGTGGCGTGCTGCAGGGGCTCGATATGGTGCTCGAGATCGAATCCGACGGCGCGCAGATGCTGACTGTCGACGGATCCTTCTCCTGGGTGACCGGGCGACAGTGGTCGGGGCTGCGCAGCGGATTCCGGGACAGCCTGGGGCTCGGCGAGTTTCGCGGTGCCTCGGCACTGACCGAACGCGCCGCACCCGCCGCGGTGGGCCGGGAGAACTGGCGCAATGTGGTGATCGGCGCGCCGGTGCGCGACGGCGCGGTCGCACGGGCGCGGCTGGTGCCCGATCTCGGCCATCCGTTCCTGTTCGACCACCAGCTCGACCATGTGCCCGGCAGTCTGCTCATCGAGGCCTGCCGTCAGACCGCATTGTCGATGGTCGTGCGCGACCTGCCCCAACTCGAATGTGTGGCAAGCACTTTCGACCGATTCGTGGAGCTGGACCTGCCTGCGGAATGCAGCGCGGAGATCACCGATCAAGGGGCGGGCAATACCGTCATCCACTGCGAGATCCTGCAGGCCGATGCCGTGGCCGCCCAGATCGATCTCGAATTCGCCGAGGACGCACTGGTTTCCGAGGCCGATACCGAAGGAGTCTGATGGGCGAGGCGTTCTCGGGCACCGACCTGCTGACCACCACCCGCGCCTTCCGCCGCCGCCTCGACCCGACCCGTCCGGTCGCGCGCCAGGACCTGCTGGACTGTCTGGATATCGCGGTGCACGCGCCGAGCGGCACCAATCGCCAGCCGTGGCGCTTCCTGGTCGTTCAGGATGAGGAGACCAAACAGCAGATCGCCGAGTACTACCGAAAGGGTTTCGCCGCTTACCTTTCCGCGCGTACACCCCGTCCGGACCAACTCGGTGACCTGGCCTCCGGGCAGCATCTCGCGGCGCATCTGCACGAGGTGCCCGCGCTGGTCATCGTATGCTCCCTCGGTCGCCCGCCCGCGGACGCGTCGCCGCTGTTGCTGGCCAGTTTCTACGGCTCGATCTACCCGGCGGTCTGGAACTTCATGCTCGCGCTGCACGAACGTGGGCTCGGCTCCACCATGACGACCGCACATCTGGCCTATGAGCGAGACATCGCCGACCTGCTCGGTATTCCGTTCGAGCAGGTCACCCAGGTCGCCATGCTGCCGGTCGCGCATCTGCTGCCCGGCACTCGGGGGCCGAGCCTGCGGCGCACTCCCGCCGCGGAGGTGACCATGTGGGATCGGTGGAACGAGGCATGAGCGAGGTCGCTCGCACGTCGTCCCCTGGGTTCCTCGATTCCGTGGTCCGCATCGGCCGCTTCACCGCGGTTATGTACAAACCGCACTATGTCCTGTACGGCGTGCTCTGGGTGCTCGCGTTGGAGGGCATCGCGGCCCTTGTGTCACAACCGGATTCGGCCTGGCATCCGACCGGGTCCACGGTTCTGCGCATCGTCGTCGTCGCGTTCGTCCTGCTGTATCTGCGCATGGTAGACGAGCAGAAGGACCTCGACTACGACCGCGTGCACAACCCGGACCGCCCGTTGGTCACCGGTGCGATCTCCGCCACCGAACTCCGTGCCGCCATGGCCGTCATCGCCATCGGTGCGACCGCCGCCAGCGCGACGCTCTCGGTAGTCTCCGCGCTCATGATCGCCGCCGTCCTCGCCTACGGCCTGGCGCTGTGGGGTCTCGAGCGCCTGTCGGCGACCATTCGAACCGATATTCTGGCGAATCTGGCCGTCACCTATCCGGTTCAACTCCTGGTCACCGCCTACGTCGTCCTCTCTGCCGCCGACACCGGTGAGGTTCGCGCCACCTGGAAGACCGCGGCCGTGGCCCTGATCTTCGCGGGCGCGTTCTTGCAATTCGAATTCGCCCGCAAGACATCTCGCACGCCACGCACCGAGGAGCACTTCTACTCCAATGCCCTCGGCGCAACCGGCAGCACCGCATTCGGACTGCTGTGTGCCGCCATCGCCGCCGTCACCGACATCGCCCTCGTCCAACCATGGACGCATACATCAGCGCAAGCGGTGGTCGCCTGGATTCCGTTGGCACTCTTACTGCTTCCCATCTGGGGAGCAGTGAAGTTCGTGCGCGGCGGCAAGCCGGACTATCCGGTGCTCCCGGCTGTCCTGTTCATCCTGACGATGTACACAGTGCTGATCGTGCAGGCGATCACCCTGACGTAAATCCGACGACCGCAGCCGATTTCAGCCGATCGGCAAGCACGCCGACCCGAGATCGATGCCCGTCCCGACCCGCACCACAACCGAGCCCACCGACTCCGGCGTGTAGTTGCCGCCCACATACTTCGCCCGCACCGTGTGATTGCCGGTCGTGGCTGGCTTCCAATCGACCTGGGCGGTCAGCGAAACACCATTCGACGGAGTCGCCTTGTTCACCGTCGGCGTGACACTCCCGAGGAACGTTCCGTCATCCCAGAACTCCACCGGCGGAATGTAATTCCCGAGCCCGAGCGCGGAACTCCCTGCCACCGTTGCCTTCACCTGCGCCGTACATCCGGTGGCCGCCTGCCCCGGTAGCGTCACCGTGGTGGTGACATCCCCCGGTGCGCCGACGGCGGCGCCGGACGCCAGCAACGAACCGCCTCCCAACGCAACGACTGCGGTGATAACCGCGAACCCGGACGAGATACGACGAACAGCTGTGACGGCCATGTTGGCTCCTGCACTCGCGAAACTTCGACCGGTCCAGTCTCGACACAGGCTCGCCCTATCGCAAGATCTGAAAGGCCTCAGCCGCCATAGAGCCGGATG
Source organism: Nocardia pseudovaccinii NBRC 100343 (assembly GCF_001613225.1). GTDB lineage: Bacteria > Actinomycetota > Actinomycetes > Mycobacteriales > Mycobacteriaceae > Nocardia > Nocardia pseudovaccinii. The sequence continues at coordinate 14,045 of NZ_BDBY01000377.1, forward strand.
AAATCCTGGGTGGGGTCGACCGCGGGCAGCGTGTAGGACGAATATGTCGGCTCGACCGGGGTCTCTTCGACGTACCGGTCAGGCTCCTTCGGCAGGTGCCGCCACCGGGCGCGCGGGTCCGCGACTTCGCTCTCGAAACTTTCCGACGTCATGATCGAGCCCTCCCGAATTGTGCTACCTACGAGGCTACCTGCGCGAATGAGTAGCTGTAATGAGTAGTTCGGCGGACGTCGGGTCTGCCGGTTCCTTCGTAATCTCGCCGCAACCACCGCACCCGGCGGTGGCGCGAGGTAGGAGAAACGATGCCGTACATCAACATCACCCGCACGCCCGGAGTGGGCTTGCCGGAATACCAGGCGGTCGTGGCCGAACTCGGCGATGCGCCGGTCACGGGACAATTGCTGCACATCGTCGGAGTGTCCGACGGGGCACTGCACATCGTCGATGTCTGGGAATCGGCGGCCGCCGCCGACCGATATGCGGCCGAACGGCTGTTCCCGGCATTCGAGCGCGCGGGGGTGCGTCCGGGTCCGGATGCGAGCATCCACGCCTTCGAAGGCGATGTGAGCACCGACGGCCTGACCGAACGATCGTAGTCGCGATGCCTGCTCGCGCGCACCACCGCGCGGGTAATGTCAACGTCTCGGAGGTGGCGCGTGTCGACCGAGCTGATCGGGCGGGGAGACGAACTTGCCGATCTGCTCCGCTGGCTCGACGCTGCGGTGAACGGAAATCCGCAGTTGGTCGTGTGTTCCGGCGAGGCGGGTATCGGCAAGACCCGTTTGGTGTCCGAACTGGCCGAGCGCGCGCAGGCGCGGGGTGTGCGCACGCTGTGGACCCGGGCGCTGGAACTGCCCGACGCACCGCCGTTCTGGCTCTGGCGGCAGGCCCTTGCCGATCTACCGGCCGTCGACGTCGCACCGGTCGAGCGCACCGCGCTGTTCGAAAGCTTCGCCGATCGTCTCGATAGCACCGCGGCCCTGTTCGTCATCGATGACATCCACTGGGCCGATGAACCGTCGCTGCAGGCGCTGCTGCATCTGATCCGGAATCTGCGCGGTAAGCGAATCCTGGTGTGCGCCACCGAACGTGACACGGTATCCGATGCCGCGACCGGCTGGCGCGCGATCAAACCGGATCTGCTGCGGGAGCCGGTGACCAGGACACTCGGCCTGACCGGTCTGTCGCCGGAGAGTTCGGCACAGTGCCTACAGGCCGAGGCCGGACGGGCCGTGCCGGATCAGATCACCTTCGACGCCTACACGATGACCGCTGGAAATCCGTTCTACCTGCGCGAACTCGGGCGATCGCTACAGGAGACGGGTGCGCTGCAACTGCCTGCGACCCTGCGTGAGGTGGTCCGCGGCCGACTGGTGCCGCTCGCGCCGCGCACCCAGGAGTTGCTGCGGTCATCCTCGATTCTCGGCGAGGAGTTTCCGATCGCGGTGGCGTCGCGGTTGATCGGCAGGCCCGCGCTGGAGTGTCTGACCGCGGTGGACGAGGCCGTCGCGGCGGGATTGCTGGTGGTTGGTGCGCAGCCGGGTGCGGTGCGTTTCGGGCATGCGCTGGTGCGTGCCGCACTGCAGGAAAGTCTGTTGCTGCAGCAGCGGGTGATCCTGCACGCCAGGGCGGCACAGGCCATCGAGGAACTGTATCCCGATGCGCTGGAACACCATTCGGCGGCACTGGCGCGGCATTGGGCGGGTGCGGCGGTGACCGGCGAACACGGTCCCGCGGTGCACTGGGCGCGCCGCGCGGGCGATGCGGCATTGCGGGAATTGGCGTTCGAGGAGGCCGTGCGGCTCTACGGTCTGGCGCTCGACCATGCCGCCGGATCGGACGCCGCAGATCGCGGCAGATTGCTGCTGGCCAGGGCCACGGCAAGGCTACGGGCGGGCGATCTCGGTGCGGCCCGCGCGGATAGCGTTGCCGCGCTGACCATCGGCCGTCGCGTCGGCGATGCCACCCTGATCGCGGAGTGCGCACTCGTACTCGAACCGGTCGGCGATCGTGTCTGGGATCGCGACATTCGTGAATGGTGCACGGAAGCACTGGAATTCGATGGCCTGCCGGATCTGCTCCGGACGCGGCTGCTCGCGCGCTCGACGGAGGCTTCGGTCTATTTGGGTCTGCTCGACAACGTCGACGAGACGAGCGTGGCCGCACTGCAGCTCGCCGACGCATGCGGCGATCCGGAGGCCGTGGTCGCCGCCTTGCGTGCCCGTCAACTCGCCTGCGCCGCACCGGAACACCGCGTGGAGCGGGCCGAATTGGCCGCCCGCATGACGGATGCCGGACTGAGCCTGCGCAGCCCATCGATCGAGCTGTGGGGCAGGCTATGGGCCATCGACTCGCAGTGGGAGCGTGGCGAACTCGCGGCGATCGGCAGTGAGCTGTCGCGGCTGCGCTGGTGTGTGCGGCATACCGGCGGGCCGATGGCCCGCTGGAATCTGCTGGTGGCCGAGGCGGCCTTGGCGCAGGGCCACGGGGATCTGGACGAGGCGCTGCGGCTCGGCGGGCAGGCGCGCGAACTGGCCGAATCGATCGGTCATCCGGCGGGTTATGGCGCGTACCGGGCGCTGGTGGGCACCATCGGCCATCACCGCGGTCACCTCGATATCAGCTTCGAATTACCGCCGTTGTCCATGCGCGGCGAGGTCCGCAACGAGATCTTCGCCCGGCTGGGCACGGCATTTCCACTGGTCGAAGACGGTCGCACCGCAGAGGCCGAACCGCTGTATCGCGGGCTCGGTCCGCCCGAAGAGTGGGTGATCCCGCCGTACTTCGTGCTCAACGCACTGGTAGTCGGCGGTTCCGTCGCACTGGCTCTCGGTCTGGACCAGGACATCCGCTACTTCGCGCAGCGCCTCGCCCCGTATCGCGATGGTCATGCGGTCGGCGGAGGCGGCAACGGACACTACCTAGGCCCGGTCACCCTGTGGCTCGGCAAATTCGCGGCAGCCATCGGCGACTCGGCGACCGCCGAGCAGGATCTCGGCACCGCGCGCAAGATCTGTCGCGAGATCGGCGCCCGCTGCTTCGCCGTGGAGGCCGATTGTGAACTGGCCGACCTCCTGATCCGCCGCGGCGCCACCGAGGACGGCGTAACCATGGCCAAATCCGCACTGCCACTTGCGGAGTCCTACGGTATGGCCCCCTGGGTGCAGCGCCTGCGCGGCCTCGCCGCGACACCGCTGAACCGCGCGACGCTCTCCCCACGGGAACGCGAAGTCGCCGCTCTCGTCGCCGCCGGTAAAAGCAACCGCGAAATCGCGACCGCACTGGTGTTATCCGAGCGCACCGCGCAGAACCACGTCCAACACATCCTGACCAAGCTCGGATTCACCAACCGCAGCCAGATCGCGGCCTGGGCGAGCAGGAACCCGGGTCCAAAGTAACGGTTGTGTTGCCATGGGCTCACATGGCGTTGATTTCGCCGGAATTGGGAATCCTTCGTCACACGTCCCGTGAGCGGAATGAGGTGCCACATGAACACAGTGGTATGCGGCGATTGCTGGCGTCGCGAAAACTTGACGTTCGCACAGCGACTGGACCCGGCATTCATCCGGCCCGGATTTGTCTATCTGTGCCCCGAGCACCGAGCCTGTCGAGCCGAAACGCTCGGTCGGCCCGAGCTCGGACAATCGGCGGCGTGAATCCCCGAAACCAACGCGCACCCCAGCGAATTTCGCTGGCGGTCAAGGCGCGTCGGGCAATGAACCGGTACGTCCGCGTTCGCGCTCCGCGGCGGTGGCGAGGTAATCGCCCAACTCGCGGCGCAGCGTGACATCGAGCGACCGGACCAGGGTGGCGTGCACCGAGGCGACCGCCAGTTCGCGCATTTTGTTGAGCATCGTTGTGGTGTCGGCGATTTCGCTGCTGGTCTCGGGCAGCCAGCCGGGCCCGTGCTCGTCGACGATGTGCTGTTTGGCGGCCGTGATCATGATGTGGGTGATGTCATCGATGCGGTCGGCGACCTTGGCGTAGATCTCGATCAGCGTGCGCAGTTCCAGGCCGTATTCGTGTAGTTCGGCGAACGAGGTGAGCAGTGCGGTATCGGTGAAGGCGACGGTATCGCCCTCGATCCGCACCAGCTTCATCTCTGCGAGCCGGTCGACGAGCTCGTCGGTATCGGTGCCGAGAATGGTCCCGATCAGTTCGCGGGGTACTTCGAAGGTTTCGTCCTTCGCCCAGGGGGCCGTCACCGCGTGCTGCAGGCCGAGCACCTCGGTGAGGTCCTTGCCGGTCTCCCAGCTGGTGATGAAATCGGCGATATGGGCGGTGGTGAAGCCGCGCTGCAGCAGCGCGTCGATGAGTCGCAGTCGCTCCAGATGCGAATCGTCGTAGATGCTGGCGCGCCCGTCCTTGCCGACCGGGGGCGGTAGCAATCCGCGCTCCTGGTAGGCGCGCACATTCCGGCTCGTGGTGCCCGCGGCGCGGGCGAGATCATCGATCCGGTACTCCGGCACCGATATCACCTCCCATAGCGACTAGGGCACGCCTGCACCGGCGGCCGGAACGCGGTCTTCGAACCGACCGAGTCTAGCGTTGCGACCACCGGTGCCCGTCACCTAGGAAACCGCCGCGATCCGGTTCTTCGCTGTGTCCGCGGCGGGTACGACGTGATAGTCGTCGAGGTTCACCGTCCGCAGCTGGCCCACGTACTGGGTGGCGAAACCCGGATACATGGTCGCATTGAACCCGTCCTCGGTGAGATACCAACTGCGGCAGCCGGAGTTCCATGTGGTGCTGCCCAGGCGCCGCTGGATCGCCGCGTTGTAGCGGTCCTGCCGGTCCTTGCGCACATCGAGCATGCGCAGATCCCGGTCCAGAATGGTGCCGATCGCGCTCACCAGATAGTCGATCTGGGCCTCCATGTACACCAGCGCCGAATTGTGTCCCGGCCCCGAATTCGGCCCGAAGGTGAAGAACAGATTCGGGTACCCGGAAACCGCGATGCTCTTGTACGCATACGCGCCGTGGTGCCACTCCTCGGCGAGGACCCGCCCGTCCCGGCCGACGACCGGGATGGGTGTGCCGGTCTTGGAGACATCGAATCCGGTGGCGAAGACAATGCAATCGGCTTGATGCTCAACACCTTCCGCAGTGCGGATGCCGTGTTCGGCGATGCGTGCGATCGGCCAGGTGACCAGCTTGCAGTTGTCGCGTTGCAGGGCCGGATAGTAGTCGTCGGTCATCAGCAGCCGCTTGCATCCGGCGCGGAAGTCCGGGGTGAGCTGGCGGCGCAGCCACGGATCCTTCACCTGTCTGCGCAGCTGGGCTCGCCCGACCAATTCGACGACCCTGGTCAGCGGGGTATTCCACACCACGCCGAGCGCGACGGATTCATGCCCGTAGAACCAGGCCAGACGCGAGAGGGATTCGGCCGCGGGCACCCGCCGGTAAAGCTGTTTGGTCAAGGGGGTGGTGCGCCGATTGACTCGGGGCAGCACCCATCCCGGCGTCCGCTGGAACACCTTGACCGAGGCCGCCCGCTCCACCAGCTCCGGAATGAGCTGCACCGCACTGGCTCCGGTGCCGACGACCGCCACCTTCTTCCCGGTGAAGTCGTAGTCGTGATCCCAACGGGCACTGTGGATCTTGTGCCCCCGGTAGTCCTCGATGCCGGGAATATTCGGCAGACTCGCATTTGCCAGCGGCCCGGAGGCCAACACCACCGCTCTGGCGCGGACGGTCTCCGCGCGGTCCTCGATCGTGATGTGCCAGACCCCGGCGTCCTCGTCGAACACGATTCCGGTGACATTGAGGCCGAAGCGGAAGTGCTTGTGCAGTCCGAACTTCGCGGCCATCGACTCGATATAGCCGAGGATTTCGCTGCTGCCGGAGTAGGTGTGCGACCAATCCGGGTTCGGCGCGAAACTGTAGGAATACAGCCGCGACGGAATATCGCACGCCGCGCCGGGATAGGTGTTGTCGCGCCAGGTCCCACCGATCGCGGTGCCGCGTTCGAGGATCGCGAAATCGCCGATTCCCTTTTGCTTCAGGCGAATCGCGGCGCCGATTCCGGCGAATCCGCCGCCGATAATGGCGACATCCAAGGTAGGCCCACCTGTCGCCCGACCGCCGCCCCTCATCGAATCGCTGCGCAATGCTGTGTTCATCTCGTCCTTCGTCATGCCGCAGGCTCGTAGGTGAGTTCCTTGGACCAGGTCGGCTGCGGGCGCAGCAGCCGCTTCGGCACCCGGGCGGTGATCTTGACCAGTGCGTCGGCCAGCAGGTGATAGGGATGGCCGCGGTTGATCACCCAGCCGCCGTGCATCTTCACGATCTGATACATCGGCAGCCTGCGCGCGAACTCACTGCGCTCGCCGACATTCGCGTAGCGCTTCAGCGCCGCATACAACTTCTCCTCGTCGACGCCCATCTCGACGATGTTGTCGCGCATCTTGTTCAGCAGCGGCACATAGCTCAGCACGCCGATGATGAACGTCGGCTTGGCCCACCCGCCCACAAGATCGATGAGCAGCTTGCGCATCTGTGCGTGACCGAGCAGATCCATCACCGCGAAATCCACAGCCAGATGCCGGGATTCGTCGGCATTGATCTTCTTGAAGGCCTCCTGGCAGATCGGATCCTCGATCTCGTCCATGATGAACTTGATCAGCGCACCGTCCAGCGCCACCTCCAGCATCGGAATCACCGTGCCAAGGAACGACAGCGACATATCGTCGGAGTACTGGTCCAGGAAGTCGATGACCAGCTTGACATTCACATTCGGCTGCGGAATCTCATCGCCGTCGAGCATGCCCCAGCGCCGCATCAGCGCGAGTTCGGCATTGGCGTGCTTCTGCTCCTCGGCGTGGAAGTAGCGGTAGATCTCGCGCAGCGTTTCGGTCGGCGCCTTCTTCGCCATGGCGGCGAAACCGCGCGCACCGACATTCTCGATCCACATCAGATCGGCCATGAACGGCTTGAGTTTGACGTGCAGTTCGGGCGAAATCGTTTCCGCGCCGGGGGCATCCCAGTCGATATCGGCCAGCGCCCATTGGCGATCCTTGATCTTACGGAGCATGTCGTCGAAGTCCATGACGTTGGCCATGATCAGACTCCCGTCTTATCGGAGACCGAGGTCCGGTCCGTCGTGGTCGAGTCCTCCTGTGGCAGTAGCCGATCCAGGAGTCCGAGGGCATAGGTGTACTGGGCGGGGAAGTAGCGCTTGAGCAGCCAGATGAGGTGCGCGTCCAGTTGCGGCAGCACATACAGCTGGCCGCGGTCGTGGGCATCGAGGGTGGTGCGCGCGACGCTGTCGGGGGAGAAGCCGGTCAGGCGCATGAGGGTGTCGGCCAATCGGGCCGATTGCGGTGTAATGCGGCCGTCGCGAGCCACATTCGTCTTGACGAAGGTCGGGCACAGCACGGTGACCGCGACTCCGGTGCCGCTCATCTCGGCGGCCATGGTCTCCGAAAGCGAAAGCACCGCGGCCTTGGACGCGTTGTAGACCGCCATCGATGGTGCGGCGGCGAAGGCAGCCGCGGAGGCGACATTGATGATGCCGCCGCGGCGGGCGGCGCGCAGTTGCGGTGCGAAGATCTCGCATCCGTGCACCACACCCCACAGGTTGATGCCGAGTGCCCACTCCCAGTCGTCGAAACCGATTTCGCCGACCGGCTTTCCGCCGATGCCGACACCGGCATTGTTGACCACCAGCGTGACCGGGCGTTCGAACAGCGATTCGGCGAAGCGCGCAAGCACTTCCACCTCCTCGCGGCGCGAAACATCGCAGCGGAACGCATGCGCGGCACCCGGATGGTTGCGCTCGATGAGGGCGACGGTCTCGTCGGCGCGGGATTCATCGATATCGGCGCAGATCACCTGTCCACCGCGTACGGCGATTTCGAGTGCGAAGGCCCGGCCGATACCGCTGCCCGCACCGGTCACCACCGCGCGGGCGCCGTGGCTGCGCCGCGGTCGGATACCGATCGGAATGAGCCTTTCCAGTCCGAACATCTCAGCTCACCTTCTTCGTGACGGTCTGGGAAATCAGTGCGGTACAGAGGAATTCAGCGGCCCGATCCAATGCCTTGTCCGCCTCCGGCACCAGCAGCGGCAGCGCCTGGAAGACATGCACCTGGCCCGGCCAGATCTCGAGTGCGCAATCGCCGCCCGCATCGCGCACCATCGCGTGCAGGTGTCGGGCGTCGGCGCAGAGCATTTCGGCGCCGCCCGCCTGGATCAGCAGCGGCGGCATGGCCATACCCGGCGGAATTCGTAGCCGCAGGCGCGGTGCGTCGGCGGGCAGGTCGCGGGTGTAGACGTGGGGGAGCCGACCGGCCGCGCGGGCCGAGATGACCGGATCCCGTTGCCGCCGTTCCTGTTCGGCGGCCAAACCGAGGGTGAGATCGATCAGCGGGGAGAACATCGCGACGGCGGCGGGTTGTGGGCGGGCGTGGCGGTCGTTCTCGATCAGTAGATCCAGCGCCAGATGCCCACCCGCGGAATCGCAGGCGATCACCAGGTCTTGTGCGGCGAAACCGCGGTCGAGCAGCCAGCGGTATCCGGCCTCGACATCATCGGCGGCGGCCGGAAACCGATGCTCCGGCGCGAGCCGGTAGTCGGTGAGGAAGACCGGCAGTCCGGTCTTCCTGGACAGTTGCGCGGCCAAGCCGCGGTGGGTGCGGGCCGAGCAGAGGACGTAGCCGCTGCCGTGAATGTAGTAGATGGCGCGCTGTCCGAAATCCACGCCGGGTGCGCGGACCCATTCGCCGCGGACGGTGCCGGACCGGACCTGGACGACGGATATGCCACGTGGCGTCGGACCCGCCGTGGCCATGATCGTCGCGATCAGCTTGCGTGCGAACCACACTCCCGGTGCGTTCATGGGTACCGCGTTGTTCAGCGGCCGCAGCCCGATCTCGCATGCCGCGGCAGCGAGTCTGGACCGTGCCGACGGCACCGTCGGAACGCCGGGGACCGAGGTCCTCGTTGACCTTGTCATGACCTAAGCGTCAGGCATAAATGTGCCAGTTGTCAATGGCACATTCAAAAAAGGCTGTTTATGGCGCGGACATTCTGAGCCGGGCCTCGATCGAATCCGAGGCTGCCCGTTCAGTGCTCGCGACAGGGTGCTGGAGGCCGCCGCTTACCGCGGTGGATCACCAGTGCTCATAGCTGAATGACACCGACCTGGGTCCGGGGTGGGTCAGTAACCCCGTTTGATATCGATCGGAGCGAGCAGGTCGCGCCCAGTGGTGAAGCGCTGCACATTCGCCCCGACATGGTCCGCGAAAGCCGCGAGCCGCAGCTGCGGTGGATTCGAATCATGTGGTGTGACAATGGCATTCGGCAGCACCCAGAGCGGGTGGCCATCCGGCAGCGGTTCGGGATCGGTGACATCGAGACCGGCGCCGCCGATCGCACCGGAGGCCAGTGCGGCCACCAGTGCGTCGGTATCGATGAGGCTGCCGCGCGCCACATTGATCACCCAGGAAGACGGCTTCAGCCGGGCCAGTTCCTCGGCTCCGACCAGGTGTTTCGTCTCGGGCGTCGCGGGGGCGGCGATAACCACGTGATCGGTGCGCGGCCAGATCCGGGCGAGATGTTCGGCCGGAAGGGTCTCGACGGTGTCCGGGATGCCGGGTCCGGTCACCGGGCGGCCCGAACGATTGACGGCGATGATGTGCGCGCCGAGCGGGACGAGCATGGGAATCAGGGCGCGCCCGATCCCGCCCGCACCGACAATGGTCACCGTCTTGCCGTGCAGTGTGCCGACATGCGGGAAGAAATCGTACTGTCGCCAACTTCCCGCCCGCAGGTGCTCCGGCAGATAACGCACCCCGGCGAGCAGCAGCATCAGTGCGTGCTCGGCCACGCTCGCGGCGAAAGCGCCTGCGGCGGAGGTGAATCGAACCTCCGGATGCCGAGCGAGAATGCCCGCGGTGAACCAGTCCTCGACACCGGCCGCGGGCAACTGCACCCATTCGACCGACGGCGGCAACTCGTCCGGGAACTCACCTGGCCCACCCGCCCAGATCAAGGCGCGAGCCTGCGGCAGATCCGCGACGGTCGCGCCGCCCTCGACCACGGCCTTGCGCAGCAACGTCGGCGCGGGCGTCGACGGGCCGATCGCGACCGGAACCGGAACCTCCGCGGCGCTCATGACGACCTCCTGTCCCGGCAAAACCACTGGCACGGCGCCCGCGGCTGTCTCCGAAGCGAACCGTAGCACCGGTGCCCTTTGTCCGGTTCCAGCCGCCACCCCGTGTGACGATCGTTCGGCGGTCAGTCCTCGTCGAGGTCGACGTCCAGATTGTCGCGTTCGGCCCACTCCAGCAGTTGGTCGATGCGGAACACCGCTTCGTCGATGCCCTCGTGCAGATCGCCGAATTCGGCGAAGCGGGTGGGGACCGTCTTCATGGTGAAGTCGCGCGGGTCGACGTCGGGTATCTCGTCCCAGCGGACAGGGGTCGAGACCGTCGCCTCCGGGACGCCGCGCACCGAATAGGCGGCGGCGATGGTGTGGTCGCGGGCGTTCTGGTTGTAGTCGACGAACAGCAGTTTCGGATCGCGGTCCTTGCGCCACCAGGTTGTGGTCACATCGTCGGGTGCGCGGCGCTCGACCTCGTGTGCGAAGGCCAATGCCGCCCGGCGAACTTCGGTGAAACCCCACTCCGGCGCGATGCGCACATAGATGTGCATGCCCTTGCCCCCGGAGGTTTTCGGCCAGCCGACCGCGCCCAGCTCGTCGAGCACTTCCTGCGCGACGCCCGCGACTCGCTGCACCCGCGACCACGGGCAATCCGGCATCGGGTCCAGGTCGATGCGCCATTCGTCGGGACGCTCGGTGTCCTCGCGGCGCGAGTTCCACGGGTGGAACTCGACCGTGGACATCTGCACCGCCCAGATGACATCGGCCAGCTTGTCCACGCAGAGTTCGTCCGCATGTCGGCTGTAGCGCGGAAAGAAGACGCGCACCGCGGGAATCCAGTCCGGCGCGCCAGCGGGCAGCCGCTTCTGATGCACCTTGTCACCCGCGAGCCCCTTGGGGAACCGGTGCAGCATGCACGGCCTGTCCCGCAGCGCGCGGACGATGCCGTCGCCGACGCTCAGGTAGTACTGCACCAGGTCGAGCTTGGTCGCGCCGGACTCCGGGAAGTAGATCCGGTCCGGGTTGGAGATGCGGACGGTGCGGTCGCCGACATCGAGTTCGACAGCGGGCGACGCGGACTTGCTGGCCACCTGTCCGACGATAACGGCTCGGTGGGTCCGCCGCCCGCATCCGCGTGATATACAGCTCAAACTGTTTAGTTGAAACTGTACAGTTGAGACTGGATAAATTAGGGTCGATGGCATGGACGAGAAGATCTCCGAATCGGCCGTCCGAGCCGCCAGTGAGGTGCGGGTGGTCGTCGGCAGGCTGCGGCGGCGCCTGCGCGAACTGGCCGCCGATGACGACCTCACCCCCTCGCAGGCGGCGGTACTGAGTCGCTTGGACCGAGACGGTGCGGCATCCACCAGTGATCTGGCGGCGGCCGAACGGGTGCGGCCGCAGTCGATGGCGATGACCGTAGCGGCGCTGGATCGCTACGGATTCGTGGAGCGTCGTCCGGATCCCACGGACGGGCGCAGGCAATTGCTGTCGCTGACCGACGCGGGCCGTGAGCGATTGAAGGGCGACCGGCGGGTGCGTCAGGAGTGGTTGGCGCGCACACTGCACGAGCGGTACACGGAGGCGCAGCGACGCACCATCCTCGAGGCACTGGCACTGCTCGACGATGTGGCGCAATCATGACGGCGATCGAGGAGCACTCCGAATCATTTACTGAGGTAAGGGGATTCGATCGCAGGCTGATCGCGCCGATGCTTCTCGGCTCGATTCTGAATCCGATCAACTCCTCGATGCTGGCGGTGGCGCTGGTGCCGATCGGCAAGGCGTTCGGCGCGCCGCCGTCGGAAACCATCTGGCTGGTGTCGGCGCTGTATCTGGCCACCGCGGTCGGGCAGCCGGTGGTCGGGCGGCTCGTCGACCGATACGGACCGCGCACGCTCTATCTGCTCGGCACGGCTTTGGTCGGTATCGCGGGCGTACTCGGTGCCTTCGCACCTGGGCTAGGTGTCCTGATCCTGTCCAGAGTGCTGCTCGGCTTCGGCACCTCCGCGGCATATCCGGCCTCGATGTTCTTGTTGCGCAGCGAATCCGAGCGCACCGGGTCGCAGAGCCCGGCCGGGGTGCTCGCCATGTTGTCGATCGCCAATCAGGTGATGGCGGTGGTCGGGCCGACGCTGGGTGGGGCGCTGATCGGTATCGGCGGTTGGCATCTGATCTTCAGCGTCAATGTGCCGTTGTCGCTGGCCTCTCTGGTGCTCGGGCGGATGAGTTTGCCCGAATTGGCCGAGTTGCCCGCGAGCGTGCGGGCACGGCAGGGCGGTGGCGTGGATATCACCGGAATGGTGTTGTTCGCGGGAACGCTTGTCGGTGCGATGCTGTTTCTGATGAAACCGGCTGTCGCGCACTGGTATCTGCTCGTGCTCGCCGGTGTGGTCGGTATCGGATTCGTGCTGCGGGAGCTGCGCGCGGCCCAGCCGTTCATCGATCTGCGAATGCTCGGCGGCAATGCGCCGTTGCTGGCCACCTATGGCCGTCAGGTGCTCGCCTTCGTCACGGCTTATGCCTTCCTGTACGGCTTTACGCAATGGCTGGAGGAGGGACGGTCGCTGAGTGCGTCCGTGGCCGGACTGGTGCTTTTGCCGATGTCGTTGAGCGCCATCGCGATTACCGCGATCACCGGGCGGCGTCACCAGGTGCGCGGCAAACTCGTCGCCGGTGGTCTGCTGCAAGTCGCGGCGTGCGCGTGCCTGCTGTTACTCGATCCGCACACCGGGTTCTGGCTGCTCGTGGTGGTCGGTGTGCTGAGCGGCCTGCCGCAGGGACTGAACGGGCTTGCCAATCAGAACGCCCTGTACCACCAGGCCGATCCGGCGCGGATGGCGTCGTCGGCCGGATTATTGCGCACCGGAACGTATCTCGGTGCGCTGATCGCGGCGGCGGCGAATGCGGCGGTATTCCCGCACGCCGCGGACAGTGCTGGAGTGCACGAGCTCGCACTGTTGCTGCTCGTCGTCTCGGTGCTGCTGGTCATCGTCACGCTCGCCGACCGCTCGCTCGCGCGGGTGGGACGCGACTCCGCTTGAACTCGTTATGTCCCAAGATAATTCAGCTCAGAAAGGGTAATTCATGCCGGTCACCACACTCGACGAGCGCACCGCCCTGGTCGTCATCGACCTTCAGCAAGGCATTGTCGCCGCACCGCGCAAACCGCATTCGGCTGCCGCGGTCATCGAGAATTCCGCCGCACTCGCCCACGCGTTCCGGGAGCACGGCCTGCCGGTCGTGCTCGTCCGCGTCTCGTTCGCGCTCGATGGTGCCGATCAGGTGAAGGGGCGCAATGAATTTCCGTATCCGGGCGGAAATCCGCCCGAGGGTTGGGACCGGATCGTGGACGAGCTCACCGGCCATCCGGAGGATATCCATGTCACCAAGCGCAACTGGGGCGCGTTCTACGGCACCGACCTCGATCTGCAACTGCGTCGCCGCGGCATCACCCAGATCGTGCTGGCCGGAATCGCCACCAGCATCGGCGTCGAATCCACCGCCCGCGCCGCGCACGAACACGGCTACCACGTCACCCTGGCCGTCGACGCCATGACCGACTCGGACGCCGAGGCCCACCAGCACAGCATCAGCAAGATCTTCCCGCGCCTCGGCGAAACCGGCAGCACCGCCGAGATCGTCGAACTACTCGCCGCGACCCGCTGACCCGCGGCTTCGCCGGTTGTGAACACCGATGCCATCCGAGTCGAAGGGGCGCACACTGGCGAGATGATGACCAAGCTGATGCGAGCGATTCGTCGACTGTTCGGCCGGGGCGCGGTGCCCGCCGGTGGTGATCAGGGGCCAGGTGAGGCCGGTGGCGGTGCCGCGGGCGTCCGGGAGCCGCGCAGGCCGATACCCCCGGATACCCGCCTGAGCGACACTGTGCGGATCGAGCCGGATCCGCCGACGCTTCGACTACCGGACGCGCGCCAGTAGGGCGTGTCCGGTAATGACCGATCGCGGGATCAATCGGGCCTGCGCAGTTCCGGCATGGGTGGTAGCTCGGTAGTATCGGCCATCGGGTCGATGTGCTGTTTGTCCAAGGATTCGAAGAATGCCTCGGCGGAGCCGTACCGCGCTTTGACCTCTTCTAACAGCCGTTTTGCGGGCAGGTTCGAGTACATGGGCATATCGTGACCGATAATTCTGGTCCGGAACATTAGTTAGCCAAATATTTGCCACATTGTTAGTTGTGGTGGCGGACCGCTGCGGCTTCGCCAGGATCCGCGGCGACCGAATGCGTGGGGCAGATCCGCGATGATCACCTACGCCGGTAATCCGGTGCTGTCGACATCCCAGCGCGGCAAACATCGGGCTCGCGGACGTGAGTCTAGGTTTGCGTGGCGAGTGTGAACGGCAGCACTGCCGGTGCTCCCGCGTTGCGCAGCGCATAGGCGGCCACGGTCAGCGTCCATCCGGTATCGGAGAGTGCGTCGACGAGCAGGATCGGACCGTCCACCGAACTCAGGTCCGGGATCAGCCAGGAGTCGAACAATCCGGCCACCCGATGTGCCGAGTTCGCCGCGGACACCGGCGGCCGGTCCGGACGCAATTGCAAGGTGCCGAGGTCACGCAGACGACCGACCTCGGCGAGGCGGGCGGCGAGGGTGGCGGTGAGTACCGGATAGCGGTGCGATTCGAGGGCCATGACCGCGATCGGTCGCGTCGTCCAATCCCATTCGCGCAGCACTGCGATACAGGCGTCGAAGACCGCATCCGGAACCGGATCGTCGGGCGCGTCCAGCAGGGCGCGCAGGCGCTGACCCCAGCCGAGATCGGTGAGCCGACCCAGCGCACGTCCGGTCTCCGCGCCGTTGGTGATCTTGCCGGACAACGGAATACCGAGTTTCGCCATCCCGGTCGGCCACTGCTTACGCGGGGCGAGATCGAGGCCGGGACGGTCCAGCCGGGCGCGGGTCGCGGCGATGGCCGAGGAATCGATGGTGGTATCGAGGCGAGTCCCGGTGCAGTTGTCGCAGCGCCCGCACCCGGGCGCGTCGGCCTCGAGTGCGGGCAGGCCGGGATCGTCGAGTTGGCGGCGCAGGAATTGCATCCGGCAGCCGGTGGTGCGCTGATAGTCGATCATCGCCTGCTGTTCGACCTCACGGGCCGCGGCGAGACGTTCGTAGCGTTCGGTGTCGTAGACCCACGGCTGCCCGGTGGCGATCCAGCCACCGCGGACCCGCCGCACCGCGCCGTCCACATCGAGCACCTTGAGCACCATTTCCAGGCGCGAGCGATTCAGCTCGACCATGGGCTCGAGCGCGACGGTCGACATGGCCCGGTCGAAATCCAGTGCGTCGAGTACCGAGCGCACGATGTGTTCGCGTGGAAAGGCAACGGAGGCAAAGTAACTCCAGATCCTGGCATCCTCCGGGCCGGGCAGCAGCACCACCTCGGCGCGATCGGTGCCACGACCGGCACGACCCACCTGCTGGTAGTAGGCGATGGGGGAGGACGGCGCACCGACGTGCACCACGAAACCCAGGTCGGGTTTGTCGAAGCCCATGCCCAGCGCCGAGGTGGCGATGAGCGCCTTCACCTCGTTGTTCAGCAGTGCCGCCTCCAGTGCCTCGCGTTCGGCGGTATCGGTCTGCCCGGTGTAGGCGGCGACATTGTGTCCGTGCGAATTCAGCACGTCGGCGAGGTCGTGCGCGGCGGCGACCGTGAGGGTGTAGACGATGCCGGAGCCTGCCAGCTCGCCGAGGTGTCCGCTGAGCCATGCGGTGCGCTCGACGGCGTCGTCGAAACGCACCACCGACATGTGCAGCGATTCGCGATCCAAGGTTCCCCGCAGGACCAACGGGGGTGGCAAGCCGACGGAGTCGGCGGGGTGGGTAGACGCAGCGTCGGTGCCGATCTGGGTGGCGACATCGGTGACCACCCGATCGTTGGCGGTCGCGGTGGTGGCCAGCACCGGCACATCGGAGCCGAGATCGGCGATCAGGGTGCGGATGCGGCGGTAGTCGGGCCGGAAATCGTGCCCCCAGTCCGAGACGCAGTGCGCCTCATCGATCACGACCAGTCCGGCGTCGGCGGCCAGCTTGGGCAATACCTGGTCGCGGAAGTCCGGATTGTTCAGTCTTTCCGGGCTGACCAGCAGCACATCCACCTCGCCCGCCGCCACCCGATCGTGGATCTCATCCCATTCGGTGACATTGCCGGAGTTGATGGTCGCCGCGACCACACCCGCCCGCTCGGCGGCAGCGACCTGGTTGCGCATCAGCGCCAGCAGCGGCGACACGATCACGGTGGGCCCGCGCCCCGCCCGCCGCAGCAGCTTGGCCGCGATGAAATACACCGCCGACTTACCCCAGCCGGTGCGCTGGACCACGAGGGCCCGCCGCCGCTGCACGATCAGCGCCTCGATCGCCGTCCACTGATCCTCGCGCAATCTCGCCTGCGGTCCCGCGAGGTCGCGCAGCAGCTCTTCGGCCCGTTCCCGCAGATCGGGCGCGGTGAGGTCGATCGCTGAAGTACCGGCCGCGGTGGTCATGCGCTCCATCGTGCCTGATGCCACCGACATCGATCCTGACGACCGTGCCGCGCGGGGCGCACCCTGTGGATTCGCACCGGCGACCGGCACCCAGCCGAAACGGCGAAATATCCCTGGGCAACGGACAATAGAGTGAGACTATTGCTCCGCACCGTGGGACCGCGCAGGAGGCAGCCATGACCAACTACGAGCCGCCGCCGGGATGGGCGCCACCCGGTGCTCAATTCCGCAGTACCGGTGGATTCGGGCGGACCGTTTTCGGCATACTGACCGGTCTGGTGGTGACCCCGGTCGGGATCGGACTAGCAGCGCATGCGGCGCTCGATACCCGGCAGTGGGTCATTCTCGGATCCGCGGCCAATCGGGCGGGATCGACGTTCCAGATCGTCGGTGGGGCGCTTCTATTGCTCCTCGTGGCGGCGCTGGCCGCGTATGCACCGGCCGGAACAGTGCTGGCCGGTCTGGTGTGGGGTGTGGTGCCGGGATTCGTGTACTTCCTGTTCCCGGACGACACCTGGCGGATCATTCACGACGACCTGCCGATGTTGTCCGATGAGATGCGGTTAGCACTGATCACCTGGGTGACGAGTGGATACGCGTTCATTCTCGGCGTCTTGCTGCTCGGTGCGGGCGTCGCGGGTACGATGCGGCGGCGCTGATTAGTTAGGACGAATTGCGTTGGTGGCCAATGTAATTCACCTATGTTTGGGTCGATTTCCGCTCTACTCTGTGAGTTTCATTGACGACATCCGCATCCCCACGCAGCTCCCCCTCGGTCTATGCGATCAGATCGGCGACCGGGGGTTCTTGAAAGCGGTGTTTGATACCTAAAAGGAATGGCACGATGGCCCCATGCTGGACCCTACGATTCCTGCTGTTGCGTACATCATTGGCCTTCTCCAGACAGATGGAACCCATGAGGGGAGTCTTGACGGTAAGGGGCGAGTGTCCCTTGAACTGGCGATTCGAGACGAGGATGTCCTGCCGCGTATCGCTGAGGTGCTCCCGTGTAGTTCGTCGATCGGCCACCGGACACGTGCTACCAACTTCGAAGATCACTATCAGACCGCCACGTTGCGGTTCTACGATCAAGGCGTCCGCCGGGCGATTGCCAACTTGGGCGTATCGGTAGGCAAAAAGACCCGAACAATTCGACCCCCTGTCGCACCATTTGCCACTGCTGACTATCTACGAGGTCTCCTCGACGGAGACGGCTCAGTCGGCTTCACTCGCAAGGGTGAACCATTCATAAGCTTCGTGACCGCCAGTCCAGCTGCGGCTGAGTTCTTTTGCCACGTGATACAAACCGTCTGTGGGGTCACGAGGACGGCACGCCCGAATCAGCGGGACGGTGTCTCCAATGTCATGGTTCTAAACGTGGCAGCTGCGAAACTTGCAGCATGGTTTGGTATTCGCCGGATGCGCTCGGCTTGGAACGGAAGTACACGGCCGCTAGACAAGTCGCTGCATGGGCACCGGCCATCGAGAAAGCGGGACGTTATGGCGTGACCAGGACGCCATGGACAGCTCACGACGACCAGATCGTTCTCAGCCATGGGCAAGCAGTGGCTGCCGAAATTCTGGGACGCACAGTTTCCAGCGTGTCGGTCCGCAAGTGGCGGCTCCGTAATATGGCAACACAGCACCTTGGATATCACTGAGCTCACTCGGGCCGAATTGCGGTTGTACTCACCGCAATTCGGCCACATCTTACCCCTTCACGCACAGCACCTGACGCAACGTCGCGACGATATCGACCAGATCGCTCTGCGCGGCGATGACCTCGTCGATGTCCTTGTACGCGGCCGGGATCTCGTCGACCACGCCCGCATCCTTGCGCGATTCCACGCCCTCGGTCTGCGCGATCAGATCCGCGACGGTGAACTGCCTCTTCGCCGCATTCCGGCTCATCCGCCGACCCGCACCGTGTGATGCCGACTGGAACGAGGCCGGATTTCCCTTGCCGCGCACCACATATGAGCGTGTGCCCATCGAACCCGGAATCAATGCCAGATCGCCTGCGCCCGCCCGCACCGCACCCTTCCGGGTGACCAGCATCGGCACACCGTCGATCTCCTCCTCCGCAACATAATTGTGATGACAGCTGATCGGGTCGTCGAAAAGCACCTCGCGCCCGGCGAATTCCGCGCGCACGGCACCGCACACCAGCGATAGCATGACCGCGCGGTTGCGCGCGGCGTATTCCTGCGCCCAGGTCAGATCGCGCCGGTAGGCTTCCATTTCCGGTGTGCCGGAAAGGAATACGGCCAGATCGCGATCGGGTAGGTCCTGGTTGTGCGGGAGTGCGCGCGCGACCGTCATATGCCGTTCGGCGAGTTCCTTGCCGATATTGCGGCTACCGGAGTGCAGCAGGATCCACACCGAATCGTGCTCGTCGAGGCAGACCTCGATGAAGTGGTTGCCGGAGCCGAGCGAGCCGATCTGCTTGTGCGCCTTGGATTCCAGTGCCTGCACGCCCGGATTCAGCGAGCCGAACTCGGACCAGAAACGTGCCCAGCCACGGACATGCTTGGCCAGCTCGCCATGAGAGGCGGCGAACTGCGCGCCCAGCTTCGCAACGTCGACCGCATTCTTATGGGACTGGAACCCCACCGGGACCGCCGCCTCGATGCGCGAGCGCAGCGAATGCAGATTGTCCGGCAGGTCGGCCGCGGTGAGGTCGGTCTTCACGCTCTCCATACCGCAGCCGATATCCACCCCGACGGCCGCGGGCGCCACGGCATCGCGCATGGCGATCACAGAGCCGACGGTCGCCCCCTTGCCGAGGTGCACGTCGGGCATGACGCGGACACCGTGGACCCATGGCAGTTGCGCGATATTCCGCAGCTGCCGCAGCGCGGACTGCTCGATTTCGTGCTCGTTGGCCCACATGAGCGTCTGCGCCCTGGTACCGCGCAGCTCGACGGGAAACATGGGAAGCGTCCTTCCTTGTTCGGTCTGTTCCCTATCAACGCTAGATTCACGCAGGGCTGTGCGCACTTCAATATTCGAGAACCTGGCGGCGGGAATCGGCCGTGCGGCGTCGCGGCGCGCGACCGGACGTGCACGCCGCGTTCGGCAACCGCTATCGTGCGGAGCGGAACTTTTCGGCGAGCGAAAGCATGGTGAAGGTACCGTGAGCAACCCTCAGGGGGAATGGGCCGTTCCGCCGTCACCGCCCCGGTCCAGCAACCGCGCTGTCGTCGTTCTGGTGACGGTCGCCGCGGTGCTGTTCGTCGTCGTGGGCGTGGTCGGCGTTGTTGTGGTGCAGAAGAGCAACGTCACTTCGGGTGTCGCGACGGCAGCGGGCGCCGGTTCCGGGACGACCCCGGCGGGCGTGACAGCTACCGGTGCGGTCCGCATCGGCGATTCGAATGCGAAGGTCGTCGTTCGCGTGGTCGCGGACCTGCAGTGCCCCGCATGCAAGCAATTCGAGAAACGCAATGCCAAGACGCTCGAAGACGCCGCCAAGAACGGCACGGCGATCATCGAGTACGACGTCATTTCGTTCTTGGACCGCGCCTCCAGCACCAAGTACTCCTCCCGCGCCGCGAACGCGTCGTATTGTGTTGCCGGACAAGACCATTCGAAGTATCAGGGCTGGTTCGCCGCGATGTTCGAACAGCAGCCCGCCGAGGGCGGCAGTGGCCTGCCCGACAGCAAACTCGTCGAGATCGCGAAGAACGCGGGCTACACCGACCCGTCGGTTGCCCAATGTATTACCGATCGCAAATACGACACCTATCTCCGTGACAAGACCGAACAGGTCCTCAACGGCGACGTCAACGCCACTCCGACCGTTTTCGTCAACGGCAAGAAACTCGACTCCAGCCAGCTGTCGAACGGACTCGACGCCGCCATCGCCGCCGCACGCTAGGGATAGGTGCGCACGGCGTTTCCGCGGGCGATCGCGATGACGAGCCCTTCGGCGTCAGCGAGGGTGATGGCGTCGTCGGCGATCCATTCGTCCAGCAGGCGGCCGAGACCGCGCCGCCACAGCCGTGCGCCGAGGTAGTGCAGCTCGGGGAGTCCGTAGCCGTCGGAGGAGTAGAGCATCGACCGGAACGGCGCGAGTTCGAGGGCTTCGCCGAGCACCGCTGCGGCTCGTTGTCCCACGTAGGGGATTGTCAGGCCGAGGTCGAGGTGCACATGGTCGAAGGCGTGCGCGAGGTAGGCGGCGTTGCGGTGGAAGGGCCAGCAGTGCAGCAGCATGACCGATAATCCGGAGCCCGCGGTGGCGTGCAGGAAGTCGGTGAGCAGCAGTGGGTCGGTGTGCTGGAGCCGCAGATCCGTATCGCCGAATCCGGTGTGGAACTGCAGTGGCAGGCCGAATTCCGCTCCGATGCGGGCACCGAGTCCGACCAGCCAGCCGAGCGTCGCCGGATCGGTGAGGCGCAGTTCGTGGATGATCGTCGATGGCAGGGTATCGGTGACGGGAAAGTTCAGACCATAGCGGTAGCCCACGATTGTCTTGAGGCCGACCGCATTTCGGGCCCGACCGCGCAATGTGGTTTCGATATCCTCGAAAGGCATTGTCGCGATGCTGACTTCGGCGATCACCTGTTCGGCTATCTGTTCGAGCCGGACGATCTCGCGCACCTCGCCAGGGGCGACCGCGGCGAATTCCGCTCGGCCACCGCCGAATCCGGTATCGAGAAACCATCGCGTGGTGCCGGAGGCACGCAGCAGTCGGGTGGTCGTTTCACGCCAGCCGAGTTCGGCCCTGCGCGCCAGATACCTTTCCGGATCGGCATGCGGCTCCAGGTCGAGAATCGGTGCGCACCAACGCCTTACGGCAAGGCCGATAGCGGAATCGAAGGTGCCGCGCTGCCCTTCACCGAGCAGTCGCTCGAAGCCGGGGCGGTCCAGATCCGCGGCGACGACGCCGTGACAATGGTGATCGGTCAGTGCGACACCATCGGTGAGCACGCTAGAACCGCCAGCGGGTCATCTCGATCACCTTGGCCGGGCTGATATCCCGATAGCGTTCGGCCTCTGCGCGGCGCACGGTGAGCAGCGCATCGTGCAATTCGACGCCGAGTGCCTCGGCGAGCACCTTGGAGTCGGCGAGTGCGTCGGCGGCATCCATCGAACTGGTCGGCAACCGTCGCACACCCGACAGCATCAGTTGTTCGGCATCGAATCCCATTGGATCGCCGCTGATTTCGGCGGGCAGGCGCAATTCTTCGGCGATACCGGCGAGTCCGGCCGCAATGACCGTACCGACGATCAGATACGGATTACCGGTCGCGTCGAAACATTTGATCTCGGCATTGGCTGCCCATTCCTCGGTGCCCTGCACGCCGGTGATGAAGCGCAGCGCCGCCTCCCGCGTCTCCCGGCCCCAGCACTGCCAGACCCCGGCCCACCGCGAGGGTTGCAGCCGCAGGAAACTCGCCGGATTGCCCGCGCCGATCGCGACCAATGCGGGCAGTTCGCGCAGCACACCGGCCAGGAACGCCTCGCCCGCGGGGCGCATGCCGTGCGGTCCCTCGCCCTGTGCCAAGAGCGGTCCTTCGTTGTCGTGCAGCGAAAAATGCAGGTGCGCACCGGAACCCGCACCGCTCGGCTCGATACACGGTGCGAGCAGCGCCCGCCAACCGTATTGCGCGCTCACCTGCCGGATGGTGTGCCGCACCAGGATCGCGTCATCCGCGGCGGCGACCGGATCATTGGGTGCGACCGACAATTCCAGTTGCGACAGCGCGTACTCCGGATGGAACTGATCGACGGCGACCTCCTGACGCTCCAGCGCCGCGACGAGATCACTGGCGTACTCGCCCACCTGACTCAACCGGATCAAGCTGTAGGCGGGTCCGAATACCGCTGGGACGAAATCGTTTTCGACATCCCCGCGCCCGACCGACCACTCCGTCTCGAAGGCCATCGAAATCCGCAGCCCGGCGTTCTGCGCCGCCTGCGCCTGCCGGGTCGCGAAGGCGCGCTGGCAGGCGACGAAGCGGGTGCCGTCCTGGGTGTACTTATCGGCGGGCGCCCAGGCCCACCCCGGCTGACAGGCGAGTTCGGTCAATCGCGACAGATCGGGTATCAGCCGCAGATCACCGTCGGGTCCGCCGAGATACCGCCCGACGGACATCAGATCATCGAAGGTGAACGTTTCGAAACAGGGCGACACCCCGATGCCGAATTTGGCGGCCTGCGCCAACCGCCCCTTCGGCACCGTCTTCACCCTGGTTATCCCGGCATTGTCCACAAAAGTCAGGGCAACCATATGGGCCTCGAGGTGCCCGATCAACGCATCGTGGGCACCCTCGGCCGGTATCCGATCCGGCATGGTGGGCATGAGTCCCAAGATAATCCGCCCTCGCCCGCTTCGGGACGGACTCGGCCCACCTCATCGCGGCCAGTTCGATGGCAGGCACGCTGCTGGCGTCGTCGCGGCTTATGATCGACCTATCGGGACCAGCTGGTTTTCGCCTCGAGAGGTGAGTACATGAGTCGCTCGCGGTGCGGTCGGAGTGCCGGGCAGCCGCAAACGCGCGAATTTCCGGGAAGTCTGCGCCTGTGATCGGGTGAGCGGTCGGTGTCCGACGGTAAGGCCGAGGGGACGCAACGCGACCTGACTTTCGGCATCGCAGCGGAACTGGCTGCGGCCGGGTTCGCCGATGCCCAAGAGATCGGCCGCGGCGCATTCGGAATCGTGTACCGGTGCACCGAGTCCGCACTTGATCGGGACGTGGCGGTGAAGGTTCTCGGATCGACGGTCGACGACGAGGACCGGACCCGCTTCCTACGCGAACAGCGAGCCCTTGGGAAGTTCTCGACCCACCCGAACATCGTCCAGGTGCTGACGACCGACGTCACCCCGACCGGTCGGCCGTTCATCGTGATGCCCTTCCACCCCAGAGGCTCGCTCGACGCGCGGATTCGCGCGGACGGACCGTTGCCGTGGCAGGAGGTATTGGCCGTGGGCGTGAAGTTGGCGGGCGCGCTGGCGACCGCGCACGCCTGCGGTGTCATCCATCGCGACGTCAACCCCGCCAACGTGCTGATCAGTGACTACGGTGAACCGCAGCTGGCGGACTTCGGTATCGCGCGCGTCGGTGGCGCGTTCGAGACAGCGGCCGGGCTCGTCGCGGGGACCCCGGCCTACACGGCTCCGGAGGTGATACGCGGCGAACCTCCGACGGTTCTCTCCGATATGTATGGGCTGGGCGCGACGCTGTTCACGGCTCTCACCGGCCACGCCGCATTCGAGCGCCAGGCGGGCGAGTCGATGGTGGCGCAGTTCGTGCGCATCACCTCCGAACCCGTCCCCGACCTGCGATCCGCCGGGGTACCGGCAATGGTGTGCGCCATCCTGGAAGCCGCGATGGCCGCAGACCCCGCTGTCCGCCCGGCGACTGCCCGGGACTTCGGTGAAAGGTTGCGCACCGCGCAGTTCTCCTGCGGGCTGCCGGTGGACACGATGGCCGCCCCGGAACACGACGGATCCGTCGAAACCGTGTCGGTCGCGGGCAGTCGGCCGATCTCGTCGACAATGTCGGCCGCCGCAATCGCATTGCCGCCGCAATCGGCCCCGAAGACCCGGTTCCGTCCACCGACGACGCTGCGCAGGCTGGTGAATCGCCCGCGGTTGCTGGAGACCTTACGGGAGGGACAGTCCAGGCGGCTGGTCCTCATTCATGGCCCGGCCGGTTTCGGCAAGAGCAGCTTGGCCGCACAGTGGGCGCACGCGCTCGACGTGGACGGCGTCCGGGCGGCCTGGTTGGCGATCGCGGAGGACGACAACAATGTCGTGTGGTTCCTGAGCCACTTGGTGGAGGCGATTCGCCAGGTTCGTCCCACGCTGGCGATCGAGCTGACCCAGATTCTCGAGGAACATTCCGCCGCCGCGGCGCAGCAGGTGATGACGGCCCTGATCAACGAGATCCACGACAGTGCGGAGCCCGTTGCCGTCGTGATCGACGATTGGCACCAGGTGACAAGTCCGGCGACTCTCGCCGCGATGGAGTTCCTGCTCGACAACGGGGGCGACTACCTTCGATTGATCGTCACCAGCCGAACTCGCACCGGTCTTCCGTTGGGGCGCATGAGCGTTCAGGACGAACTGGTGGAAATCGACGAGACCGCACTGCGCTTCGATTCCGGGGAAGCGACGGTTTTCCTGGTCGGTGCGAAGAGATTGCACCTTTCCGACGCCGACGTGGACCGGCTGCGCGAGTCGACGGAGGGCTGGGTGGCGGCTCTGCAACTCGCCTCACTGTCACTGCGCGGCAAGGAGGATCCCGGTGGCTACCTGGACCAGATCACCGGCCAGCACTACGCCATCGGCGAATACCTGATGGAAAACGTCGTCGCCGAGCTCGAACCGACGATGCTCGAGTTCGTCATGCGGACCGCCGTCACCGACACCATCTGTGGAGATCTCGCCGAGGCGCTGACCGGAGTGCGGTCCGGGCAGGAACAGCTCGAGGAGGTACGGCGCCGAGACCTGTTCCTGCGCAGCGTCGATGACGAGCTGCGGTGGTTCCGCTATCATGCGCTCTTCGCGGACTTCTTGCGCCGCAGACTGATCCAACAGCACCCCGGCTTGCTCGAACAGCTCCATCTGATCGCGTCGACCTGGTTCGCCGAGCACGAAATGCTCACCGAAGCCGTGGATCACGCACTCGCGGCAGGCGCGGCCGAGCGGGCGAAACTCCTGGTGCAAGAACACGCCGACACGCTCATCGAGGATTCCCGCATGGCCACCTTCCTGGGCCTGGTGAAGAAGCTGCCCGCGGCGATCACGGTTGCCGATCCACAACTGCAGCTGTCGGTGGCCTGGGCCAACATCTCGCTGCAGCGCCCTGCCGCCACCCGGACCGCGCTGGATCGCGTGGACGCGGCACTGGCAACCGCCGCACCGGACGATCCCGGAACCGCGGATCTGCGCATCCAGGCCGATGTGACGCGAGCCGCGGAATACCTTGTGACGGACCGGTTCAAGGATTTCCCGGATGCCGCCGAGGCATGGCTGCAGCGGCCGGTACGACCGTTCTTCGCGAGCGTCGCGGCCACCACCGCGGAAGCGGCCGCCTACTATCGCTTCGACTTCGCTGGCGCCCGCCGATGGCACGCGTGGGCCGAGCCCTACCGGACGCGCATCAACGGCCCAGCAGGCGTGGTCTACGGCGCCTGCATCGCGGGCCAAGCCGCCGCCGAAGAACTCGACATCGCCGGCGCCGAGGCGCTCTTCCGCTCCGCGCTCACCCGCGCCCGGAATACCGGCAGCAAATCCCACGCGACCCGGATGGCCAGCGGGCTGCTCGGTGAATTGCTCTACCAGAAAGGGCAATACGCCGAAGCCGCCGAGCTGCTGGCATTCGGCCCCGGCGTCGCGGCTGGCGCCATGGAATTCCTGATCGCCACCTATGGGACCGGTCCCAGGCTGGTGGCAATGCGCGGCGATCTCGATGCCGCACGAAGACAGTTGGACGAGGGGCAAATGGTCGCGGAGCATATCCCCCTGCCACGGCTGAGCGCCCGCATTGTGAACGAGCGGGTACGACTGGGTCTGCCGATCACCGACGCAGACCGGCAGACGCTCGAGCACCTGCCCGCGTACCAGCGGCAACCGAACCACCCACTCGCGATCACCGCCGAACTCACCCACGATTCGGCCATTCGTCTCCTACTCGCCCAACAGTCACCGGCCGCCGCCGAGCGCTGCGTCGTCGCCGCCGAACAGATCCTTGCCGAAATCCGTACCCAACCTCGCCCCCGCGCTCTTCTACAAGCTCAATTGCTATACGGCGGTTGTCTTTCCGCCGCCGGACGAACCGATCAGGCGATCGCCTGCCTGACTCCGGCGCTTTCCCGCTGCGCCGAACTCGGTCTCCTCCGAGTGGCCGTGGACAGCGCCCCCGCGCTCGCTCCGATCGTGGAAGCCCTGCTCGCCGCCCCGGAGACCCCCGACCGCCCACCCCGCTCTTTCCTACGACAGATCCTGAACGAGCTCGACGGAATCAGCGAATGGCCACGTCACGAATAAGCGCGGAGGGCGACATCAGTGCACCGCCACCGGCATCAGGCCGCATGGATCAAGATCAGGTGGCACTGGTGGCGGGGGTTACTCGTGCGATGCCTGCACAGATTCCACCTGATCTTGAACTCGGCCTGCGCCCAGCGACTCCCGCTCTGCCCGCTACGCCACCAGCACCAACCGGAGCGGCGATCCATCCGGAATCGGCTGCGACGCAACCATTCCCACTCTTCTGGCCGAATCTTCGCCCACCTCGGGCGGAGTCGGTGCGGCGGTCTCGGTGCAGATCTCGCTCATCGTTCCCGCGTGATCGCCGGTTCAGCTCCTCACCCACGACACCATCGCCCAACCAGCATCGACGACGAACTCCTGGCAACCACCACGACAGTGGCCCAAGCGTTTTCGCAGGTCAGCCTACCCGGGTCGCTAAACGATCAGAGTGGCTCACGGGCACCGAGACGCGCACGGGGGGTGCCGCAGATCGTCCGCAGTCGGGACGGTTGCCACGCGCCGCCGCCCGAGATATCGGCGAAGTTGCGCTGAGCAGGAATTTTGTGTGAAGGTGCTCGGGTGTAGAGCGGCCGGCGCACGGCAGAGAGGGGAGGTCCGATGTCGGAGACATTCAAAGTCGACGACGAGGACGACGAATACTTCCGGGCCCGCCAGCAGCGCGGGTGGCTGCAGTGACCAGGGCA
>NZ_BDBY01000378.1 GCF_001613225.1 Nocardia pseudovaccinii NBRC 100343
GGCAAACACCCCGCCGCAACCGAACCCACCAACGGCAAACTTCCGCATCCGGCCGACAACGAACCGGTCAACACACACACCGAAGAACCAGCGCCCCAGCACAATCCGACGCCCGACGAGGCTCACACCACCGACCAACAACCCGCCACACCCGAAGCAACCGACAGCGCGCGGCCACACCCCTCGGCCGCCGATAGCGAGACGACTAGAGCGGGCGCGACCGATAAGACCGAAGTCGATGCGGCCGAACCAGCTGCGGGCCGACAGACCGCCGAGGACGCCCTACAGGACTACGCGGATCGCTGCTCACCGGATCTTCCGGAAGAACAGCGCTTGGTGAACGCCCCCGCGGAAACCTTGGTGGAGATGTTGCGCAGCGGCGACCAAGCCGAGGTAACGGCCGCATTGATCGAGACCATCCGCCGTGGCGAGAACAAGGTGCTGCGCTGGACACAGGTCGCAGCCATGCTGGCGATGCGCGACGGCCCGGTGAATATGGATGCCGGAGAGGGCAAGTCGCTGGTCTTCCTGGCACACGCGGCCCGTGATGCCATGGAACACGGTGCGGTGCAGGTGATCACCACCCGCGACAATCTCGCCAACCGCGAATTCGCCCGATACCAAGAGGTTCTGGGCCCGCTCGGTATCGATGTGGTGCGGATGAACCCGGACACCGCACCGCCACCACCGGAGCCGGGTAAACCGACGATCTACATCGGCACCCAGCAGGATGTGGGTTTCGCCGCGCTGCGCGATAACTGGGTGCCGGGCCGGCGCGCCTCGATCGACGAGATCGACGAGGCGCTCGTGCACGCCGATACCCAGTACATCCTGTCCGACGGCGCGGGCCAGCTCGCCGATCCCGAGGTCGCCGCGCAGGTCAGCGATGCCCGCGACTTCCTGACCGAATGTCTGGACCGGGGCGTCCTGACCGAATCCGATTTCGGCCGCACAGCGGACCAGCGCGGCGGCCCGGCGAATCTGACCGAGACCGGACGCCAGAGCCTGGAACGCCAACTCGGCCGCGCGCTGACCGACGAAGAGCTGACCCGACTGAACATGGCGGCCTCCGCCAAATGGGAATACGTCGAGAACGTGCACTATGTCCGGCACGAAATCGATGGGCAGGAACGGATCTTCATCATCGATCAGACCACCCACAAGGTGATGTTCGATCCGGAAACCTCCACCGAGAGTCGCTGGAACGGCGGCCTGGCCCAGGCGGTCGAGGCCAAACACGACCTGCCCATCCGCAATGACCCGAACAGCTCGAAATCCATTACCGCGCAAAAACTCTTCAGCAGTGAGAACTACGACCACATCACGGGTGCGTCGGGCACCGCCGAAGGCTCCGCGGGCACACTCAAGAGCCGGTTCGGCATGGGCGATGTCGTCAAGATCGACCGCTTCACCGAATCGAAGCTCGAGGTCAGACAGGACGCGATCTCGTCGGACGAGGCCGCGAAACTGAAGCAGATCGCCGCCGACACGCAGACGATGCAGAAAACCGGCCGCCCACAGCTGATCCTGTGCGACCGCAACGACCTCGTCGCCGCACTGTCGAACGTCATGAAAACCGAGCACCCCGACGTGGAATTCGTCGCGGTGGACGCGAAATGGTTCCTCGAGCACGGCACCAGGGCCGAGGACGACCTGCAAGTGCTCTTCGACGCGGCGGGCCAAGAGGGCAAAGTCCTGATCATCAATATGCAGGGCGCCCGCGGTGTCGACATCCCGATCAGCGCGGCGGCCCGCGACCTCGGCGGCCTGCATGTCGCGGTCACCGGCCGGTCCGCGCTGTCACGCGATATCGATATCCAGGCCGAGAATCGCGCCGCCCGCAACGGCGAACCGGGCAGTGTCCAGTACTACATCTCACCCACCGACGGCCTCTACGCCCCGACCAACAACCCGATGGTCAAGCAGGTCGTCGTCAAATACGTCAACGAGTACAACCAAGCCGCCGCCGAACATCAGGCGGCGCCGACGGCCGAGACGCGAGCACGGCTCACCAAGGCCGAGAAGAATCTGCGCGACTTGGTCACGCCGCTGCAAGAGGTGGCGGACGCGCAGCATCAGCTGGCTCGGGGCGGTGGCACCTCCGGTCCGAGCGCGCATGCCCCTCCGACAACCCAGTCGGACGATCCGAGCCGAAGACACTCGTCCTTCATAAATCAAATGCCACCGACACTGTCCGGTGGCGCCCTCGACGCGGCCACCGCCGGGCAACAGCAGATCCTCGACGACAAGATCGGCAAGTCCGGCAAGGCGCTGGTCGACGACACAGCCACGGTGCTGCGGCAGGCACAGGCTGGCGACCCTGCCGCGACACAGGTTTTGCAGCAGCGCTTCGGGGACGCGACCTTCGAGCATGTGCTGACCGTGCTCGGCTGGGATCCGGCGCACGGCATGGCGCCCGAGCCGGTGCAGCAGCTGGCGCACGCGATCAACGCGGCCGGGTACCACACCGCGCAACTCGACGGATGGCAGCTCCCCGCAGGCCGTGAACTCGGCGACTACCTGGGCGAACATTTACGAAATGCGTTGCTGGACAGCGTAATTCACATGACCGACGGGCAAATCGCCTCGATCGCCGACGTACACGACGCGCTCCGAAACGGCCGCGAGCTCAGCCCACTCCAGGTCGGCGCGATCCATGCGATGACCAAGGCGGTACAGACGCAGTTCCCGACGGTCGCGGTGGGTGCACACACCGACCCCGGGCAAGCGGTGCACGCACAGCATCGCGACGGTGATCCGGCGCCGCCGCACCAGCAGGCCGATGCACAACCGACGAGCGACCCACAAGCGGCACCGCCCATCGTTGCCGCGGCGGCGAGCGACAAAACGGCTGGCGAGACCGGCTCGACGCCTGCGTATGCGGACGCGGGACGCGCCATGGACCCCTCACTCCCAGCCGAGCCCGCCGCTACCGGACCACAGGCCATGGCCGTGTTCATGCAAAGACTCGTCGCCGCCTATGTGGCGCTAGAGGGGGTCACGGCATCCGACCCGATGGTCGTGGCGCTGGCCAACATGACAATTCCTGGGTTTCAGCATTACTTCAGCGAGTTGTCGCCGATTCAGCAGACCGCACTGACTCTCCGGTTCCGGCAGGAACAATCGGACGGCCATACGGCAACGGCCCTGAACAAGAGCATGACCTTGGCTCGGCCCCTCCGGGCCGCCACAGTGCGGACCATCACCGCGGGCGCCCTGCGCTGTCTGGCCAGATCGGTTGCCGCAGAACAACGGGTCCCCGGAATCGGTCTGAACCTCACCGCGGATGAGATCACCGTTCTGTACGGGACGGCCCAGGGTTTGCTGCCGTTCGAGGTCGCGGCGTTGGAACAGCTTCGTTGGTCACGCAGGAAAGCCGTTGCCGCCGTCAACCGCGTCTCCAACAAGCTCGGCACCGCCAACCGGGCGGCGTCGGTGGTCGCCGCAGTCCGGCGAGGAGATCTCGATATCACCGACTTCCCGGTGGCCGAGCAGTACGGACCCGTCGAATTGTCGGCCACCGAGCGCAGCGTCCTGGTCTTGGTCGCGAAAGGCCTAACGGACGAGGCCATTTCGGAGCACCTGCCGCTCTCGGTAGCCCAGGTGCGGAACTGCCTCGACGATATCGGCACCACATTCGGGGTCCGTGACCGCGCCGGTATGGTCGCGGTCGGATTGCGTGAGGGCCTGCTCGACGTCAACGGTTCCGCTTGGACGAAGTGGGCCGAGGTGCACACCGACGAGCGCACACTATCCGGGCGCGAGCTGGAAGTTCTCGCCCTTCATGCCGCAGGCGAGAGTATTGCGGGCATCGCGGCTGTTCTCGTCCTGTCCGAGAACACCGTGAGAACGTACTTCAAGCGCATTCGCGAGAAACTGGGCGTCTCCGGGACCGGCGACCCGGTAGCGGCGGCGTTCGACAAAGGCATCGAGTTGCCTGGTGTCGCCCGCGAGAATCATTCGGATGCCAGGAGCGTCGGCGGAAAAGTAACGGCGATCCATCCCGGCGGTAGTCCCGGTACGGCGGCAGTTCCCGACCGCGATCTGATCGCAGAGTTGCGTCGGCCATACGGACACGACACTCTTCGCCGGGCACTGACCGCCCTCGGCTGGGATGCGGAACGCAACGCACCCGTGGTCGACGACATCCTCAACCGGTTGACCTCCGCCGACCGCATCGTCCTCTCCTCCGCAATCAGCATGATGCGCTTCGGCCGTGACCTCACCAAGGAACAATTCGCCGCGGTCGAGGGAATCACGCAGCGAATGGCCGATCGGCGGCAGTTGCGCGACGGCGGACTGACCGATACCGAGCTCGCGGTGCTCACCGAAATAGCGACCGGCAAGACGTACGCCGAAATAGCAAAGAATTTGAGCAGACGGTACCGCGATGTACAGAACGACGCCGCGAGTATATTTACGAAACTCGGCGCCAGCGACCGAACCCACGCCGTGGTCGTGGCATTGCGAATGGAAATCTTTGCGCTGGACGACCTCCCCGAGCCGGAAAGTCTGCCGCCACAGCCGTTGACCGGCCGCGAAGCAGAGATACTCGGACTGATCTGCGCGGATAAGACGACGGTCGAGATCGCGGCGGCGACCGGATTATCGAAGGATGCGGTACAAGCAAATATCGACCGCATTTTCCGGAAGTTCGACACCAACACTCGTGTCGGTGCGATCGTTGAGGCGCTGCGACTTGGATATATCGATCTGAACAACGTGCCGGGCCCGGCAATTCCCGCACACGAAAAGCTGTCCGGTCAGCAGCTGGAAATAATCCGGTTGGCCGCCGCAGGCTGGACGAACGAGCAGATCGGAAACTCCAGAACTCTCGGCTTGGCGCTCGATTCCGTTGGACAGATATTAAGGGAAATCTTCAAAAGACTCGGTGCACACAGCCGAGCCGGGGCCGTTATGCAAGCCCTGCGCCTGGGATATCTCGACGTGAACGACATACCGGCGCCAGCGGTGATCGCTCCGCGTGCACTGTCACCGCAGGACAAGGAAATCCTCGGCCTCGTCGCCGCAGGCCGCTCGAACGCTGAGATCGCCAGCGCTCGCGCTGTCTCTCCGGCGACCATAAGAACCGAGATACGCATAATCTTCGAAAAGCTCGTCGTCAACGACCGAACTGCCGCCGTCGTCGAGGCACTGCGCCGAGGTCACCTCGACCTGCACGACATCGTTTCGCAACAGGGATCGCCAGGGACCGCGGTTGAACAACAGCCCGCGCGTAACGGCGGCGCTGCCGAATCGACGGGACCACGGCAGGACCACGAAGGCGCCGCCGAATTGGTCGCGGCTCCCGCGCCGACAAACCGGGAGCCGAACCTGCCGGGGCCGCAGCTGTTCTCGGACCCGTTCGCCGAATGGCCGACCGACGACACGACTCTGCCGTTGGCGCAGCAGGGTAACTCATCGGCATCGGAGGCACTGAAGCGACGGTATGGCCGCGACAACGTCCGGCGAGTGCTCGCCATGCTGGGATGGGATCCCACCCGAGGTACTCCGCCCGAGCCGGTGTCGCGGCTGGCATACGCGATCCACTTCGCCACGATCGGGTCGGCCGAACACGATCAGTGGTCCGTGCCCGTTGGACAAGACGTCGGCGACTGGTTGTTCACCACTGCTCAGAACACGCTGCTCGACAACCTCAATCGCCTGAATACCTCCCATCGCGGGCTTGTCACCGATGCGGCCGATGCGTTGCGCCGCCACGCGGATCTCACCGAACCGCAGGTCGGTGCCATCGAACGCCTCGCCGATGAGGTACGGACGCAGTCCCGCGAGCACGATTCCACCGATAAGCCAGCACCGGACCCGGCCACGAACCGCGTGCCGACCATATCCGCGGACAAGCGTGCCGAGTCGGCAACGGATTCCGAACGGCATATCAAACAGGCGATCGCCAGGGAGTTGTTCGACGCCTACGGCATAGAGGTGCTCGGCCTGGATAAGGCGGGAATTACCGTCGAGATGGCTTTGTCGATCAGGAATGCGATCATCGACAATTTCGATGAGGATCCGCTCATATCGCTTGCGGCTGTTCTGGTGGCTCCTTTGGATGGTCCGGCGGCCTGCGTATGGCAAGCCGGAGGCCCCTGGGTGAATTCGCCGCGATTGATGATTCTCAACGAGAATTTCTTCACCGATCCGGAAGAGTTGCGCACGAGTATCGCTGCCGCAGTAGCAAGCGGCCGACTGATGGCGCCGACCGGAGATGCCGTTTACGATGTCGTCAACCACGAAATGACGCATCTTCGCGACAAATTCGCGCGGTCGGGAAGATATGCCGACCCTAAACGCGGGTACCGGGATCTGGTGGAACTGCGTACGTTCGGCATCCTGCCATCCGACGCCAGGTTCGATAGGCGGAGAAACTACGCCAAAATATTGGAAGCGGCGGCATTCCCATTCCTTGTCGAACATTTCGATGGCCTCAAGAAGGCGAGGGCACTACCGGAAGACTATTCATTCGACGAATGGCTGGATCAGCTCGACGGCTACAGCTTCCACAAGAAGGAAAGGCGCGACGAGGACCGCCTTTACGCCGCATTCAACGCATGGCTGAATCAATTCGACAGCCAAGGGGAATTCGACGCCTGGCTGGATGGTTTCGATGTTCCGCGCCCGAACGGCACGGTCGAGTTGAAGACGCTCTTCGACACGTGGCAACACCAACTCGATGATGACACTCGACACCGGATACTCTCAGGCGCGGAAGAACTCCACGATGGTGGGGATCCCGGCGCGGCCGGTCTCGGCGATCGCAAGGTGTTCAATCCCCAGGAGGCGCTCGCCGAGGCCAACAACAGGTTCGGCGCCGCTGTACCGGTAACTGGTGAAACCGTAAGCGGACTCCCCGATTTCACCCATCCCGCCTATGCATTGCAGGCTGTGCTCAGGGGCGTCCCCGTGGCTCAGGTGTGGCGGGAAGCTCAGAACCGGAATGCTCTGGCGGCCGCCAGAGCAGCCGACCGCAGGCCGGTCCCGCAAGCATCCGGTTTCCGCGCGACCATCGCCCCGGACGGCATGATGGTGGACCTGGCTCGGGCATGGCGCGCGCAGGATCCCACCGGCCAAACGACGTACATGGGTGAGGTACCGGCGTACCTACAGACCGATTCCTGGGGCTGGCCGACTTTCGTCCTGGATGCGCTGGCTCATCTGGTAGCTCAGCAACGAGCCGAAATGCAGGGTGCGGACAGCGCGTCGGCGGCTGTCGACGAGTCGGCACACCCGATGTCCGAGTGGGAACACGCGCCCGCCGGTGAATTGGCGAAAGCGGTTCAGCAAGTGAGCGATACCGCCTGGCAGCGGGCCGAACTGCTGCGCGGTATTCGCGATGCGCTGGTGCATACCGATGGTCTTGCCGCACTGCTCGACCTCACCGAATGGGCAGACGCGGGTGCGGCCACAGCGAAGCTGGCCCCGGCGCAGCTACGTACCAGGGCTGCGGTAGCGCTGTCGCGAGCCGATCTCGGCGAGCAAATGCGTAATCGACTGCTGGCACTGCTCGATG
This sequence comes from Nocardia pseudovaccinii NBRC 100343, assembly GCF_001613225.1. Lineage (GTDB taxonomy): Bacteria > Actinomycetota > Actinomycetes > Mycobacteriales > Mycobacteriaceae > Nocardia > Nocardia pseudovaccinii. The sequence goes on from NZ_BDBY01000378.1 coordinate 7,526, forward strand.
ACCTGGTCGCGGTCGCGGCCCAGTGCGCCACCTTCGACGCTGACCTCACCCGCTGGCGTGCCACGGCGGAGGAGTTGGCGCTGCGGGATGTCGCGGCGGCCCGTGGCGGGATTCCCGTGGGGCCGCACGGGCAACTCGTGGACGGCACCCGGGTCGAAGTATTCGAACGCCCCGGCAGCCGCGCCGCACTCGGTAGAACACTTCGGAATACGTTGCGACAGCACGGAGTTCCGGTGATCACCCGGCAAGTGCGAGTGGATCAGTACGGCCGGGTGCTGGTCACACAGCTGCCGACGCCGGTTCGAAACTCGATCGAGCAAGACCGGAATCGGTTATCGCGGTTGGGTAATCCACCCCAGGAGAGCTCGGCGTCGCTGCGAGCGGCCGACGAGCTCGACCGGCAATCGGCGGGCGCACCCGAGCAGTCGTGGCACCCGGTCACTTTGGCGACCGAGGTCAGGGAACAACAGCCTGAGTGGGGCGCGCGAATTGCCGCCGCGACCAACAGGGTGGCCCGCACCAGGGCTGCCCTGCAGCGCCTGCTGCCCACCGAATCCGATCCGGGCAGCATGCCCGCGGAAGCCGAACGGCGCCAGTCGGCACTGCTGGCACGTCTGGAAATGCTCGCGGAAACCCTGCGTACGATCCGGATTCAGGCCGCCGCCGAGGCCGCACAGCGACAGCTGGAACAACTACCCGGACAGCGTATCGGCCGCTGGGCACGCCTCGACGACGATGTGCTCACCGTGCTGTCGCCGTTTGCCGATGCTGAACAGCTTCTGCCCGCGGATACCCTGAATGCGCTGGCGCAGGCCGGGATTCGGGTCGACTACCGGCAGGTTCAGGTAGACGACGAGGGACACGTCCGAACCACACCACTTGCCCCCGCCGCCATCGAGCAGGACGGCCGGTACGCCGGGCAACAGCGGCTGCGGATCGGAGAAGCGGCCGAACCCACCGCGCACGGACTGATCGCGCAGGTGGCCGCGCACCTCGACGAACTTCTGCTACGGCACGGCGTCGCGGATCCGGCGACCGACCGAATGTCCGTGCCGCAGTTGCATGCTCAGCGAGACGCCCTGGTCACCGATCGGGAGCGCGCACGGCTGTCACGCGACCGGTGGCGCGCCGAACGCGATCGGCAGCGGGCGACCATAGACCCGGACGGCAGCATGCCGGAATCGGTGGCCCGGACCTTCGCGGCATACGCCGCCAGCGAACGGAATGCCGCCCGATTCGAGCAAGTGTTCCACCGCGCCGATGCTGAAATCGCGCGCCTCACGCTGCTCATCTACCGGGCCACCGATGAACTGCCGACAGGCGAAGCGGCCAGATCGACCCAACAGCTGCTCGGATCCGACGCCAAGGCACAGCATCAGGCCAGACAAGCGCAATCGTCGCGAATACGGGAAGCGACTCGCCGGGCTCTAGACCAGCACCTCGAATCGACCGGCCGATCCGGCATCGACCCGCTGTTCACCGCGGCTCCGGAATCACCTGCGGCCTTGCACAACTCCGCTCGGACTCCGCTCGGCGTCACGTTCGCCAACGAGGCACACATCCCCGCCACGGCGGAAATGAATCCGCAAGGCCCCGTCGCGCGAGCCTCGGACTCGGAGACGGTGGCGAAAGTAAAGGCGGCATTCGAGTCCGCGCATGACGCCGCGGCGCGAGGCGATGAGAGCGAGCTCGACAAGCTGCGCGCCGCCATACGACGGATAGACAACGCCGATCAGGCGCGGTGCCTCGTGTTCCGATTCGTAGAACAGATGTCGATACCCGACATCGTCGAAGCGATAGGTGGAAATCGCAACGCGACCGCGATCAAGAAACAGCTCAGCCGAGCCGTATATGCCTTGGCTGGAATCCTTTTCGCCGATTCCGATCCGGAAAGCGGTCAGGATTCCGACAACGAATCCGCGACGCGGCCGCGAGATCCGATCGGTACTACCGAAAAAACCGGCGGTCGAGATCGAACGGCGGACCCGAGCGGTTCCGATGCTCGGCAGCGCGCACTCGAAGTGCTTGTCGAGGCAGTCGCTATGCAAGACGTGGCGGAAGACAGCGGGAAATTCAGTCGCCGCGACACCATCGTGCTCGGAATCCAGAATGCCATTCGATCCGGTGCGCTTGCGGAGGGAACGTTGTTGCCGCGGGCGGCTGAACTCGCCCGGCGGCTCGGCGTCGGGAGATCCTCGGTAGAAAGGGCTTATCGGGAACTATCGCGCCGACGGTATGTCAAGACGGCACGCGGATACGGAACCACGGTTTCCGACCAATGGCGACCGCCCACGCTCGAGCAGGGCCGCGAAACAGATGCAGCCGCGCCGGGTTCGGGAATCCGCACCGCCCGTCGATACGTCCTGGACTGCGCCATCCGAGTCGCCCGCACAGTGCGGGCAGTCGGTCACGACGAGGCACCCGAGCCGGACGAAAACGATCCAGCCTGGTTCGCGGATGACAACTGGCGCACCCTCGAAGCGGGCATCCTCGCCCAGCTCCGAGTCGAGCCGAAACCCGCCGACGGGACCGACCCGATCGCCGCCATCGCCGAACGCATCCGCAGCGGGGAGGGCCCGGATACCGCCGTCATCGTCGTGGACGACGGCGAGAACGCCCACGGCTTCGTCATCACCAGAGTCGGGGACGAACTCATCGTCTTCGACACCCTCATCGAGGGTGACGCCCCGCGCGTACGAAGCTACGACGGCGACGAGAACGGCGAAAACCAGTGGGAGCCCACCTATCAACGCATAGGCACCGTCTACGTCGCCGAACTGAAGAACGACGGCGGCGTACTCACCGCCCTGGAACAGGCCCGCGCGGACCACGAGAACGAACCGCACCCGAACAAGATCACCGGTCCCCCGTCGGAGGTGAGTGCAGCACTCCAGCGCGCGCCCAGGGCTGCGGTCGTACAGGTTCTCGATTCCATCGATGCCGAGTTGCGTTCCATGAACGCCGCGCAACGCCGTCGTCTCCCAACACTTCCCGGCCTCGCCGCCCTTCCGAACTGGTTCGTGCGCCGGCTCGATCACGAAGCCGAGGCACAGAACCTGGCGGCCGGGCGGCCATCCACGATGACACCCGAGGAGTGGCACAGCAGAGCACGCGACCTGACCGATGAACTCGCCGGAATTCTCGGACTGCGCCAGCCAGGTACCGGGTGGACAGCCCCGTCCAGCAGCGATCCACTTCATGAACTCCGGAAGCTGAGCCGGCGCGACGACACACCACCCGCGCTCAAACATCTGGTCGAGGCCGCAACCCATTCGCTGGGACTGGCGGACATAGCCGCCGCCCTCGAGCCCATATTCGACTTGATGACCGGCTGGCCGGTCGCGGACCACCTCGACGCGGCGGTCGGCATCGCATGGGAGTTGGCAGTCCAGGCGCGGACCGACGGCGGTGGCGTCCCGCGCATTTCCGGCACCGTACTCGGGCAGCCACGCAATCGATGGGTGCAGATCGAGGTCAGCGACAGCAGCAGAACCCTGCCCGATCGAGGAAACGACAACCGGCCTGGCTGGCGTTCCCTCGAGTTGCTGGACGCCAAGTCCGGGTCTTGGGGCTGGAGCTTGCCGCGAGACGGCGGAAAGAAGGTGTGGTTCAAGCTCTTCGAGGCTGCCGGGCGTGCGGATCCCTCACAGGTGCTGCCCGAACCCGATATGGATCTGACCTTCGCGCAAGGTTCCGTCGCGCCTGGTGTCCGAGCAACCCGGCACGCGGCGGAGGAATTGCTGGCACAGGCCGGTTGGCCGGACGATCAAGAACGCTACGACCTGATCATGCTGTTGTCGGAGTTGGTGGGCAACGTCGATCGGTACGCGCCCGAGGGCGGTGCCCGGGTACGCGCCTTCCGGTTCGGTGATGTGTTCCGGTTCGAGATCGGCGACACCAGCCGAGGTCTGCCCGAGCGCCAGCAGGAAAGCGACTTCGATGCGGTCACCGATCTGGACTTCGCGGGCGACGAGTTGGACGCGTGGGAAGCGGGCGCGCTGACTGCCGGAACTCACGGCCGCGGAATCGGATTGCTCGAAGAGCTTGCCTCGGCATGGGGCGTCGACCTGGAACGCGCCGGTGGCAAGACCGTGTGGTTCGAGGTCCGGATGCCGAATTCTCCCGACAGCAACCGCGACGCGGCGGACGATCCGGACCAGGGAGCACCGACACGCTCCGCTACCGAGAGTACGGCCGAGACCGGATCATCGAATTCGGTTGCTGCGTCACGTCCGAGCGAAGTCGCGGATTCGAGCACAACATCGGAGCAAACGCAGCCCGATATTCCATTCGCCCAGCAACTGTGGGATCAGCACGGTCAGGAAGTCGTTCGACTCGTATTCGAGTTGCTGGGTGCCCTTCCGGTGCCTGGGCAACCACCGGCGCCGCCATTGGCGCGGTTGGCTCAAGAGATCATCCGCGACATTTTCCGCGACGTAGAAAACAGGACCGCACCCGAAGACGGAGATCTCCGTACGTGGTTGCGTGATCTCGCACAGGATTCGGTAGACCGCAAGCGGTTACAGCGGATCCGCGAAGGCGTCCTGGAAGCGTTGCGGCGCACCGGAAAACACGATTCCGACCCGGGTTACCGGACGATCACCGCGATGTCCGCGGCACAGTTCGAGCAGCGCGTCGCGGATTTGAATCCAGCACAAGGCCTTTGGCTCGAGCGCCGGTTCTTCCTGGGATTCGATCATGACGCAGCCGGATCGGTCCGCCCCTTCACGAATATGACAGCGGCGTTGCTGCTCACTCTGGAGCGAAATACCATCGATCGGCTTTCCCACCAAGAGGCCGCCGAAAACGACGAGACTGCGCACGAGTCACCTGCCACATATACCCTCCCACCGCCGGGATCACCGGAGTTCGCCGAACTGCGTACAGCTGTTGCGGCGCGGGTCCCCGAGGAGCTGTGGATCGCGGTGGGTGGCGACCTGGAGAAGTTGGTACGACATATCGCGGATCTTCGCGATGAACGTCAACGGAATCTCGTCGAGCTGCATTACCTGTCCGGGTTGGGTCCGACTGAGGTCCAGCAGAGGCTGGGCATAGGCCCTAGCACCTTCTACGACATCAATAACCGAGTTCTTCGCGTGCTGTTACGGGCGTCGGCGCGGGGCCCGCAATTCCGCCCCTCAATTGATGATCTTCCACCGTCCGGCTCGCCGCAGCGTATCGAGCTGACGGAAGCGGTAGCAGCACGCTTGCCCGCCGAATTGCGCGAAGCGATGAACGGCGACCTCCCGAAACTCCTCGAGGCTATCGCCGCCCTTCCCGAAATCCATCGGGAGTATGCCGAGCTGGCATACTTGCGGGGACTGACGTCGACTGAAATTTGGCAGACGACCGGTGTCAAACGGGCGATGCAGGTGAATTACGTACCGCGCGTCCTTGTCGAGAGGTTGACTCGGGGCCCGGTGTTCCGCGTCGGTGTGGACGAACTCCCACTGCCGGGTTCGCCCGGATACCTCGCACTGCAGCAAGCCGTGGCGGATCGGGTACCCGACGTGCTACGCGAGGCGATGAATGGCGACTTGGCAAAACTGTTGCAGGCTATAGCTGCCATCAGGTCCGAGAATCAACGACGGTACGCGGAACTGAGCTACCTGCAGGGCATGTCGCCCGCCGAGGTTTGTACGGAGCTGGATGTCAGCCGCGCGGCCGTCGACTCCATGCGCCTTGATTCGTCATTCGGTTTGGCGAATTGGCTGTCTCGGGGACCGGTATTCCAAGTCGGTCTGGAGGAGCTGCCACTGCCAGGTTCGACGCGATATCGCGAACTCGAAGCAGCTGTGCAGGCGAGAGTGCCCGCGCAGGTCTCGACTGCCATGGACGGCGGGCTGGAGGCGCTGTTACGTGCCGTCGCACGGCTTCCCCACGACGAGCGTGTCTACTGCGAATTGGTGTATTTCGGCGCGCTACGTCGGCGCGAAGTAGCCCACGCAATGGGACATCTCAGTGAACGAGAAACCGACTGGCTCAGGAGTTCCGCAGCACGTCGTGTGGTGGCCGAACTGCGGCGTGGCGGAGCCGAAGATGCCGCGCCGATCACATCGCTACGCCATGCAGTCGCAACCCGGCTCGGGCTAGATCCTCACAATTTGGCGCCGGATTCGGATGCCGTGGAGCTGCTGCGCGCCAGCCGTGACACGGCGCGGACGCAGTTGGCCGAACTGCTGGGGATCAACCCCGACCTCCTGAACTACGGGTCGGTTCGGCAAGCGATCGACAATCTGCGACTGCAGATACTTGGCATGAACCCGGATGAGCGGACAGCCGCCCGGGCGAATGCGCTGTCGGATCTGGCCGACTGGATTGCCCGGTGGCTCCAGTTCGATCAGGCCATCCAGGCCACGGCCGTCGCGACCATCGGGAATAGGCAGGAGGCTGCGGATGCGGTCCAACGACAACGGTTAGACGAACAAGCCGATGAATTGGAACACGAACTGGCTGGTCTGCTCGGGGTTTCGGAATTGCGTCCGACAGTCGATGAATCCAGTGATACCGCAGCGGTCGAGCTGCGGCGGTTCGCCGGTGCGGCGAACGCTCCCGCGCTCGGCCAGCTGGTCACAGCAATCGAGAGCTATCTGGGGACGTACGACGCTCACGTGCTGCTCGAGTACGTGGAGAACGATAACCGCGCCGATCGCGATGTCTTCGGGATACCGGCGATGGCGCGTGAACTCCGCGAAGCCAATGCCATCGCAACTGACGTGTCTTCGGAGCCCCCATCGACCGAAGCCGAGTCCGATTATCGACATCCCAATCGGCCACTGGATGCCGTGCAGGTGCAAACCTTGCGCGTCGCGCTGGCTGAGCTGTTGGGAATCAATCCCGCTCTCCTGCACCTCGATTCGGTGCGGCGGGCCTTTGAAGCAGTGCAGTCCGCACTCGAATACCTGAACGAAGCGGGTTGGCAGCGGGTATTCGAGACCGGGCGGCTATCCGAAGTGGTGCGTTGGATCCGACAACGCATCGAGCGGGATCCGGAGATCGAAGCCACCGATGAGTCGGCTCGCTTCAGCGAACAACTGAATCGTCAGTTGGCGAGACTGCTGATGCTCGACCGACCCGGACGGATTTCAGTCCCCAGAGCGGGTGATCCGTTGACCGAACTTCGAACGGCCGCCGCCGTGACGGAAGCACCGGTGATCGTTCGTCTGGTCGAGTTGGCGGAACTGTTCCTCGGTCTGAGCGAAGCGGAGTTGCGCAAAACGCCTAACCGAGTGGATATCACCAACCTGGCCGGGGTCAACCGACGGACTGTCGACTCGGTCCTCAACCAGGAAGATCCTTCCTACGGCGAGGAGGAACAGCGTGTTCTCGTCGCGGCCCAGTGGCTGGGCATCCCCATCCCGGCCGCGCTCGAAGCGGCGATCGACCCGGCATTTGTCGAAAAGAAGTTCACCGCTGGGGAATTCGTCAACGGCGTTTTCAGGCGGGGCGAGTTCAAACCGCAACCCAGCCAGAAGGAGGTGGCGCGCGAGGCTGGGCTTCCGCCCGCAACGGTCAGTGAGGTGTTCAGAGGCGAGCACGCACCAGACTCCGCGGTCACACAACGAATCCACGCAGCGGCCGATCGCATCGGTTATTGGCGACACCCCCGCCGCGATGTCGACGTCGAGCAAGTGCGGTCCCTCTGTGTGGAGTTGGCCTACACGATGGGAATTCGTCCGGAAGAAGTCACCCGAGAGCGAGTGACGACCTACCTGGGCCAATTGGGAGACGCGGCCAGCGGGCCGGGATCCGGTCGAATTGCGGAGATCGCCGAGATTTTCGGCAAGCTCAGTAATCGCGAGCTGTCCCAACCAGTCACCCAGGCTGATATCGCGAAGCTGGCCGGTGTCCACCGCGACACAGTCAACGTCACCCTCGCCAGAACCGAACCCACCTACTCGGAGGAGGAACAGCGGGTTCTGGCCGCAGCCCAATGGCTGGGCTATTCGAATCCCGAGAGTCCGATTTCGCCGGAGCTCGAACAGGCCATCGATCCCGAGTTCACCAAGAACCGATTCGTCCCCGGCCGGTTCAGAAACGGCGCCTTCGTTCCAGCACGGTTCCGACCACAACCGACTCAAGCCCAGATCGCCGAGCTCGCCGGGGTGGCCAAGCCGACGGTGAGCGCCATTCTCCGGGGAGCAGCCCGAGTCGATACCCCACGAGGACGCCGAATACTCGCCAGGGCCCGGGAACTCGGCTACTACTGGCATCCGCAACGAGCGCACATGCTGGCGTCGGGCGGGCGCGGCTCGACGGTGAATCGATCCGAACCGTCGACCATCGCCCACGAGACCATCGAGGCCTGCGTCATCCAGGTGGTCCGCACGATACGAGCGTTGCGCTTGGCCGATGACACAGCAGAACCAGACGAAGCGGACATCAAGTGGGCAGACGACGACAACTGGCGTGCGCTGGAAGCCGGTGTCCTGGCTCAGCTCGAGAAGGTGTGGCCACAAACCACAGCACAACCGGTCACACCGGAATCCGGCAATGAGGCACTCTCGGCGGTCGTCGACACTATCGCGAACAACCGAGACGGCGTCGATACCGCCGTCATCGTCGTTGATGACGGCGTCAAAGCCCACGCATACCTGGTCACCAACGTCAATGGCGAAATCATTGTTTTCGACACCAATATCGAGCACTCGGATGCCGAAGAAGGTCCGGAGATCCGCATCCCCCGGGTGCAAACATTCGAGAAATGGCAACAGTCCTACTCGCACATCGAAGAAGCCTTCGTCGCTTACCTGAAAACGGAAAACGGCACCCTCCGTGCGGTCGAGGCCCCACACGACGATCACGATGCCCGCGATCACCCGCAGCGCAAGATCACCGGCCGCCCGGCCGACGACCTACCGAACCGAGCACCCGACCGCAGCCGCCCGTCGGGCACCTCCGATGCGAATTCCGAATCGAAATCGGTTCCCACAGCCATTCAGGAGATCTTGACCAGCATCGGTGAGATCGCCATCGATCCGGCGACGGCGGAACAGGTCAAGCAAGTCATCCTCGCCCGCTATGAGGGGCAGCGCCGGAAGATCCCCGGGAGCGGCCCGACACAGGACGGCATCGCCGCGGAACAGACCGCCCGGTGGGCCGACGGCATCATGCTCTTGCGAGCTCTGCGTGATCTCGCATCCTCGCCTGGTCACGTGACCACACAGGCTGCGGCGCCTACCGCGCACCACATCACGGCGCAGGAACTCGCTCATGACACCAGTCAGCTGCCGACCGGTCTGACCGCGACGCTTTCCCAGATCGACAGCGCCAGCCACGATGCGACGGTCACCGATCAGGCAAAACTTGCCGTTCTCAATATCTACAGCGAGTACCTGCATACAGCCACCCAGTCCGTATACGGCGATCACCAACTGAGCAAACACGCCATCTCATCAGCGGCCGACTTCCCGGAAAACGTCGCGGCAGGCTTGGCCAAGATGTCAGCCGATGCCTTCATCCAGACGCAAAAGGCCCACGAACTGGCCGTGGATATCGCTGTACGCATGACGAACCAGTGGGTCGACAAGACTCGAAGAAGGGCCGGGCGAACCGGCATCAATCTCGCAGACCTGCTGGCCGATACCTACCGGCGGAATCACCAGCCCCTGTCCGAGGCGCAGCGAGACGAACTCCAGGATCGGACGCGTGCCGTGCGAGCCGCATTCGACGAACTAGTGCCGCGGCGGAACGCGATCCTGGCACGGACACCGAATATGTCGACAGCGGACGCGGCCAACTGGCCCGCTGGTTTCCGCACCGGGCGCGCAGAGGCCGAACAGCTTTCCATCGCCGTCGCGGCTTGGATCGCCACCGGGGTACCGATCACTTTCCGCATGGTGAAAGAGATCGCGAAAAGCGACCCTGCCCAGCTCGGCGGATTCAAGGGGGAGATCGGGCTAGCCGAACAATTCGAAGTGATCCATGCGCTGGGCACTCCCGTCCACCTCGAAATGCCGGATGGCGTTCTGCTCGAGAGCGAGATCGATATCTCGACCGACGAAGGCCGAACGTGGCATGAGGCGAAGGACTACGACCTCGACAGACAGCTTCAAAGGCGGACCAGGCTGGAGGCGCAGGCGCGCAAGCAACTCCGCATCGCGTATATGAATCGCGAGTATTGGGTGGACGGCGTTCCACCACAGATCAAGTGGCATTTCATGAGCGGCGTGCATCCGGCGATCCGGACCGCCCTCGAGGCCATTCGGATCGAGGACGAATCCGGGCGGGTCATCGACTACCGCATCGAGGTGATCGACGGTTCCACCACCGAAACCGACAACACCGCGCCGCATCAAGGCGGCGCGCCAACTGCGACAGGATCTGTTCAGCAAGACGCGCCGAATGGCTCTCCCGCGCAGACCGCGGCTCGTCCGAACAATGCGCCGGATCCGAGCATGGCATCGGACCGGACGCATTCGGATACAGCGGACAACGCACGCCCGAGGACATTGACTCCTCGCCAGATCGAGATCCTGAAGTTGGTCGCGCTCGGCGAAACGAACGCGCGGATCGCGCTGATCCTCGGATTGTCCTACACGACGGTGGACCAGCACATGGCCAATATCGGCCGCAGGCTCGGTACCGGGGGCCGCCGAGAGTTGATGGTGGCGGTGGCTATGGACGCGGGCCTGCTGTCCCCGTCGGAACCGTCGGCGGTTACCGGAACCGTAGACAATCTCCGAACCGCGCTGTGTGCCGCGCTGAGGGCGGGCGCGCAACAGCCCGATCCGGAACAGATTCTCGCCGAGGCATCCACGGAACAGCTCGATGACGCGATCCTCGGACTCAGCGCCCACCAGCGCAAGGCGCTGCGCCTGCTCCGGCAGGGGGCACCAACTGGTCCGATGATCCGGAACACGGCAATCCAATCCGCCGCCCAACTGGTCGCAACGATTTCCACCGCGTACGAGCAGCGCGAGGCGATATTGAACAGGGCTTTGGCGCAGGCGAGCCCTGAGGAGTTGCGGGAGGCACTCGGTCGGCTCACACCTCTGCAGCAACGGATCGTCGTCGGTCTCTACGCGCGCGGACTGTCGCCTGCCGCCATGGCTTCGGCCTTGGGCTACGACAACGAGTCCACCGTCACGCATTTGGCGCAGGGGGCGATTCGCCGGATGGCGAAACGCATCGGCTTCCGGCGCGGACAATATCGCCCACCCGCGCTGACGGCTGTGACCTTTCCGGTTGCTGCGCAGCGGACCGACCAACCAGAACTCACCGCTGCGGAGATGGAAGCGCTCATCGAATCCGCCCGCGCCGACGAACCCGAAGTTCTGCAATGGTGCATCGAATGGGCCCATCGCGAGGGCATTCTCGATCACGAGGAACTTCCGGTCGCCCGGTTGCTGTTCGCGGCGGGGGCGAGTGTGCCCGAAGCCGCCGCCGCGACCGGGATGACCGAGCGAAGGGTCGCGCAGGTGCGGGCGAAAGCGCGGGCGAAGCTCGCGCAACCGCTGTCGGCACGGCTGGGTATTTCCGAGTCGGCGCCGTATGGGCAAGCCTTCCAGTACGTGAGTGCGCAGGCAACGCTGCCCGATTCGGCCGACCCGACGGAAAATACGGCACACGAGCTACTTCGTACCGTCCTCGACTGGTTGAACAGACGGTTTCCGATCAATCCCGCAATCCCGTCCCGCCCCGATGCGGGTTCGGCGATGCCAGCCGAGCGCCCTGCGGGACACCGTGCGCTGACCGAGCGTGAGGCCAATGTACTACGCCTCGTCGCAGCTGGTCTGACCTACCGGGAAGTAGCGCAGGCACTGCACATCGCGGAGCCGACGGTCCGCACCCACATGCGCCGTATCCGCGGCAAACTCGATGCCGCCACCCTCGCCGACGCCATACTGGCGGCGCGTAACCGAGGCATCGACCTCGGCGTCGTCGGTGCTACGCCGCACCGTGCGGCAGCCGAAAGTAAATCGGCCGCAACGACTTCCGCTGATCCTGGCGAACCGACGGATACGCAGTCGACACCAGCGGACACTCGCTCCACGACGGACACCGAAACGGCATCCGATAGCAATCGCGATGAGCGATCGCATGATCCATCCGATTCCTCTGCGCGCCCACTGACCGCCCCGGCGGGTGTGCGTGCGGTGCTCGGTCCGCTGGCTCGTCACTTCCGGTTCAGCAGGCGTGGCCGCGTCAGGTTCCTCGGCGGCGGCATGGTGCGATCGCAGATGGAGGTCTTCGAGCAGCAGTTCATCGCGTTGCGCCCACTGCTCGAGGCAATCGGCGCGCAGGACTGGTACACCCACACGCTGGACCGGATCCGTACGGTTGTTTCGGTCGCACCATTGGCTCGGTACGCCAACAGGTACGGCCTGGAAACACCGAGAAACGCCGATGGTGACGCGATGCACCCCGACGAGGGCATCAACGGCAAAGTGGCCGCCGACGGCACGCTCACATTCGTTGTCCACGCGTCCCAGCGCACTCCGAACGGGCAGACGATGTTCGAGGAACTGTGGAACGCCGTCGGCGACAACGTGACCCAGATCCGTGCTGTGTGGCGGGCCGGCACCGAGCTGACCGGCAACCTCGATTCGTTCAATCGCCGCATTCGGCAACGGCTATCGCCGAACGAGGCCGCATTGGGTACGTGGACTGGAAAGATGGCCGCGCACCAAGGTTTCACCGAGGCGATCGTCGAGATGGCTGGTCCCGCCGGGGAGTACGACGACGTCCAGGTGGTATTCCGCCGTCCGTCCAGGGTTCCCGAGGCATCGGGCGAGGCGGTATCCGCTCCGGCGACAGCGACGAAGGCGCGGGCCGCGGCGACGGCCCAGGTTCGGCAGGACTGCATAATCCAGCTGGTCAGAGCACTGTGGTATCTGGGCCACGACAATGCATGGGTGCCCGGTGAAGGCGAAAACCTTTGGCCCGACCTGGAAGCCGCCATCGCCGCACAGCTCGTCGAAGTGGAGCTACCCGCCACCGAGCCGAACACCGAGCAGTCAGAGATCGCCGATCCCCTGGCATCGGTCGTCGACATCGTCCGCAACAAACGCGGCGGCGTCGACACCGCCACCGTCGTAGTCGAACGCGGCAACAAGTCTCACGGCTACGTCATCACCAATGTCAACGGCGAAGTCGTGATATCCGATTCACTCGCCACTCCACAAATACGCCACTACAACGAATGGAGCCCGCCCTACCCACGCGTCGACAGGGCATTCGTCGCCTACTTCAAGTCCGAAAACGGCGTCCTCTCCGCCCTGCACGGCCCCGGCCCGGAGGATGTTCCCCGAACACATCCCCAGAACCCGATCACCGGCCCAACCGATGACCCGGGCGTGGGTCGAGGTTCCGAATCGAATCTCCCCGCGGTCGCGGAACTGTTGGCAGCTGTCAATATCGGACAGCTGGCGGCGGTACGCGAAGCCGCCGTAGCGGAACGTCATGCCGCAGTGGTGGATTCGCGCGCGGCGACGGGTGAAGATCTGGAGCGCTTCCAGCAGCTGAGCCGGACAATTGATCTGCTCGGAGAGTTGACCGATGCGATGGAGCATCCGGAGGCGGTTGTCCCGGAACGGCTCAGGACGCTGGTGCATTTATTCCATGCGGAAGCCGAGCGGCAAGCGGCGTTGGCCGACAGCAGAAACCACCGCAGCGCACACGATATCCGCGATCCGCGACGCAGGCAGGAGGCGATCGATCGCTTGGCGGCCGCCGCCGAGCGTGTCGACCAGGTCGCGGCCGCGTTGGCGACGGCACAAACGGGCGCCCCGGCAAACATCGACGTCCGGAGTTTGCTGGCAACAGTGGATTCCGGCGAGTTGGAGTCGGCATGCAGGAATGCCGAAGCCCAGCGTCGAGCCGTGGTTGTGGATCCGCGCACCGCACCGCCCGAAGAACTCGAGCTTTTGCGAAAGCTGCGCCGACATGTCGAGCTGCTCAACGAATTGCGCGATGCCGTCGACCATCCGGAAGCATTTCCCCCGCAACGGCTTCGTCTGCTGGTGCACTACTTCCACGCCGAAACCGAACGGCAGACGGCGACGCGGGCACTGGCAGCGGCCGAGCGCTATCGCGCCGCCGTCGACCGAGTCCGCACGCTGGCGAATGCGCTGAACTCGAGCAGGCGCGACGGTGCGGCGGCCGCCCAGTCAACCGCGGGACCGGAGGTAGGGGGCGAGGCAACGACGCAAAGGGCAAGCATCGAAGCAACCCGTGCCCCGGATCCGCTCGATTCCACCGACCAGGAGTTGCACAACTGGGCCGCAACGCTTTCCGACGATGACGCACAGCGACTGCTCGCCGATACAACAGCCGAAATCGCAGCGATTCTCGATGCCTTCCGCCGCGGCGAGTCACCATCGGTCCGAACCGCGGTCGGCGCCGGGCGGTTGCTCAATGTCGTGTTGTGGGAGCAACTTCGCCGATTCAAGACGAAGACTCATTCCGGCGACATCCCCGACTACCCGACCCTGTTCGCCGTCGCCCGCGACCTCGCGGCTCGGCTGCCGGAAGCCCGGGCGTTATATGCCGCGGCGAACGCACTGTTCAACCTCGCTGGTGTGTTTCCCCTCGGCGCGCCGCTGATACCCGATCTCTTTCCGGCTCCAGATAACGAGCTGAATTTTCTGGACAGTGTTCCATCGCATATCGGGCACATGGTCGAGCTTATGGAGAAGACTGTAGAGTCCGTACCCTGGGCCGAAGAATCTTCCCTTCCAGACAATGTCCGACCGGCATCAGGCCACCGCAAAGACACCGAGGACTCGACCGAGAAAGCAATCGGACTCGGCAGACACCTCGACGCACAAAGGGCCGACGGTACCGATTGGGCCGACTTCATCGACAGGTATCTTCTGGCCAGATCGGTCGACGGATTCGATGCCGATGTAGACCAAGCTTTCCAGTCATTGCAGACGGCATTGGCGGAATTCGACCGCGCGCAAACCGGTTCGAGCCAAACCGTCGCCGCAACCGCGGCATCCGTCCTGCCCGTTATTGCAACGGCTGCCGAATACTTCCTGGCCCGAACCCTGCAGCCCGACCTCGCATTGGACATCGCCCAAAGAATGGAACGGGCGTTTGCCGCGGTCGCAGCCCACGCGCGTGATCTGCAGCCGTTGCATGCTGCGGCGCGAATAGTGCGCGATCTACTCGTTGCCATCGCTGAACGCACGGCGAAGTTGCCGGGTTACGGTCACCCACTCGCGATGCGAACACTCGCGTTCAAGCATCTCGCGGCCGGTACGCCGTTCCGCGAGTTGCTGCAGCAAGCAGTACACGAGCTGCGCGGAGCGGAACAGGCATCGCAGCACGATGGCAGTGCTGCGGCGCGATCCGAACATGAGGCAGGCCCGTGGCCGCTGCCGCAACCTCGGGTCGAACTGAATCTGGGTCCTGTTGCCGCGGTGAGCGACATCGGCGTTGGGCCGGAAAACGGCGGGCATGACACCAATGAGGATGCTTTCAGAATTGCGGTGGCGACCGGTCCCGACGGGCAACCCATCTACCTCGCGGTGGTGGATGACGGCATTTCGAAGCGGCCGCGTGGCGATCATGCCGCGCGGGTCGCGGCAGACGCTTTTCATGATCACGCGATCGCAGCGTTGGCCGAACTCGAACCCGGCCGCCCTTGGGATCCATTGTCGATCGTGCAGCAGGCGACGGCGGCCGCCGATAAGGCAGTTCGCGATCTGGCGAACCTGCCCGCGTACGCCGGTGTCGGAAAACCTCCGGCTTGCACGATCGTCGGCGCAATGGTGGTGGGACGGCGACTAATCCTGGACTGGAAGGGTGACAGCCGAGCGGCCTGGCTCGCCCTGGACGACGGCCCGTCCAAGTGGCTGACCGCGGACGATACGAATATCGCGCAGATTCGGAGCATGTTCGACGACTGGACCGAAGAGCAGGCCAAGAGATCGTCGATGTACAGCGGACTGGAGCGTTACCTCGGAGCGGGCTCGAAGCCCGGCGAATCACATGCCACGGTCATCGACGACCTTGCCGGTGACGGTATTGTCGGCCTGTTTTCCGACGGTGCGCTGGAGGCGATTACCGGCGAATCATCGCCCGAGAAACTCACCGAAATCATCAAACAGGCCCTGGCCCAATCCAATGGGAACCTGCTCGCCGCGTCGCACGCACTCCGGCAACGCGCCCTCGCCGCCGGAGCAGATGACAACATGACCATTGCGTTGATAAAGGTTCCCGCACGCGAATCCGCACACCCCACGCCCGCGTCGGCAACACAGCAATCGTCGGTGGCACCGAAGGAGTACAGCGGCAACAGCGACGATATCCTCGGTCGGTCGGCTTGGCGGGACTCTCCGGATGCCCGGAGCAAGGGGATGAGCTCCGAAGGCTTCCTCACATTCCACACACCGCCCGGTGATGTACCGGGCGTCGGAAGGCGGAGCAACGGCCGACCCGACCCCACAGCCGCCGATTCCACCGAGACACCGGCGAACGCGACGAGTAACGCCACCCCTACAAACGCGGGACCGGCACACGATGCGACAGCATCGGAGGAGATCGTCGAGGTAAACGAGAGCGATTCGAGCGCAACCGATTCCGAAACCCAGGTGGCGGAGACAAGGAGTGACACTCCCGCGGACCCGCCGCGTTCACTGGTCGTCGGGTTGGCAACCCAACTGCATGGGGTGCTAGCCGCCGGACAGTCAGGCGAAACCGCTGGATATGACGCCGCACTGGATACCACGACCGATCGGGCCTGGATCAAGGCCCATGGCGGTAGCAACCGAGTTCCGCTGGCCACCACCGAATTCCACGATCTTCCGAACGACGTGCTGTCCGAGCATCTGCGCATGGCCGAGATCGCACTGCCGATCGTCCTGGGGGCATTGGATTCGGGGACAGATATCTCGACTGACGACTTCCTCGAATACCTCAGCAGCCGAATCCACAACGGGCGACTCCAACACCATTGGCGCACCGCCACTCCGGAACAGCGACTGCCGTTCGACGATCCCGGCTACCCCGAGGAACTGCGTGAACAGCATCGGCGGCTCGCTCGTGCGGCGCGTGATTCGGTGGTGTCGGCCAATGCTGTCGATCGGTCGGTGGCCGATCCGTTCGAATCCTGCGCGACGGGCGCCGAGGTCGCCGCCGAGATGTGGCGCAGGCACGCGGTCCGCATGTTCGGATTCGATTTGCCTGGTGTGGCGGTGGAATTCGTTCGTGAGTTCGCTCGAGCGATACACCAACTGTTGACAAAATACCCGCACGTCCAACTGCTTCAGATCGGGATCGGGCCTGTCTCGGGTGGGCGACCGTTCGCCATGAGCGACCATGTCGAGGGAACCGGTACGAGCTACCCGTTCACGCGGTCGATCACTTTGGCCGATGTCTACGCCAGGTCTCCGGAGTTCTTCGCTCCGAGTTGGGCCTCGATGGTGCAGAACGGCCTCGCCGTAGGCGCAGTCGACCGGCCGATACTCGGGTTGGTCCGACGTGAATTCGGCTACGCACTCAATAACGCGAGTTGGCTGGATGCGCAGCGAGACGCCAAGTCGATGCTTGTCTCCCACCATAGCGACAACCATCGGGGACCGACTCAGTGGGCTCCGGATCAGGCGTACGCATGGCGGGACGGCGAGTTCCGCGACTATCACCGCGACAGCGACGGACAATTCGCCCCGGCCCGCGCGCTGGCCGGGGCCTTCGCAGCCGTTGAGCACAACCCGACCGACGCCTCGGAAGGGGAACAGGTCCTGCACGACCTGTTGACCAAGATCGCGCCACAGCGGCAGTCCGAAAAGCACCGCGCGCGAAGGAAACTCGCGGCCGAATACCGTCCAGTGACACCGGCGGAACAACAGGCCAAGATGGCGATGGTCGCGGCGCTGCGAGCCGACCTCGGTATCGATCTCGTCGGTATCGACAACCCCGGCATCACCGCGGACACCGCCGGTCAGCTCATTGCGGCCATACGGCACATGTTCGCCCGGTTCCCGATACTCCAGGACTTGTCGGAGATCAGGATCGTCCCCGGTGACGCTGGGGAGTTCGGCCACCAGTCCCAAACCGAGATCGAATTCAACGAATTGTGGTTGACCGCACCGGTACAAATGCACGCCGATGCGGTAACGCAATTGGCTGCCACACGGCTGCGCCTCGATCTCGATCGCGTGTACTTCTGCCTGGCCATCCACGAATTGGCCCATCAGCTGCGCAGGCTCCTGCCCGTCGACGCGCCGAGTGCCTATGGCGCGGTCAGTTCGCACTTCGAGGAAACGTACGGCTCCAAAGACATCCGAGCGCTGCGGACATGGATGGCCGAGCAATTCAGCTCGTACGGCATCCGCCAGAAAGACGGGGCTCTCGAGCCGGACGAGGCCGAGGCAGAATCGGTGGTGGCCGCCGAGGTCGACACCCTCACGCCGACCGAGGGCGAGTCGGTCGTCCACCGCAACTTCGTGGCGCTGGCCGACGCCGAGGCCGAACGACGTGGCCTCACCCCGACCGAGCCAGCCACCGCCGAGCAGCCGGATTCCGTTGGCCCAACACACGATCCGGTGCCCGGAGTCGAATACCGCGCAGGCGACAATGCCGACGATGCGCAGCGACAGCTGGAGGCGTTGGTCGACCGGGTGATGGTGGGCCAGCCTGCCGAGGCGGTCGCGGAGGGGCGGCGGATGGCCGGCCGGATGGTCGATGCCATCTACGACGATGGTGTGGTCGAGAACGCCCGGCTCACGGCGCGGCTGGTCGATCGCCCCGGTGGCCGTGAGCTCGAGGTCGCGATGGTGGACAACCAGGGTCGGCGGGTGGCCGGGTATGTGGCATTGGTCGAGCAGCTCACGGGTGCGGATATCCGGTTGGTGCGAAGCCTCGAGGTAGAGCGCACTGACGGTGAGCTGCCGACGCTGGTCGAAAACATGCTGTGGCGCTGGCACGACGACGAGCTGGCCAGGGCTGTCTGGGGTGTACTCGATGAGCTGACTCTGGCTGCGGGCGAGGATGATTGGTGCGTCGTCGAATTCGTCCAAACCGAAGACGCCCTCGGCACGTTGACAGTCGTGCAGGGACGTAATCGCGATCAACACGAGACCGGGGTCCTGCCCGACCTCGGCGCTGCGCCGGTGTCGTCGGGTGGGTCGGTGCGGATCGCATTTACGATCGGTCCGGGGCAAGGGAATGACACCAGAGTGCGATCGGTGCTTCGTCATTTGACGACCGGTTGGCGGCGGGTGCAAAGAATGCTGGCAGTGGGCAGGGCCTCGGGATTGCTCCTGGACGCCCGCCCTGCCGACGATTCGGATCTCACGGGCCGGTTCCAGATCGACATCTCGGGCGAACCGGGCGATCGGCTCTTCACATTCCAGGTGGTCGACGGCCAGACAGTGCTCTCGTCGAACGAGATCCGCGAGGAGCTGGCGTCGGGGACAACCGAGGATGCGCCCACCCCCGTGGCCGGTGCGGAGCTGCGATCGATGATGATCACAGGTGGTGCGGCGAACCGGAACCAGGCCCGGGCCGAAGCGGCCGACCTGGTCCGAAAAATGCTTACGAGCCGGGACGCCTGGCCCGCCGAGCAGTCCGGCACGGCAACGCTTTTGGCCGACGAGCTGGTAGGCGCCGTTCCGGACGATGCAGAGGTCGATGCCTCCTTGGTCCTCACCAAGATGGCGACGGACGAGGGTTCGGCGCTCTGTCTCGAGTTGCGCGTTCGCGGCAACGCGGACGCCGTGGCGTTGAATCTCGCTGAGGTCTATGCCGAACACTCCGGGATCGAATACGTCTCGGGTGGCTATACCGTGTGGGCGGTGCTCGGCGACCGAACCGATGCCGCGGAGGAAATTGCTGCCGCACTTGCCGATCGCGCTGATCAGGTGCCCGAGCCCAATGAGCGAATCGCCGCCGAACCGATACCCGAGGAGCTGTCCGGGGACCTGCATTCGGCGACGCGACGCGGCGCGAACCAGCTGGCCGCGATCGCGCTCGGCCGGTCGTCCGATCAGCTGGGGCTGACCGCGACTGAGGTCACATCCGGCCACGTCCGGCTGATTGTCATCACCGACGCAGCACGACCGGGAAACACCGTCGGCGAGGAACTCTCCGAAACGACTACCGCGGCACCGCGTACCACTGTCGCCGACGAAGCATCGGTAACCGACGCCCAGCACGACCACACAGCCGGAATACCCACAGCCGCCCCCAACATCCCGCGGGCGGTGCCGCGTTCCGATGCGGCGGTCGACGGCCAACCGGAAAACATCGCAGACGAAGCCGTCGTCGAACAGCTCGCGGCCACGCGCGCGAGCGTCCAGCCAGCGCAGCTGAGCCTGATGCTGTTCGCGGGAGATCCCGATGCGGACGCCCAGATCCGCGCCGCGATCGACGAAGTGGTGTCCACCTGGTCGGTCGCGGCGCGGGCTGCGGCGGCCGACACCGCCGCCGCGGTGATTGCCGCCATCACACCGGGTTCCAGCGGAGCGGACGCCAGTGTGCTGATCGAAGCACAGCAGGAGCGTCTGCAGGTGACGATCGACCGATCCGGTAGCCCCGAATTGCCGCCGGAGCTGATGCGGACCCTGGATCACAACGCCACCGGATGGCGAGCCGAGTTGTGGCCGGGCGAGCAGCGCATCGTGTGCCTCTTCCAGCTCGTCGACGGCGCGATACGAGTGGTCGGCCGCGACACGGCCGGGGAAGCGGTCGACGACGCGGTGCTGAGTTCCCAAATCGAACTTATGCCGTACGAGGCCTATGTGACCGACGCCTGCCAACTTGTCAGTGACCTACTGCTGACCGATCATGTGGCAGCTGCCGACGTGCAACGAGCAAGAGCCATGACGCGCCTCCTGGCGCTACGGATGGTGATGTATCGGTTTGAGCAGACCGTGCTCACCGCCGAGATATCGCCGTCGGGGCTGCTGACCCTGGAGTTCGTCCACGCCGCCACCGGAGCCCAGTGGGGCGGCGTCTACCGGCCGTCGGAACCGCAGGAAATCCACCTGCGCGTCAGCGAGCAAGATGACCCGGAAACGGTCGCGACGAACACCTGGCGCGCGGTTCGCGGGCAGATGGTCCGCAACGGTTGGACCGATGCCGATCACCTCGCCGCCGCCGAGGTCGTGGTGCGGCGACTGATGTCCGAGTTCGCGGCCGGGCTGCGTGACAACCGCAGCTGGCGGGTAGATGTGCAGGTATCCGGCACACCGGGCAGCAGGGTCTTGGCCGTCACGGCACATCACCCACACGACCTCGACGACAGCTCCGCATTCCCACTGGTCGAACTCCTCGAGCGCGCGGCGTCGTCGAACCCGGATGACGCGACGGCCATGGACTTCTACGGCAACCAGTGGTTGGTCGATCTGCATTGGACGGCAGGTAACGAGGCCACCGCGAACACCGCCGACCTGCATTTCAGCGCGACCGATATGTTCGAGCGCGCGGGATATCTGTTCGCCGCCGGAGTAACTGGGACGGAGGCGGTCGAGCAGGCTGCCCAGCTGGTCACGAGGGTATTCGCGAAGGTCCCCGCCGAGTCCGTCACACCCGAGACCCGGCAGCAAGCTCTGACCCAGACCATCGAACTGGTGCACGGTCTCGTGCTTGGTGCGGACGCACCGACATTGCTGACCGGGGCCATCGTCATGGGAGCGCAAGGCCTGGAATTCCGTGTCGCGGTGGCCGTTCGGAACCGGACGAGCGCCGCGGACGAACCGGGCGGATGGCAAGCGCAGCATCTTGTGCGGTCGGGACGCGTGAGCCGAGCAGGGACGATGCCACTGGGGCAATCCACAATCACTTGGGCCGCAATGCCGTTGGCCGCGGGCGATGTGGCCGGCGGAGGCGGAGGCAATGGGGGTGGATCCGGCTCGAGTGGGCCCGGAACGAGTGGGCCCGGAACGAGTGGCCCGATCGACATGGTCGACAAGATCGCCGAGGTGCTGGGCGAGGTGCGCGCGTCCGAAGGCGCCGTCGGCGATCCGGACAGCGCGCAGGAGAGCAGCGGAGCGCATCGTTCTGAGGGCGGCAACGATTCCGAAGTCCGAGCGGTCGATCCCGCCGAGTCAGAGAACGACACTCTCGCGCGACGCCCGCGTTCACTTGTCGTCGGGCTGGCGGCTCAGCTGTACAGCGTTCGAGCTGCCGAGCAGCCCAGTGCAACCGCTGGATACGACACCGTCCTCGATACCACCACCGATCCGGCATGGCAGGCCGCCCATGCCGGTAGCGATCGAGTCCCCTTGGCCACCACGGACTTCCACGCACTTCCGGACGACGTGCTTTCGGAGTACCTGCGCCTGGCCGAGGTCGCATTGCCGGTCGTCCTCGACGCGTTGAGTTCGGGTACCGATATCTCGAGTGACGAATTTATCGAGCACCTCAGCAGCAGGATCCACGACGGGCGGCTCCAAAAACATTGGCGTGCCGCCACCCCGGAGCAGCGGCTGCCGTATGACGATCCCGGCTACTCCGAGGTGCTGCGCGAACAGCATCGGCATTTCGCGCGCGCCGTCCGCGATTCCGTCATGTCGGCCAGTGCCATCGACCGTTCCGCACCGGATCCGTTCGCATCGTGTGCGACGGGCGCGGAGGTCGCCGCGCAGATGCAGCGCAGACATGCGGTCCGCATGTTCGGAATCGACGGCGTCGCGGTGGAAGTCGTTCGTGAGTTCGCCCGGACGATTCACGTGCTGTTGACGAAGTACCCGTACGTCCAACTGCACCAGATAGGGATCGGGCCCGTCTCCGGCGACCGATTCATCGCGAGCGACTATGCCGAAGGAACCGATACGGCCTACCCGTTCACACGGACGCTCACGCTATCCGACGCCGTCGCCGCCGACCCGGAGTCCTTCGCGCAGACGTGGACCGAGACGGTCCATGCCGGAACCGCCGTGGGACCTGTCGATCAGGCGATCTATGGCTTGGTTCTGGCCGAGTTCGGCTACTCACTGAGCAACACGGGCGGTGCGGATGCGGCGCATTACGCCACAGGGCTCGCCAATCATCACAAGAGCAGTCATGAGGGGCCAAGGCGCTGGTCTCCGGACGCGATGTATACCTGGCGGAAAGGCGAGTTCCGCGCCTACGGAAAAGATCGTGACGGGCGATTCAGCGCGACCGCGGCGTTGGGCGGAGCGTTCGCGGCCATGGAGCACGACCCAGCCAGCGGCTCGGTCGGAGAGCAGGTCCTGCACGACCTGTTGACCAGCGCCGCCATGAAGAATGCCGCCCAGTATCGCGCACTGCGGGAACTGGCGGCGGAATACCATCCGGTGTCACCGGCGGAACAGCAAGCCAAGCTGGCCAAGATCGCGGAAATGCGGGCCAATAATGATTTCCGCATGATCGATTTCGACAATCCGGGCATCAGCTTGGATACCGCCGGTCAGGTTGCCGATGCCTTACAGCACATGCGCACCGAGTTCCTGGTGCTCACCGAATTGTGGGAGTTCAATAGCGCTCCCGGCGACACGGGCAAATACGCCCACGAGTCCCGTAACGGTATCGAATTCAACGAATTGTGGCTTACCGCGCCGACACAAATGCGCGCCCAAATAATAAAGCAAATGGCGGCCGGACGGCTGCACTGGGACCCCGATCTCGCGTACTTTTGCCTCGCCGTCCACGAATTGACGCATCGGCTGCGCCGACTGGTTTCGACCACCATGACAGATGCGTTCTCCGTGCTGCAAAGCCATTTTGAAACGACCTACGGCTCGGACGACATCGGGCGCCTCAGGGCATGGATGGCGCGGCAATTCGCCTTCTACGACGGTGGCCGGAATCTCGATGCGGAGGCGATCGAACCGGAGTCGATGGTGGCCGCCGAAGTCGCCACCCTGACGCCGACCGAGGGCGAGACGGTGATACGCGACCACCTCGCCGCACTTGCCGCCGCCGCAGCCGGACAGCGCGGCCTCACCCTGCCTCCGGCGAGAACGAATATGCCGGACTGGACGCCGCCTCCCCATGTCGAATACGAAGTTCGGCCGCCGAATGACCCGACGCTCTATCAGCCGCAGGCGGTCGGGGATGATATGAGGCGCGCGATCCGACGACCGTCCGTCAGGGGAGGGCTGTTCTACGGCCAGGACGGCGCGAAGTACACCACCAAAGGAATGGAATATTTCCTGATCGGCATCGATCCGGAAGATATCCGTACGGTTAGCTACTCCGAGATCCGCAATACCATGCCGGAGCTGGTTCCGGCGCACGCGGTGCTGCATAGCACATATTCGAATCCTGATGATGGGCCGATCATGTTCGGCTACTGGCTGATCAATAACGGCGTGCTGGAGGAGTCGAGTCTAGCTTTCAGCGGGACCTTCCTGAGAGGTGAGCAGGATCTTGGTGTTCTGCTCAAATTCACCACGCAGTATCGGAAATGGCTGGTTACGCACCAGATCGATCCGTCGTCGATCAAGATCGAAAATGGAACCCTGGAAGGCGAGCTGTGGCGGCCCGTGGGTGTCGGGGCCGTACCGTCTGTCCGCGAATTGCTCGATCGAGGTGGGTTAGATGCCTCGACAGTATTCGCCAGCAGCGGCAATGGATTCTGGGTGACCGTCGGCACCGTGGAGTCGACTTCGACCGGGCTATCAATCCCGTTGACAATCAACCTCTTGGACGGCGGAACCGGAACGTTCACGCTGAACATCACCGAAACCACAGCCCAGGTTTCGGATTCGGATCTGGCACAGGGACCACACGCAGCAGAACTCACGACCGCATTCGACATCCTGCACACCCATCTCACCGCCCCGTGGCTGGCCGCGTCGGACGTCACGTTGTCTGCTCCGTCGGCCACACAGAATTCCGAAGCGCAAGCCAGTACTTCGACCGGCAACGCCACCCACCTCGAATCAGCGCCCACCACAACCGATTCCGACGCCAACGAGGTGCCCGAACACGTCCGCAAATGCCTCGTCCAAACCGTGCGCACCACCTGGGCCGTCGGCTACGACGAGGCGACCATCCCCGACGAAAACGCCGACACCTGGAAGGAACTCGAAGACAGCCTCCACGCCCGCCTCACCAGAATTCCGATATCAGCCACCACCCCGGACCCGCTTGCCCACACCCTCGACACCATCGAAAACGATGACAACATCGACACCCTCGTCGTCGTCATCGACAACGGCACCGACGCCCACGGCTATACGGTCACCAAAGTCGAAGGCACAACCTACATCTTCGACACCCTCATCCCTTCAACCTCCACCGCCGAACCCCGCCGAATACCACGGGTCCGCACCCGCGCCGAATGGGAACGAGCCCTCCCCGAAATGCTCGCGACCTTCGGCGAAATACGCGACGCCTTCAGCCTCGAACTCACCCCAAAAACCGACGAAACCACCGGCAAACCCGACGGCACCATCACACCCCGCACCCAACCAGACACCGACGGACCCAACCAAGAACAACGCGAACACAAAATCCTGGGCAAGCCCGGCAACAACACGCCTGAAAACCCCGACAAAGCATCGGCACCCGACAACCCGCCCAACCCCGCAGCTGGCGCAGACAACGAAAACTCCACGGGCACGGTCAGTTCCGACCCCGCTTCCCCTGAAAGCCAGCCCGCCGCGCAAAAGCAACCTATCGGTAGCGAATCACTGATGCACCTGGTTCGCAGCGACCCCTATCTCGGCGTACGCCTCGGGGCCGAGTTCGTCAACGATGCCGGCTTCGCGATCATGCAAACGGTGACGTCGCTGTATTTTATGGAACACGGTGGACCAGGAGTGGCGGGCGCCGTCGGATGGGCCGTCCAGTTGCCGTACATCGGCGGCGCACTGATCGCGGGACATCTGACCGACCACACCCCACCCAAGAAATTGCTGATGGGCAGTCAAGCCGTGGCAGCGGCAACAGGAGTGGCAGCGACCGCCGCCCTTGCATCCGGAACTTCGTACTCCGTCCCCATACTCGTCGGAACAACACTCGTCGGAGCGGGTGCCTCCGTCCTCTACAACAGCGCCGCTGGCAAGGTGCTTGTCGAAATGGCCGGGAACGCGCAGGACGGACTGACCCGCTTCAACAACCTCAATATGAATGTCACCCGTGTGCTGGGAAACGCACTCGGGCCCATAGCGCTGAAAGCCGGCGCATGGACGGCTCCCGTCATCGACCTCGGTACGAGCCTTGTGAATCTGGCGACATTGTCGCGGATGCCGACATTCCCGACCGCGCCGAAAACGGATACATCAGCGAGCACTTGGGGCGATGTGCGCAAGTCGATCGCCGAGGGCTGGCATGCCGTCCAGGATCTCCCCGCGAGGCGGCGTACCAACATCAACCTAGGTTTCACCAATTTCTACTTGGGAATGCAGACACTCCAGTTCACGTCGCTGATCGCCGACTCCGGTCTTCCGGCGTGGCAACAGGGAGCAGCACTATTGATCACCCCGCTCGGGGGCGTGATCGGGAACCTGATACCCAAGAGCTGGTTGGAGAAAACCAGCATCGACACGCTGCTCACGGCCAGATTGGCCAGCCTGGCCGGGCCCGCGATACTCCAGGCAACCACCACCAACCCCTGGATAGCCTCGGCAGGAATCGCCGCCACATGGACAGTCCTCGGTTCGGCTGGGATACCTGTCTACACCTACTTGAACAAGACAACCCCGTCCGAAATGCGCGGACGAGTTGGAGCCGTATACACGGTGACGAGCCGAGGAACGTTCGCGCTGGGTCCAGCGGTCGCCGGCGGCGCAATAGCACTATTCGGGCACCAAACTACCGGCGTGTCCATCGCCGCAACATTCGGCACTATCGCGGGCTGGTCCCTTTATCAGCGGCTGTTCAAAGGCCGGAGGCTGCTGGACTGCATCAACCAAACATCCCAAGCGACCTGGGCCCTCGGCCTCAACACGGGAATCAAACCGAAGAGATGGCAAAAGAGCCCGGAACACCTCCGGAGGGCCATCGCAACCCAACTCGTCAAAATCGAGTCCGCCCCCGCCACCGAGCACCCGGTCGCCAAGACCATCGATGCCGTCCGAAACCTCGAGGACGGAGCCGACACAGCCGTCATCCTCCTCGATGACGGCAAGAAGATGCACTCCTTGACCATCACCAATACCGACAACAAACCCGGCGGCAACGTCGTCATCTTCGACACCAACATCACCAACCCGGACGACCCCCACACCGACCCCAATGACCCCGAGCGCATCCCCCGTATCCGCCGCGTCCGCACCCTTGACGAATGGACGGCGTCCTACCCTGACATCAAAGAAGCCTTCGTCGCCTTCCTTACCACCGACGAGGAAGACAACCTCACCAACCGCTACCCTCACGACCCGGCGTTAAAAGCCCCGCGCAAGGACGGCAAAGTCCTGGGGCCGATGCAGAGTCCGTCGGACAAGGGCGCGACGCTTTGGGATGGAAACCGTTCCGGCGGAACGGAGTCAGCGGATTCGGCACCGAAGACACCATGGAACACACCTCGGTCCGGTGGTGTGGTGCACTCACCCGAGGCATCGGTTGACGACGAGCCCGCCAACCCCCAGTCGGAAGTACGCACCGGCGAGGTCGAGGATTCGCGGGCGCGGTTGGTTCGCCAGCGCGAGCAGGCGCGCGAAATGCCCGACGCCGCAGCCGACATGCGAGACGACATCGATACCGCAACGTTGGAAGTGGACCCCGCACAGCCCGACAAAGGTGCACGGCGGCTCGAAACCCTGGTAGACAACGCCGACGAGGTCAACCGGCTGGACTCCGCGCGGCCCGTGGACGACGACCGGCCCTTCGTATCTCAGCAGGCAGACTGGCAGGAACGAGAGTCACGGACAAAGCCCGGTTCGCGTACACCGTGGTCCGGAGGGAAAGGTCGGCAGGCCGAGTCGAACCCGCAGCCCCACACTGCCGCCCAGCCGACGCAAGCATCGCCGCAGGCCACTCCCACCTTCGACCTGTCAACTCAGGATCTGGCGGCAACGGCCGCGCAGACCGGTTGGCGGACGACCGTCACCGAAGCGGTCCGCACCATGATTCGATCTGGCGCGATAGCTCCGGGAGCGGTGCTTCCCTCGGCCCGCGCACTCGCCGAGCAGCTGGGAATAGCGGAGCCGACCCCGGTGGCGCGCGCATACCAGCAACTGTCCGCCGAAGGCTACGTCGCGAGCAACGGTGCTGCCGGGACTCGGGTGAACAGCCCAGACCGCTGGCCGAGCGACCCGGACTCGAATCATCCGATCACCGCGGAACGACTCCTGGAGATCTTCGCGGAATCAACCTCGAGCACGGAGTTGGCGGAGGCCGGCGCGCGCCGAGGTTGGCGGGAAACGGTGGCGTCCGAACTGCGAGAGGCGATCAGGTCAGGTCGCATACCGGAGGGAGGCGTGCTCCCCAAAGCGCGTGACCTTGCAAAGCAACTAGGGCTGTCATCGGACACGTCGATCGGCAAGGCATATCGCCAGTTGGGAAACGAAGGATATGTCGTCAGTGGCGGCCGCGGGGTGCGCACCACGGTTGCGGCTCGTGACCAGTGGCCAACCAGCGACGACCGGGCCGCCTCGCCCACGCAGCACCCCTCGGACGTACCTTCCGATCGGCTGCGCGACGAGTTCGAACCCCGGGTTTTCCAGCGGGCGCTGGCCGCCGTGGCGAGCCGGGTTCAGCGAGGTTCTCTCGAACTCGACGCGGTACAGCAGAAACAGCTGGCGCGTGACATCACCGACGAGACATTCCTACTCGCGCGCGACCAGATCACCCCCGGCGCCTCGGATGCCGGTCGAACGCTGGGCACAATCTTTGGAAACGTCGCCCGCGACCACCTCGAATCGGCACGATATCGGCACAGCATCTGGTCGGTCCTGCCGCAATACGCGCGCGCCGGACGACTCGGCCGCGCTCTCGCCCTGGCCACCCGCCAGGATCTACAGAACCGCCTCGACGCCCTTCAAAGGAACAACCCGACGCAGTATCGCTGCCTCATACTCCGACATGTCGAGGGATTGTCGCGGGAGCGGACCTCGGAGGTGATGAGGTACGGGGTCACGACGATCCGAGCCATGGAGTACTACGCCGCGCACGCCGTTGCCGGGATACCCCCCGAGGACAACATCGAGTTCGATGAGGAACCGGATGAGCAATCGGCCAGCCCGCCGAGGCCGACCTTGGAAGGCGGCGCTGTCGATGAAATTACCGAGGCCTTCCGGACGGCCCTGCGCGCGGCCGATCTAGGAGACACCGCACTGCTCGACACGCTGCGCAGCGCCGCCCGGCGGCTCGACAACCCCGAATGGGCACTGTGCCTGGAACTTCGGCATGAGCGCGGCCGGACATATGCCGAGATTGCCGTCGACATGGTCGGAGAACGCACGGCCAACGCGGCCAAGAAGCTGCATCACCGCGCCGCGCACGCACTGCACACGATTCTCGACGCGAGAAACGCCCTCATCGGCAAGCAAACGCGGCACGAGCTTGCGGCCGATGCCGCGCAGATCGGTTGGCGACGGGCCGTGTCGGACACGGTCCGCAGAGCGATCCGGACCGGCGCCGTCCCCCCGGACACTGTGCTTCCATCGGCCCACGAATTCGCCGAGCATCTGGCGATACCGGAAATCCACATCGCGCGTGCCTACCAGCAGCTTTCCGAGGAAGGCTACGTGGCGAGCAATCACGGAGCTGGCACGCGGGTGACCGGCCAGGAGCACTGGCCGAGCACACCCGCACCCGATCGGCCGGCAACCGCGGGACAACTGCTCACGATCTTCACGGAAGTTTCCCCGGCCGATGACCTGGTGCGTGCATGCGCCGGCGGGCTGTGGCAGCCGATCGTGTCGGCCCTGCGCGAGGCGATCACCTCGGGCCGGTTGACCGAAGGACGGTTGCTCCCCCCGGCCCGCGAACTCGCGAATCAGCTTCGCATTTCGGAAAGCTCGGTGCGACGCGCTTATCGACAGGCAGGCAGCGAGGGGTACCTGGTCAGTAGTCACGGGGTAGGCACGTCGGTAGCGAGCCCGGACCTGTGGCCGGCGAGCCCGCTCACAACCGAGAGTTCCGGTCGCCCGACCGATCGAGCCCGAACTCCCGTGCCAACGCCCTGGGAACAGCCTCGCTCGGAGGCCGGGGGCAGCAGCCGAGCCGAAGACACCGACTCCAATACCGAGCACACCGAATCAGCGCACACCGCAACAGATTCTGGCGATCCCATCCAGGTTTCCGGCCACCCCGCCGCACCTGTCGAAAACAGCCAAGTCTACCACCGACTCATGCACTTGATCGAATCCCCGGAGAGCACTTCCGCGTCGGCGAAGACTCCTGAGCCCAACGGCGTCGCGGGGACCGACATTGCGCAGAAGCGCGCGACCGGCATACACCGCGCGTCGCGCAGCACACGCGCTGACGGTACGTCGATCGCCGCAGGCAACCATACCGCCCGCCGATCAGACGATGAAGCGCGCCAGTCACCCGAATCAGCCACTGCCACAACAGATTCCGACACGGATGTACCCGAGCACGTCCGAAAATGCCTCGTCCAAACCATCCGCGCCACCTGGGCCCTCGGCTACGACCGAGCCACCAGCCCCAATAACAACGCCGACACCTGGGACGAACTCGAAAACAACCTCCACGCCGAACTCACCAAAATCCCCAGAGCAGCCACCACCCCCGTCACCGACGCCATCACCCATGCCATCGACACCGTCGAAAACCCCGGCAACAACATCGACACCATCATCGTCGTCATAGACAACGGCACCAACGCCCACAGCTACACCGTATCCAACGTCAACGGCACGGCCCTGATATTCGACACCCTCATCCCGCAACCCACCACAGCACCCAACGAAGAACAACCCGACCACTACACACCACGAGTCCGCACCCGCACCGAATGGGAACAAGCCCTCCCGGAAATCCACAACGCCTTCGGCGAAATCAAAGACGTCTTCATCCTCGAATTCACCGAGAACCCCACCGGCCAACTCGAACCCATCCACAAACCCGATACCGACGGCCCGACCCAGCAACAACGCCAACACAAAATCCTCGGCACACCTGGCCAGCCGAGGGACAACTCGACAAATCTGCCGCCCGCCGAAGCGCCCCAGACACCGCGCCCCGGCTCGGACGCAGCACGGGCAGGTACGGAACCGGTGGCGCAGTCGGGGGTCGGAGACGGCCGAGGCGAATCGGCTGCCCGTTTTGCACTGGACACCGATGACATCGAGGAGTTCGTCACCGGCCTCGCGAACATGGTGCGTGAGCAGGCGTCCGGCCGTGTCGTGGTCGATCTGTTCTACAATTCCTTTACGCCCGCCGACCTCGGCGCGAGATTACGACAGCAACCGGTAATCCCCGGTCTGGTCGAAGTCGTCGCGATCAACTACTCCGGCAAAACAATTCCGGTCTTCTCTCGCGATGCGGTCTTCGAAACCGCACCCGATGTGTCCGGCACAATTGTCGTGCTCGACGCACCTCCCGCACTCCAGCAGATCAGCGACACGCGTAGCGAGGTGACGTCGGGTCTGGTCACCGCCGCCCGAACCGATAGTCGGACCACAACAAACGAGTCCGGAACGGACACGAACGCCCGATCTCTGACCCTGTATTTGGTTCAGGCGCAAGGAGTCACACACCCGCAGATACGGGAAGCGCTGGAATTACCCGCCCCGCCCGATCTCGAAATCCAGAGCAACGATCTCACCGTACGGTGCGCGATCATGCTGTATCGCCGGGCGGACAACGGACTCATCGCCTACATCGCTTACCACGAACCCGCGATCGACAACCCGGAATTCGACAACATCCGTCGCATGATCGACGACGCACTGCTGGAGCATTGTCCAGATGAGGCAATAACGGTCAACGAGTTCTACGACCATGGCCCCAACTTCTCCGATCAGCCCGACGAGCCACGGATGATCGGCCCTCGGCCAGCGGCCGATCCCACGCACAGCGCAGCACCGAACCACGCGACCACTCCCGAAACACATCACAACACTGGCGTGATCGGGCGCGTATTGCCAGCCGCGATGCACGTTGCCGAGATCGTCGGGAATGAGCGCAGTTCCGCGCTGAACGTGCGGTTGTGCGCCGAGCGAGCGCTCGAAGAGCTCGGTCTGGGCGGTGCGCCGATACCGATGCGGCCCGACGGCGAGCCGCAGTGGCCCCATGGGCTGATCGGGGTAGTCGTCCGAACGGAGCGTCTCACGGCCGTAGCCCTCGCCGACGCCGGGGAATTCCTGGCCTTCAACGTCGACGCCAAGGACCATGTCGGACTTCGGACCAACGTGATCATCGGTATGACGCAACGCGAGGAACGCACCCACCTACGGGAACTCAGTGCGGCCCACCCCGGGACGCATTGGGATCAAGTGCTCGCCTCCGCCAAAGCCAACATCCTGGACCTGTACGCGCGACTCACCGGACACCAGCTGAGGCACAACCAGTTGGTGGTCACGATCCACCCCGGTGCTACCGATGCCGATACCGGCACGTTCGAGGCAAGGCTCCTGGATGACACAGCGCCATCCGAACCCGCTCCGCTCGCGTTCTCCGGACGCTTCAACGTCGACGAAAACATCGTTGCCACAGCAATCGTGCTGCGGCACGAGCTACTCGCGGTCGAGGAGGTCCGTGCCACACCCGACCCCATCGAGACCGCACAACCGGCCGAACCCACCGGGACCGAAGAATCAGCCCGATCCGGCCCGTCCGAGCGTCGAAGCACCAAGGAACTGGTAGCTTCCGCACGGGTCGGGGACGCGCAGGCTTATGGCGAACTGTACGAACGGCACGCCGAAACCGCGCGCAGGGCAGCCGAACGTCTGCAAGCCCCAGCCGACAGCGTGGACGATATTGTGTCCGAGGCATTCCTGAAGGTGTGGGAGGCGCTGCGCGGCGGCCGCGGACCCGTGTGGGACTTCCGTCAGTACCTGCTCACCACGATCTACCATTCCGTGAACAGGGGACAGTTCCGCCCCAACACCCGTCTGGTGCTCAGCGGCGACATGCGCGAGCACGACGTAGCCGAGCCAAACACCGACGCCGCTTTGACTGGCCTCGAGAAGTCCATGGCGGCACGGGCATTCAACGCTTTACCGGAAACGATGCAAACCGTGTTGTGGCACATCGAGGTTCAGGGTCTGCCCACAACCGAGACAGCCGACCTGCTGGAATCGAATGCGAATGCGACGGCGGTGGCTGCCTTCCGGGCGCGTGAGCGCTTGCGCCAGCTGTATCTGCAGGCGCATCTGAAGCAGACCACCACCGAGACGTGCCGCACGACCGTGGAAAACCTTGGCGCCTGGGCGCGCAACGGTCTGCGGAAACGGGCGGACGCCAAGGTCTCGGCCCACCTCGACGACTGCGAGAACTGCCGGAAGCTGGCGGCATACGTGTCGGAGGAAAACGGCATCCTGGGCGGACAGCGGCGCGACACCGCGGCCGAGCTGGTGTCGGCCGCTATCCATGATCTTGAAGCCGATTCGGCAGCAGGGAGTTCCGTCCCCGAATACCTCCGCAAATGCCTCGCCCAAACCGTGCGCGCCGCCTGGGCCATCGGCTACGACGACGCCAC
>NZ_BDBY01000379.1 GCF_001613225.1 Nocardia pseudovaccinii NBRC 100343
AACTGGGGCGGCGGTCGGATTATTCTTCAACAAATCTCGAATTACTTTCTCTGACAGACGAGTTCGTCCCGCTGAGCCCGCCACCGGACAGTCCACGCATGCGGCACGCGCGCAGCGCACCCCAGCGAGTCGGAAGCTCTCAGCCACCATTCATCGTGGCGCTATACGGAACAGTGGCCCCTATCACGAGACAACGTTAGCAAGGGCGACCTGGCACGGCAAGCGGTCGCAGGTCCAGATGACTCTTTTGGTCTCGCGACGTGGTCATTGTCGAGAACTTCGCACGATCGACCGGATGCACAAAGCCTGGTAGCTGGAGAACCGGCGGTGGCACGCAACGCTTTCCGGCGCGCCACAACGCGGTATTGCATCGCCGGTCGTGTGCAAGGACCGGCTCGACCGTTTCAGTGCCTGCGGCGAGGAACTCGCGCTTAGCTGTCCGAACCCAAGACGTTGATCGTTCGACGCCGCCAGCCAGGCGGCGCGGTTCCTCGGCTACGAGATCAGGATCCAACACTCCGATGACAAGATCACTCGACGCCGCGGTGCGATCGGCCGGTTCGTGCCCAAGACAGTGATCCGGGAACGCCGCTACATGTGTAAAGGCAAACCCGCGCAACGCGGGCCGCTGTTGTTAGACGACGAACTTCAGCGTCGTCATCACATACAGGGCCGAATACCGCGGGTTCGTCCAGTACTACTGATGCCCCGGGACGCTGGACCAGTCGCCATCAGTCAGTTTCCTAGCACCCGCCGGATAGTTCACCACCTTCGAACGGCTCCGGGCGACAGTGGCGAACCTTGTGTCTTCACCGCCGCACCGAGAGGCGCTTGACCTCGCGAATCAGCGGTGCTGTCTCGACCGATTGGACACCGGACAATGCGCCGATCTGGTTGTTGAGATAGACGTACAGATGCTTGGCATTGCGGCAGATGACCGTTGCGACGAGGTTGAACGGGCCGGTGGTGGCGGCCACGAGATCTGTCTCTGGATGCGTGCCGAGAGTCTCACCGATCGACTCCAGCTCCCCAGGAGCTACCCGGAGCCACAGTTTCGCCATCTTCTGGTAGCCGAGTCTTGCCGGCGGGTAGTCCAAGCAGATGTGCAGTGCGCCAACTGCCCGCAACCGATCCAGATGTCGACTGAGGCTCGACGCCGAAATGCCTGTGGCGGCGGTCAATTGCGGGAACGTCGCGCGCCCATCGACAGCCAGCGCACTCATCAGCGAATGGTCCGCAGCATCCAGCACAACGACCTCGTCGATATCTCGAGGTGTCTCCTCTGTGGGCGGCATCAGTGCCGTCGCCTGGTCACTATCGAGCGCCCCCTGTTTGGTGTACCAACTCGGCGGCGTTCCACAGAACGTGCGCAGGACGCAATGGGCATCGAAGGAGACCATTCGCGGAGTTCGTGGAAGTTTGCTCAGCAGAATGGCATCGGCCTCTTCGGCCGAGTGGGTAGTGATCGAACAATGGACCTCGGTGCCGCCGGATGCTACCGACACATGACTGGTGTCGGCGCGACGTCCAAGCGCGTCGGCGATCGTGGTGACGGCATCCGGGGTACAGCGAATACGCAACAGCCATCGCGTGTACCCCAACCGCTCTGAGTCGGGCTCCCCCACCACAAACAGGCCACTCGTGCGCAGCCTCCGGTAGCGACGGCCGACAGTGTGCTCGGATACCCCGAGCGCGCTGGCCACTCGATTGAACGGTGCCCGCCCATCGAGTTGCAGCGCATGCAGCAACTGCCGGTCAAGATGATCGATCTCGATGGAATCCACCAACAGACCGTACTCTTGTGCTGGTTTACGCCAGATATCAGGGTTCTTCTGCGGCACAACCCCGGCTACCGGCGATAGTTGGCCAGCTGAATATCCCAGCCCGATCAAGCGCCCAAATTGCGCTGATCGGCCCCACCTTCGCGAAGGACTCCAATGACCGCCATTACTTTGTCCGGCGCCACTGCTGTGATCAATGCCGCCGTCGTCAAGTCCACTGAAATCGGCGTGGACATGAACATCGCCGTCGTCGATGCGGCCGGACATCTCGTCCACTTCGCGAGAATGAATTCCGCCTGGCTCGGCTCCATCGACATCTCGATCAAGAAGGCGAAGACCTCGGTTCTCTTCCGTATGCCCAGCGCTGCCATCGGCGAACTGTCCCAGCCCGGCGGCTCGCTGTACAACATCGAGATCAGCAACGGCGGTCTGATCTCCTTCGGCGGTGGCGTGCCGCTCCTCGACGAAGAGGGTCACACGATCGGCGGTGTCGGCGTCTCCGGTGGCAGTGTTGAACAGGATGTCATCGTCGCTGAAGCGGCCGCGAAGGCAATCTGAGCGCAACTCCGCCGTCGCACTCGCGTATCCGGGGCGCGATCCCGCAACGCTGGACTCGCCCCGGTTTCCTGTCCCCACCTCCTTATCGTGCGCTCCATCGATGCGCACACATGAACCGCGGACGCTCTCTATGTGGAAGAAGAGGTAACCAACTATGGCCAACAATCGCGCAGTCACCTACGCCGGCCCAGGCAAGACGGAAGTGCAAGACATCCCGTTTCCCAAACTCGAACTCCAAGACGGCCCCGGCGTGAACCCGGCGAATGTCGGACGCAAATGCGAGCACGGCGTCATCCTCAAAGTGGTATCCACCAACATCTGCGGCAGCGACCAGCACATGGTCCGCGGGCGCACCACCGCCCCCGCAGGTCTCGTCCTCGGACACGAGATCACAGGTGAGGTAATCGAAGTCGGCCGGGACGTGGAATTCATCAAGGTCGGCGATCTGTGCTCGGTGCCGTTCAATATCGCCTGCGGCAGGTGCCGCAACTGCAAAGAACGCAAAACCGGCATATGCCTCAACGTCAACCCCGACCGCCCGGGATCGGCGTACGGATACGTCGATATGGGCGGCTGGGTCGGTGGGCAAGCCGAATACGTCATGGCACCCTACGCCGACTTCAATCTGCTGCGGTTCCCGGACAAAGACCAGGCCATGGCCAAGATCCGCGACCTGACCATGCTCTCGGACATCTTCCCGACCGGCTTCCACGGCGCCGTCACCGCAGGCGTCCGCGCCGGCTCGACCGTCTACATCGCCGGCGCGGGACCTGTCGGACTTGCCGCCGCGGCAGGGGCACAACTCCTCGGGGCATCCGTAGTTATCGTCGGCGACCTCAACACCGACCGGCTCGCACAAGCCCGCTCATTCGGTTGCGAAACCATCGACGTCTCCGCCGGTGCCCCGCAAGACCAGATCGAACAACTCCTAGGTGTCCCGGAGGTCGACGCCGCGATCGATGCAGTCGGGTTCGAGGCCCGCGGCCACGGTGGCGAAGCTGGCCGCGAACAGCCTGCCGCAGTATTCAATTCGTTGATGGAACTCACCGCGGCAGGCGGCGGCATCGGCATCCCGGGCCTGTACGTCACCGGCGACCCCGGCGCTGTCGACGACGCCGCCAAAGTTGGATCGCTGTCGCTGAGCCTGGGTACCGGCTGGGCCAAGTCGCTCTCCTTCACCACCGGCCAGTGCCCCGTGATGACCTACCACCGGGAATTGATGAACGCCATCCTCGCCGACCGAGTGCACATCGCCGACGCCGTAAACGCCACGGTGATCTCGCTCGACGACGCCCCCCGCGGCTACAGCGAATTCGATAGCGGCGTTGCCCGCAAATATGTCATCGATCCACACGGCCTGATTCCGTCTGAATCTGCCCTAAACAGGCACGTGTCGTGACCAGCCCCGATCGTTGGTTCTTCTCGTAACCTGGTGCGACACATCATAAGTGCGACGATGCAGCGCACCGGTGGAAGCCCGGTCCGATGTCAGCCCATCCGACCGTCGGACTGGAGCTTCCAGTCTTCCCTGCCTTTGCTTTCCATTCCACCACTGAAGTTACGGATGGCTGACGTCGCCACCGAATATCGCGTAAGTCGCGAGAACTGCCGCGGGCGATCAGCGCGCAGCACCGAATTCGGCGTACAACCCTGCCGAGCGCGGGCGCTCTTTAGGCGACGCCGAACCGTCTTCTCGTAGTGGACGTCGAACTCATCCATCCAGCCTTGAAGCCAATGTACCCGTCGTGCTGACTCGATCGTGGCCACCGGACGCCCTCCCTCACCTATCCGCGGCAGCTGTTGCCTACAACGATATTCGAGTAGTACGGGACGTTGATGAGATTCGCCGGGCTTGAGAGGAGTGCGGCCCTGGAATGGCTGGAAGGCCAGATAGAAGCCCGAATGGTCAATGGGTAGTGCACTTCTGACCTGGAGACATGCGCTGATCACCCCCTGCACCAGATCGGCGTGGAGCTGGATGCGCGCGGCTCTCTATCCGAGATGCGCTGGCCGCCTGGGCTCATCGAGGAATCCGAGCCAGACTGGCTAGTGTAGGTCGAAAGCTGCCTGCACCGGCAGGTATACGAAAGATTTTCGCACAGTATGGTATTCGATGCCGAGGCCAACCCCGGGGGCTATTGATGGTTGAGACCGAGGAAACCTACAGTGACAGACTGTTGCGCGCGCTGCGCCGCTGGATCGAGGTGCAGGACACCGCGGCTCAGGTGGCGATGGTGCACCTGCATGTCCGTTCCTCCTGGGATTCAAACGATGGCTCGGAGCCGGTAATTCTGCACGAGTTGCCCGTGCTCGAGCTCACGGAACTGCTCGATGAGGACGCGACGGCACGCGTGGGCAAGGCCCCCACCGGGACACACGACAGCGGCATTCGATACTCGGCGTCCAGGATGGCCTATCTTGAGAGGCCGCGATACCACCGTCATTTGGAAGGCCGCGGGCTCGCCGAACCGTTGTTCGCCGCCGAGCTGTTCAGCGAGGTCACCCGGCTTGCCGCCGCGGCAGCCAGACTCGTCACCGACAGCAGCGCCGCACTCGGTCGCGGGCTGGCAACCGGCCTGTTGATCGAAACCGCGAGGGACGAGAGTGCCGGTGTGGCACAGCAGCTCGCGGACACGGTCGAGCGATTGCGAACGATCCTTGAGGAGGACGTAGCGAGCCTCTCAGCGGATATTCAGGGCCTCGTCGGACAGATCCACAACGCGGCGGCCACCGTCTGCGCTGGCACCTTCGACGGTCCGACCCTGATCGAGCAGGCTGTGCTCGTCTACGCGCTGCCTCGGACACATGGACCGGGCCGCTATCACGTGCGCGTCTACGCGCCGACCGTGGACACCCGCCTCGTGGTGCTCGGCGACCTCACCGACAATCGTTCGACCAGCCTGACCAACGGGATCGACGAGGTGGCGAAGATGGTGAGCCACAAGCTGCTCGGCGACGTCACGTCCCATCGGATCATCTGGGCTACCTACGACGCCGCCGGTCAGTTCGGATATTCGCCCGAGTCCGGTAGCGAGCGTGATATGTGCTGGATCAGCCGCTTCACGGATCCT
Organism: Nocardia pseudovaccinii NBRC 100343; assembly: GCF_001613225.1. Taxonomy (GTDB): domain Bacteria; phylum Actinomycetota; class Actinomycetes; order Mycobacteriales; family Mycobacteriaceae; genus Nocardia; species Nocardia pseudovaccinii. The sequence continues at coordinate 5,411 of NZ_BDBY01000379.1, forward strand.
GACGCCTTGTCCGGATTCCGGCTCGGCCCCTGTACGCACGAGGAGTTGGAGATGCTCGCGGGAGGTCCGGTCCGGCGCTGGCACGTGCGCGATTACACCTCCGATCTCGTGCACGAGGAGGGTGCACGGATGTTACGTATCCCCCGTCATCGCCCGATTCCCAGCGCAGACCTCCCTGAGGAGACCGTGTCCGTGGACGATGAATCAGGGCTGCCCTCGCACGCTTTACAGCGGTTCGTCGACCGTCTAAAACACTCGATGCGTCGTATCGCGTTGCCGCGGCGGTGAAGAATCGTCACCACACGCCGGGGGTTCGTCTCGCTTCGGCGTCCAGTTCCTCGAGTCGGCACCGGTTGTAGACCCGCAGGGCCTTCGCGCTGGGTGTCCGAATCCACAGCGGTGCGCCGACGATGATGCGACGGAAGCGGAATAGCGAGTTATATTGGGATGGAACCTCATCGGGTGCTATCCAGATATCGAGAAACACCTCCATGAACCACTCGCCGACGTCGCGCAAGTGGCCGTAGGTGAAGCTGCGGCGCCAGGGATAGCGGTCGTCGCCACCGTTCTCGAACACGATTTGCGCGGCCGAATACGCCAGTCCCGCATCGGTTCCATAGCATTCGTTCGGTTCTAATAGTTCGGTTTCGATGAACTTCACTACGTGGCGCAGCGAGGATGACGACCATCCAACGCGCGGGACCTCGCCGTCGGTCAGCACCTCGATGAGGTTCTCGAAACTGCCGAACATGCAGATGGCGACGGGTTCCCCTTGCGGCGTACGGGCTTCGGTGCCCGCGCTGATCATCGTCACTTCGAGGCCCTGGGTCAGTTCGCTGAAGAATATCGAGCCGGTCCCCTTGGCGAATCTGCCGATCGACCGAGGCCGGAAGTCGGTAAGCACGTCCCCGCGCACCCCGCGCTCGATCTTGTCCGAGATGGCGCTGCGCGATAGCGCCGGATCGCGTTGTTTCCATTCCACCTGCGGGACGCCGGGGACCCGAGGCGACTTCACCGTCATGTCCCCACGGCGCTCGATCTTGATCCCGCAATCACCCGCGACATTGCGGATCCGTCGATCCGACCAGTACAGATAAGTGACTGGTGATGACTTCACCGGCTCCCCCTCGTCGACCTTGTAGTCCTCCCCGAAACATTAACTCGTGGAGCGGAAGATAGCGTTGGCTCGGCGCCGAAACGGCATTGTGCGCCAATCGCACTGCGCTGGATACGACCCGGATGGCGGCACGCGTGCTTCGAATTCACATTCTGCCGACATCGGCCGTTTGGCGCCTGCCGAGTACGAGGCCATCCATGACCACACCGGCCAGTCAGGCCGCGTGACCGTAACTGGCACCTGATCCTGCATCAGTCCCCTGTCGGATCCCGTGCATAGACTCGCGGCCGAACAGTTCGATTCGGTCGCAGAGGTCACATGGCTGCATCATTTTCCGCGCACGACATCGCGCAGTGGTTCGTGTACTGGGCGGACACAGTCGATGCCGAAGTCACCAACCTCCAGGTCCAGAAGCTGCTCTACTACGCGCAAGGTCACAGTCTCGCCACCAGCGGCAGGCCGCTGTTCGACGAACCCATCGAGGCCTGGGCCGAGGGCCCGGTCGTCGTCGACGTCTATCACGATCTGCAGCTGTTCGAACACGGCCCCATCGACATCTCTCTCTACGTCCCCGAGGAGCTCGAGTGGGACGTCTTCGAACCGTTCGAATCCATCCTGACCAGCACCTGGGATACCTACGGCAGTCTTGCCACCTCGGCTCCGCGGGATAGCATCCACCTCGAAAGCCCCTGGAAGGAAACGTTCGAGGCGACTGGGAACAATGTCATCCCACTCGATCGGCTCGGTTCCTTCTTCAGTCACAAACGCTGAGCAGCGCCGCGGAGGAAGCTTGCTGTACCGGCCGCCGCTCGCGTGGCGACCGGTGCCGGCTTACGGCATGCGAGGCGTGATCCCGCAGGCCGTTTGGGGATCTTGCGGTTGCCTCAGCGGACCGACCGCCCCACCTCCACCACCACTCCTGGCCGGCCGATCATTTCCGCAGGTCGATCTCTGTGGTTAGCGCATGTGTCCCCCTCCGGACACCTAACTGTGGCATTTATGCCCCCAAAATCGGGTCCGGCCATCGCCTGGACACTCTGTCCTGGTCGTACCCCGCCACCTGTGGTTTCGCTTCGTTCGGCGGTGGTCGATGTGACCGATGACACATTATCTCCGCTGATCCCGTCCTTCTCCGCCGTCGGGCTCGTCGGCGGCGATGCCTGCGGGATCGGTGCCGGTCTGCCGATGGCGACCATCGAGCAACCACCAGCGCACACTGCGGTGTACAGTGTGCGCCCGGTCGACACCAACGGCCGCGTGGTCGACAAAGCCGTTCTGCGAGCGCTGGATTGGCGCCCCGGTGATCTCCTGTCCTGGCGGATCGTTGCGGGGCTGATCGTGATCACCCGGCCCGGCTACGGCCGCCGCGGGATAACCAAGTACGGGTGAGATTCCGGTGGTTGGTTTGGTGACAGCAGTTCGTTCCGGCAGAGTGGACAGCGGCCGTGCTGCTCGATGAGTAGTTCGGTCAAGACGACGTCTCACATCACTGTGATTCGTTCATAACGCGTCGGAATCATTTGTGCCGCATGGTGTCCGGCCGACGGCCGAATCGGCCGGCGTCTACCTGAAATCCTCGCTGAGCCTACTGACCCAGTGCGCGCTGGACCCCGATGCACCGGCGGACGGGGCGTCGCGATGAACATGCCGATGACCGACGCGATCGCCGCGCTGATCACCGAGAAACGCGCCACCGGTTACAAATACGACGCCGAACAGCGGGTGCTGAACCGCTTCGCCGCGTTCACCGCGGACCGGTTTCCCGGACAACAGGCACCTACCCAAGCCTCGGTCGAGGCGTGGATCGACGCCGCCCGCAGGCGCGGTGTCGCCCCAGCGACCCTGCACGGTTTGGTCGCGCCGGTGCGGGAACTGGCCCGCTGGCTGGGCCGCCGGGGCGCCGGGGCCTACCTCCTGCCCGTCGGGGCGTTGCCCCGCCCTGCCCGCTACGTCCCGCACATCTACACCGATTCCGAACTGGCGGCTCTGTTCGGGCGAACCGACCTCTGCCACTACGACTGTCAGGTCCCTTTCCGGCACCTGGTCATGCCGGTGCTGTTCCGCACGATCTACGCCTGCGGGCTGCGCGCTTCCGAAGCCCGGCTGCTGCGTTTCGGCGATGTCGACCTCGACACCGGGGTGCTGACCATCCGCGATGGCAAGGGCGGCAAAGACCGTCAGGTCCCCGTCAGCGCTGGTCTGCGCGACAGGCTGGCCGGCTACCACGCCGGCGTCGCCGGGCGCACCGGCGGCGACTGGTTCTTCCCCGGCACAGCAGGAAATCCGTTGACGATCGGCAACATCGACAAGAACTTCCGCCGGTTCCTCTGGCAGGCCCGCATCCCGCACGGCGGCCGGGGCCACGGTCCCCGGGTCCATGATCTGCGACACACGATGGCGGTCAACAATCTTCGGTCGTGGTTCGCCCGCGGGATGGACGTCGGCGCGTTGCTGCCGGTCCTGCAGGCTTACATGGGTCACTCCAGCATCGCCGACACTGACTATTACCTGCGGTTGACCGCCGAGTCATACCCGCACATCACCGCTGCCGTCGCGCGGGCCTACGGCGACATCATCGCGCCGGTCACCGCAGGAGCGGGGCATGGCAACTGATTTCGCGGTGCTCCTGCACCGCTTCCTCACCGCGCATCTGGCCGGGCTGCGCGGCTGTTCACCCAACACCATCGCCTCCTACCGCGACACCTTCAAACTGCTGATCGCGTGGTTCCGCGACAACAGATCCGTCCCGCCCGACAGGCTCACCCTCGACTACTTCGACGCCGACGCGGTCACCGGGTTCCTCGACTGGCTCGAAACAGAACGACACAACAGCATCTCGACCCGCAACCAGCGCCTCGCCGCGGTCAGCTCGTTCTTCCGATGGCTGCAATCCCAAGACCCGGCCCGAATGGCCTGCTGCCAGAGCATTGTCGCGGTCCCCGCCAAACGCGACGCCCAGCCGCGGGTGAATCACCTGACCGTCGCCCAGACCCGCTGCCTGCTCGCCGCACCCGACCGGTCCACCCCGCGAGGCCGTCGCGATGCGACCCTGCTGGCCACGCTCTATGACACCGCCGCCAGGGTTTCCGAATTCACCGACCTCACCGTCCGCGACATCCGATCGCAGTCCCCAGCATTGGCGGTGCTGACCGGCAAGGGCCGCAAGACCCGCCACGTCCCGCTCGGCGACAACACCGTGGCACTGCTGAACGCATACCTCACCGAACACGGCCTCGACCGGCCCGGCCACGACGACCACCCGCTGTTCACCAATCAGCATCACCGCAAGCTCAGCCGCGGCGGCGTCGCCTGGATCCTCACCAAATATCAAGCCAACGCCGCAGATCCGGCGCTGGCCGGCGCCGATCTCAGCCCGCATATCCTGCGCCACAGCAAGGCGATGCATCTCTACGAGGCAGGCGTGGCGTTGCCGTTCATCCGTGACATCCTCGGCCACGTCGATCTGACCACCACCGAGATCTACGCGCGCGCCTCCACGGAGGCCAAACGCAAAGCCCTCGAAGCCGCTTACACCGACATCATCACCGACGAACTGCCCGAATGGAACCGCGACACCGGACTCCTCGACTGGCTCTCCGGTCTGTGAGCTCAACACCCACCGCGCTGGGTTATGCGCAGTGCTCGCCCCCGGAATCCGCTGTCACCAGCCCATATCCGGCCGCACTGCACATAACCCAGCGCTGTTCATAAGGTGGTTTATGCGCAGCTGCGCATAAACCACCCTGCGGGGCACCCGACACGGTGGCATTCCATGTCCAATCCTCCAGGTATCCGGCCTCGAGCATGTTGCGCATCAGCCGCAGAAACCGGTTGTCGTGGATCTTGTCGGCCAGGGTCTCGATCATGACGTCGTGATCGAGACTGCCGAAGCAATCGGCGACGTCGCCCTCGACGAACCAGGTTGTCCCGGTCCAGGTGTCAGCCACCTCGCTCAAGGCGGTGTGGCAGCCCCGACCGGGTCGGAACCCGTGGGACCGACCGGAGAACCGCGGCTCGTAATACGCCTCCAACAACAGGCGGATCACCTCACCGAGTAGTTTGTCCGACCAGGTCGGCAGTCCCAGAGGGCGCAGTTTCCCATTGCGTTTGGGAATCCAGACCCGCCGCGCGGGGCTGAACCGGTAGCGCTCGTGGCGCACCGCGTCGATGATGCGGTGAATCCGGTTCAGCGACATGCCGTCCACGGTTTCGGTAGTGACCCCGGGCGTCATCGCACCGGTGTTGGCGTAGATGCGTCCGTAGGCCACCAGATACAACTGCGGGTTGAACAACTGCCGATACAACTCATCCAGCGGCAGCCCCTTACTACCGCGATCACGGAGGACACCCAGCACCGTTGCGGCGCTCTGCATTTCGCATACCTCCCAGTTCCTGTGGTGTCCGATCACCTGTCGTCCTTCGCCCTGCAGACGGCTTTCCCGTCCTCCCTGGCCGGGCGTGACTCCGGCGACTACTACGACGACTCCGTCGCCCTAGGACTCGCGTCCGGTAGGCGATCCCGCGTTCGTCTTCGTCGTACGTATCGAGCGCGACGTAGGCGGCCCACTCATCTCCTTGAATGTCCTCACTGGACATCGCTCCGCGTCCGGAAGGGCGGGCCGACCAGCGGATGAGACCGGCCCGGGACACGGTGTCGGTAGCAGGCACCTTTCCGACGGGCGGGCATTTGCACCGTCTGGAGATTAGGCTTCAAGCAATCCAGCTTTCGCCTTATCGCGCGGGTCCCCCGACGCACCGTCCCCGATACCTGGACCCGGCCGCCGGTTTCCTGACATGCTCTTGTCCCCCTTAGCCTTTCGGCGCAGGGTCAGTCATCAGACCCACAGACCTCCCTCCAATCCGTCCCGGCTGCGCCGGGGATACGACGAAGCGCCTCGCGGCGCACCCCGCTCATGCCGAATTCAGTCCGGGTCCGGCGCATCCAGAGTCTGTCGGCAGGCTGTGGCACGGTGGACAACGCAGTGTTCGACAACAGACCTGCGTGTTCGGAGGGTTACGGATAGTTGATGGCAATCGACGACTGGGTCGCGCAGTTGGGGACAGGCAGGGATGAGGCCCGTCGGGCAGCGGTGGACTCGCTCGTCGCCACCGGGCGTAGCGCGATACCGGCACTCTTGGGTGAATTGTGTACCACCGACTCGGAATCCATGGCCACGGCGTGTACTCAGGTGCTCGACCGGCTCGGCCCGCTCATCTACGAGCCGGTGCTGGGTACCCTCAGTGGTATTCGCACGGAGGCTGGTTCGACCGAAGCCATGAGCCCCACCGAGTATCGCCTGTGCCGCTTGCTGGGCATAGCGCGCCTCCATGATGCCGCCGTCTACGCCAAGGACAGTTTCAGTGCGGACTTCGCCGTGCGGGAACGGGTCGCCGACGACATCGGCTCCCGCGGCATCGCCGATCATGGGTTCGTGCTCGCGGTGCTGCTGGGCGACAGCGACCGCAGAGTACGCGACGCGGCCGCGAAATCGTTCGCCGCTTTCGGCACGCAGCTGGTGCCGGTGCTACAGCAGATCAGGCGTTCCTCCCTGCCCACACGGCGGGCGGCGCTGGAGGCGCTGGCCACGATCGGCTGGAACACCATCGATTCCACCGACCTCGTGCTGCTCGCCCGGTTCGTGAACGCCGAGATCGCCCGGGCCCTGCCCAGTATCCCGTCCTGGACCTGCTGTCTGTGGTGGGCGCTGCCCACCGAGGATCAAGCCGCCGTACTCGACGCGTTCGGACTCTCGGATCCGGTTCCGGCGACCGCGGCAATGGGGACCGCGGTGGCTCGCGAGAATCGGGACCTGCTGTACACGTGGGCGCAATGCGATCGGGTCTATGTCAGTCCCGCTCTCGACGGTTGGACGCTGGTGTTCGGCGATCCGATATCGCATTACCCGCGTGATGAGAACCGGATTCGCCAAGCGCGGGAAGAAGATTTCTTCACCTCTTTCTACGCTGACCAGTCCGAGGAGGACGGAGCCCGCTGGCTCGAGGAGCAAGCGCGGCCCTCCAGAGAGGAACGGGCTGTGGAGTTGAGCGCGCGATTCGGTGCCGCGCATTGGTACAAGGAGGTCGATTCCTACGAGTGGGGTGGCTGGTGCATCGCCGAGAACGGTGAAATCAAACGACAAGCACACCAAGATGACGGTGTCAGTGATCTGGATCTGTATCTGGATCACGATCCGCATCCGTCGGAGCAGGGGCTTCGTGCGGAGTCGGTGTCGGAGTGGCTGGGTGGGCATGGTTTCGCACCCGAGATGTGGGAGGAGATCAGTAGTGAGATCTACCAACGTATTTTCCGGGACCCCCGGATCGATCTGAACGCTGAGTGGCAGGCGGAGTGGTCGAAGTTTCAGCAGCGCACAGGAATTCCCGACGAAATGACCGCGTCTCGTATCGCCGAAAGGGCCTCGATCGGGCCACGTGGTCTGGGCCCGCGCACCAGGATCACAGGTCACGGCGTCGTAGCGCTCACCGAACGCGGTCGGCAAGGCGGCAGACATCGCGGCGTTCTTCCCCTGCGACGCAGCACCGAGAAATGAAGCCGCCTTCCAGGCTCCAAGTAGCCGTCCGTTGTCCGCCTCGGTCAACGGTTGGGTAGGCCGTGTAGCGAGGTGCCCGCGTTGGGCGGGTCCTTTTCTTCACGGCCTCCCGCCGAACCGGACGTGCCAGCTTTCCCGGCATCCGGCTCTCCAGTGACCTATGTTGTGAGGGGTGTGACCTGCGCCGGGTCGGTGTGGATCAGCTCGTGGCAGGGCGGGCAGACGACGAGGGTCTTGCGGCGCCGGGATGCCATGAGTCTGGCCCATTCCGGTTGGTTTTGGCCGGGTGGAGCGAGCTCGGACAGTTTCGCGACGTGGTGCGCGTGCACTTCGCCGTGGATTCCGCAGAGTTCGCAAGCGCTCCGCTGGAGCCGGGTGATGATCTCCTTGCGGGGCAAGGGATTTCGGCTGGGAACGCGATCGGTGAGGATCGCGGTCTTTCGCCGGGAGAGGGGAATGCCTCCGAACCGTGCGACCTGGGGTTTGCGGTTGCCGCGGTGCCGTGCAGCTTCGAAGCAGGTGCGCGTCCCGTCGGGGGTTTCGATGGTGGCCCGGTAGCGGACCGCCATCTTGGCCACTGACGATTTATGCTTGCCTGCAAGCGTTTTCAGCATCGAGGTTTGCATCGTCCACCTCACCCGTTCCAGACGGTAGACGTCTGCGGCGAGCAGGTAATAGTTGACGATGCCCCTGTATCGCGTCCCGAACGCGGCGACGATGTCGTGATCGTGCCTGTTCTGCAGGGCGCGCTGCGCGGCGGGTTTGCCGCCGCGCAGGTAGGTCGCGCACGAGGATTTGACCACCGGGATCGGCACCCGCAGTCGGATGGAGCCTTCGGCGGTTTTGCGGCCGCCGGTGCCGGTTTGGGTGGTGATCTCGTATCCGAGGAAACGTGCCGCGTGGGTGCGCGCGTGCGTGATCAGCGTTTTCTGCTGTGACAGGTCCAAGCGCAGTTCGTCGCGCATGAATCCGGTCAGTCGCTGTTTGATGTCCTCGGCCTCGTGTTTCGGTCCGGCGAATCCGAGCAGAACGTCGTCGGCGTAGCGGACGTATCGCAGTCGGCGGTAGCTGGGATCTCGGCAGTCGACGCTGGGCAGGCGGGCCTGCTGTGCGCGTAGCTGCCGCACTGTATCTCGGTCACCACGTTTGCGGGCCCGCGCCAGCCGATGGCGGATCCGCTCGTACTCGGAGTTGCGCGTTCGCCTTGTCCCCCTTGTGTATTCAGGGATGAGCGTGTGCTCGACGAATTCGTCGAGTTTGTGCAGGTAGATGTTGCACAGGATCGGCGAAACTACGCCCCCAACGCAGTTGGCAATGTTCGCCCTCCTGGTCGGTGTCGCCGGTTGAGGGTGTGTTGTTGCTGGTGCGTTCGCGGATGGGGATGCGGTGGCGGATGGTGATCTTTTCGGGTCCGATGAGGACGTCTTTGACGAGGAGTTTCAGTACGCGGCGGCGTTCGTCGACGGTGGCGGTTTCGGCGTTGGTGTTGAGTTGGGTGAGGAAGCCTTGCAGGTCGGCGGCAAGTGCGAGGTAGGCGTCGCGGTCGGCGAGTTGGGCGTCTAGGGCGTCGATCTGGTTGCGCAGGCCGGTTTCGCGGGCGCGTAGGTCGGGCATGCGGGCGCGCAGCTCGTCGATGGTGATCAGTTGCTCACCGAACGCTTCGATCATCGCGGCGATGCCCGAACGCGCTTTGGCCAGCGCGGTGTCGAGCCGTTTGCGTTGAGCGACGACGGGATCGGATGTTTTCGCGGTGTGCAGGCGTTTGTCGATCTCGGTGTGGATCAGTTGCGGGTCGGCCAGTAGGGCGGTGATGTGGTCCCAGACGACGGTGTCGAGGTAGTCCGCACGCACGGGTTTGTTGTCACAGACCCGCCCGCCTTCGTAGCGGTAGTTGTCCGAGCCCAGGCACCGGTAGTAGTAGATCTTCTTGTTCGTGGTGCGGGTGGAGGTGCGGTAGTAGCCGTAGCCGCAGGCAGCGCAGGCCGAAATACCTTGCAGCAGTGATGGTTCGGTGCGGCCTCGCCCTGAGGAGCGTTTGTTGTCGGCCAGTCGCTGCGCGACGCGGTCGAATGTCTCGGCGGTCACGATCGCCGGGACCGGGATCTCGATCCACTCCTCGCGCGGGCGGTCCACGGTTTTCGATGGTTTCGGCACCGAACGGCCCTGCAGCCGGGCGATGCGGTTCAATGCTGCCGATTCGTGCACGACCATGGTCTTGCCGAAGACTGCGCGCCCGGCGTAGGCGGGGTTGCGCAGCATCGCCCAGATCACCGACCGGTCCCAGCGATCCTTGCCGGTGCGGGTCGGGGTGCCCGAGTCGGTGAGCCAGCGGGCCAGATCCGCGATGGAGGCGCCGTCGTCGGCGTAGCGGCGAAACATCTCCGCGACCAGGGCGGCCTCGTGCTCGACGATCTCGTAAACCGCACCGCAATGGTCGGTTCTGCGCAGGTAGCGGTAGCCGAAGGGGGCACCGCCGAGCACGTTGACCGACCCGCCCTTGGCGCGGTGGGTTTTGCCGCGCCGATACCGTTCCATGATCTGGGCTTTCTCGTACTCGGCGAACATGCCCTGGAACTGCACCAGCAACTGATCCTCCGGTGAATCACCACGGGGGCCGCGCACGAACTCGACTTTCGTTCCGGCCCTGGTGAATTCTTCGATCAACAGTGCTTGGAGGGCGAACTTGCGGGCCAGCCGGTCCGGCGAATAGCACAACACCACATCGACACCGACTCCAGCAACGAGGTCCCGCAGCCGTTCCAGCGCCGGCCGGACCAGGCTGGCACCGGATTGGCCGTCATCGGCGAACACCCACTGCTCAGGCACCTCGAGCCCGAGTGTTTCGGCGTGCGCCTGCAGTGCCGCGATCTGGGAGGCGATCGTCTCGTTCTTCTTCTGCCGGGCCGAGGACACCCGAGCGTAGATCACCGCGCTGCTCACGTGGTGGCAGTCCTTCCTGAGCCCGCGTGATGCGGGCCCGTCGTTGCGGAACCAATATCTCGTAGGCCACCGACACATCCGTGGCCGCGTGCCGGTCGAACACGAACTCCGTCTCGACCCGCCGCTCGTTCACCGGCCCCCGGGCCGTGTCCGGCCCTGCACCAGGAACTCCGCCAACGCCTGCGACACCACCTCGGAGAGCGTGCTGCCAGAGTCTCGTGCGTGTTCACGCACCCGAATCGCCAGTGCCGCAGGAAGTTTGAGTTTGATACTGAATACCACCGCGGATTCGGCAACCGGCATCGGTCCACCGGCGACGGCGCGATCCACGTAACGGCGGGCTTGCCGCAGCGAACACCCGAACCGATCCGCCAGCACGCGCGCAGCATCAGCCACCGGCACACCAGCATCCACCAACTCCGCAGCCGCGTTGACACGACAGGTGAATTCAGCAGCGTCGCAACGACTTCCAGCCACGACACAAACCTACTACCAGACATGTCACATCACCCCCGCAACACGACGCGGCCGTTCCAGCCGCCGATAACTCAACGTGACATCGAAACAGAAGTTGCCAACTGCGTTGGGGGCGTAACCACGCCCCCTTGCGGTGCACCCGACAAGGTGGCGTTCCATGTCCATTCCTCGAGGTATCCGGCCTTCAGCATGTTCTGCATCAGCCGCAGGAACCGGTTGTCGTGGATCTTTTCCGCCAGAATCGCAAGGAGCACTTGAGGATCCAGCGATCCGAAGCAGTCGGCGACATCGCCTTCGACGAACCAGGTTGTCCCGGTCCAGGTGTCGGCCACCTCGCTCAAAGCGGTGTGGCAGCCCCGGCAGGGCCGGAACCCGTGGGAACGGCCGGAAAACTGCGGCTCGTAATAGGTTTCCAGCAGCAGCCGGATCACCTCACCGAGCAGCTTGTCCGACCAGTTCGGCAGTCCCAGCGGGCGCAGTTTCCCATTGCGTTTGGGAATCCAGACCCGCCGCGCGGGGCTGAACCGGTAGCGCTCGTGGCGCACCGCATCGATGATGCGGTCGATCCGGTTCAGCGACATGCCGTCCACGGTTTCCGCGGTGGCCCCGGGCGTCATCGCTCCCTTGTTGGCATAGATGCGTCCGTAGGCCAGCAGATACAACTGCGGATTGAACAACTGTCGATACAACTCATCCAGCGGCAGCCCCTTGCTGCCGCGCTCACTCAGGACACCCAAAACCGTTTCGGCACTCTGCATTTCGCATACCTCTCAGCCGTGGAATCTCCCGGTCACCTGTTCCCCTTCGCCCTGTAGACGGCTTTCCCGCCCTCCTTGGCCGGGCGTGACTCCGGCGACTACTACGAGAACTCCGTCGCCATGGGACTCGCGTCCTTTAGGCGATCCCGCGTTCGTCTTCGTCATACGTATCGAGCGCGACGTAGGCGGCCCACTCATCTCCTTGAATGTCCTCACTGGACATCGCTCCGCATCCGGAAGGCGAGCCAGCCAGAGTGCGGGACCGGCTCGGGACACGGCGTCGGTGATCAGGCATCATTTCCGACGGGCGGGCATTTGCACCGTCTGGAGATCGGGCTTCAGGCAATCCAGCTTTCGCCCTATCGCGCGGGTCTCCCGACGCACCGTCCCCGATACCTGGGTTCGGTCGCCGGTTTCCTGACATGCTCTTGTCCCCGTTAACCTTTCGGCGCCGGGTAAGTCATCAGACCCAAGGATCTCCTTCCAATCCTTCCCGGCTGCGCCGGGGATATGACGAAGCGCCTCGCGGCGCACCACTCCCATGCCGCATCGAGCTCGTTCCGGAGTTGCCCCGACGCCGGATGTCGAGCACGATCGCGACGTCAGATTTCACCGATACAGCATCCTGGTCGTTGAGACCGACGTCAGGATTCACCGATGAACGACGTCAAGGTTCACCGATGTAGCCACGCGGGTCCGCGGCGTCATCGTTGTGCAGCTGTGAGGAGCACACGTTTGCGTAGCAGCGGAAGGCCAGCTGCGGCCACGGTCCGACTGACCACTGCGCCACAGGGCGACGGCTCGGCCGCTGTTCGTTCTCGCTGCACTTGACGCAGATTCTCACGAATCCGGCGCATTCTGCGTTTTTCTCACGTATCTGACGCGGGACCGTTAGGGTGCTGCGGTCGGATGACGTGCGGTTGATCTTGGGATGTGTTGTGGCGGTGGCTGTTTCAACACCGGAGCATACGCTCGGTTACCGGTTCTCGTTGGAGTACCTGGCTGACGGTGAGCGTGGGGCCGAACAGCGGTGGGTACCGTTGGCGGCGGTGGACTGGAGTACTCGTTTCGAGCGCACCGCCCCGGTCCGCGAGTTCCCTTCCTATACCGGTCAGCGTAGTTTTCAGGGTGCCTGGTGGGCTGCGACTCTGGCGGATTTCGTGGGATACGAGTCATGGCTGGAACGCGACCACGTGATGGTCATGGACCAGGCGAGCGACGTGATTGCGTTTGCCTCGCAACCGTTTTGGCTGCATTGGTCCGACGACATCCGGCAACGTCGCCACGCCCCGGATTACTTCGCGCGGCTGGTCGACGGGACGGGCGTGGTGATCGACGTCCGCGCCGATGATGCGATCGGAGCGCAGGACGCCGACTCGTTCGCAGTCACCGCGCTGGCGTGTGAGCAGATCGGCTGGCGGTATCGGCGGGTCGGGGAGCTGGATGCGGTGCTGGCGGCGAATCTGCGCTGGCTGGCCGGTTACCGGCATCCACGCTGCCGCAACCACGAATACGCGGGCGCCCTGATGCGCCTGTTCGCACAGCCAGCGCCACTGCTGGCGACGGCCGAACAGACCGGGGACCCGATCGCGGTGCTGCCGGTGCTGTTCCACCTGCTGTGGTCGAGCGCATTGACCGCGGATCTGACGGCCGAACCGCTGACCGCTACGACCCTGGTCACCGCTGCAGGAAATATACGATGACGGTGTCACGGCCACCGGATCTGCACCCCGGCACCGAGATTCGCCTCGGGGATGGATGCTACACGGTATCGGCGGTGGCGGGCACCACGGTCGAGCTGGTCGACTCGTCCGGTGGGGAGTTCGTCGCGGAGCAGGTGGTGCTTTTCACCGATCCCGGATTCGCGGTCGTGGATGCTGCGCGGGCACCGATTCCCTCGCAGCAGATGCTGGAGGGATTCGCTGCGGAAGTGGTCGAACAGGCCATGTGGTGGGAACAGCATCTGGTGGAGGTCTTGTCCGGGCTGCCGCCGCAAGCCGGTCCCGGCGCGATGCCGCGGCCGGAATACGACACGGCCACCCACACGTTGCGGCAGCGAGAGCTCGCCAAGGTCGCCGAGCTGGCCGCAGCTGGAAATCCGGTGCCACTGCGCAGGTTACAGCGGATGCGCCGCAACTATCAGACCGAAGGACTGCTGGGCCTGGTCGACGGGCGGACCAACGGCCGGCGGGCCAGCAGGGTCGACGAGAGGGTGGTGGAAGCGGCCCGCGCGGCGGTCGCGGGTGAGACCGACCGCTCGACCGGCACGGTGAGCAGACTGCGGCGGCGGGTGGAGAAGATCCTGGCCGACGAACACGGCCTGACCCCGGAGCAGGTGGCGGAGGCGATGCCGTCGCAGGCGACGTTCTACCGTCTGGCCCAACGAATCTCGGCGGGCAAGCACACGTTCGGGTCGGCACGCACGCGCCGGTCGGCAGCCAAGTCGCCGGCCGGGCCGTTCGGCCGCCGGTCCGCGCTGCGGCCGGGCGAGTGGATGCTGATCGACTCCACCCCGTTGAACATCGCGGTCGTGCTGGACAACGGGATGACCGACCGCGTCGAACTGACCTGGATCATCGACCAGGCAACCAGGTCGGTCCCGGCGGCGGTGCTGCTGCCGTCGACGAAGGCAGCCGACGCGGCGTTGTTGCTGGCACGCTGCCTGACGCCCGAGCCGATGCGGCCGGGCTGGGCCGACGCGCTGCGCATGTCCCGGTCGGTGCTTCCGCACCGTCGCCTGACCGGCATCGACGAACGACTCGAGCATGCCGCGGCACGCCCGGTGATCGTGCCGGAAACGATCGTCACAGATCACGGCAAGGTGTTCGTCTCAGCGACTTTCCGCAACGCCTGCCGGGCGTTGGGGGTGAACTTCCAGCCCACCCACGAGGGCTCTCCTTGGGAAAAGGGCACCGTCGAGTCCAGTTTCAGCTCGGTGGACACCCTGTTCGCCCAATATGTTGCCGGATACGTCGGCAACAGCGTCGAACGCCGCGGGCGCGACTCGCAGGCCGAGGCAGTGTGGTCGATGCTCGAGCTGCAGGAACTGCTGGATGAGTGGCTGGTCGCGGCATGGGCGGTCCGCGAGCACGACGGACTGCGTGATCCGCTGATGCCCGGAAAAGCGTTGTCCCCGAACGAGAAATACGCCGTGCTGGTCGAGACGGCCGGATACGTCCCGGTCCCGTTGTCAGCCGAGGACTACATCGAGTTGCTGCCCGCGTGCTGGCGGGCGATCAATACCTACGGCGTCAAGATCAACCATCGCACCTACGACTGCGCCGAACTGACCCCCTACCGGCGTCAGCATTCCGGGGTGAACGCCCGGAAAGGGTTGTGGGAGGTCCATTTCGACCCACACGACGTCACCCGTGTCTGGGTCCGCGATCACCGCGACGGCGGCTGGATCCCGGCCCCGTGGACACATCTGCGGACCGGACCGGCACCGTTCGGAGAACAAGCCTGGGACCACGCCCGAAAGACCCTGGCACGACGCGGCACAGACCCGGCCGGCGAAGCCGAGATCGCTGCCGCGGCAGCGGCGTTGCTCGACACCGCCGAACAAGGCCCCGTCCCCGGCCGACCGGCGAAGGACAAGCCGACGAAGAAGGACAAGCGGGTTGCCGGGCGAACCCGGGCGGTCACGGCCTCGCCGCGGCCGATGCCCCCGCCGCGAACACCCCCACCAGCCGACCCTGATGACGAAGCCGAACCTCTGGCGAAGGTGATCCCGATGGGAATCTTCGACCCGTTCGAGGAAGCGAAAAAACGCTGGTGACAACTACCACCGACAGCGAACCGTCCGACACAGGCCACCGGGCACTGACCACACTGGTCGGATGGCGACACTTCACCGGCGACCACCCACCAATCCCTGATCTGCTCGCCCCCGGCGAGCGCGCCGTGCTCAGCGAGCATGCCCGCCGCGACCACGACGAAGCCCGCATCGACTACCACACCCGGCTCACGGTGATCGCCACCACGACCATGAAAGCCGTTGCGCAGAAAGGCCGCCGACTTACCCTGCTGAACCGGCACGCGGTCAGCGCCCGGCGCGGGCTGATCCTGTCGGGGGCCGCTGGCACCGGCAAGACCACCGCGATCACTCAGTTCGGCAAGATGCACGAGGCCGCCGACCGGGCCCGGCATCCGCACCGATCCGATCGCATCCCGGTCCTCTACATCACCGTCCCGCCCGCTGCGACACCGCGGATGCTGGCGGCGGAGTTCGCCCGCTTCCTCGGCCTGCCCGTCACCCAGCGCGCGAATCTCACCGATATCATCGAAGCTGTCTGCGGGGTCTGCTGCGACACCGCCACCAGCGTTGTCATCTGCGATGAGCTGCACAACATTTCACTGACCACACGCGCCGGGGCCGACGTTTCGGACACGCTGAAATACTTCGCCGAACGCATCCCGGCCACGTTCCTGTTCTCCGGGATCAACGTCGAACGCGAAGGCTTGTTCTCCGGCACCCGCGGCGAACAGATCGCCGGACGCCACACACTGCTACGCACCACCGGATTCCCCTACACCGACGACTGGCACAGCGTCGTCGCGGCATTGGAAGACACTCTGCGCCTGCACGAGCACCGACCCGGCACCCTCGTCGGGATGGATCGCTACCTGCACCGACGCACCGCCGGAATGATCGGCAGCCTGTCGGCGCTGATCCGCGAGGCCGCCCTCGACGCCATCCTCACCGGCACGGAAAAGATCACCAAAACCAGCCTCGACACTATCGACCTCGACCACGCCGCCCACACCAAATCCCTGTGACAACAACACATTCCGAACAACCGAACGACACCGTCATCCCGATCTTGGCCCCCTTGCCGATCCGGCTGCGGCCGCAGCCAGGCGAGACCGCGGAATCCTTCGTCATCCGCCTCGCCGTCGCCAACCATCTGCCACCGAGCTACCTGCGCCGCCTGATCACACCCGGCCGACAAGGAATGGGCCCCATCGACCCCGGCAAGCTCGCCGCCGTGAGCGGCCGCACCACCGAGGTCATCCTGCGCATCTTCGGCGAACTCGCCACCCGCTACCGCCCCAAACGCACCGGCATCGCGGCCGAACAGCGCGAACGAGCCCGCCGCAACAGCGAGGCCAAACGCCGCCGCTACGCGGCGATCCGCCGTGACTACAACGCCGGGATGTCCCGCCGCGCGATCGAACGCAAGCACAACGTCGGATGGCGCACCGTCGCAGCAGCTCTGGCCTCACCTGTTCCACCGCCACGCAAGAAATACCCCAACCGCGGCCGACCGAGTCTCGGTGGCCTCGCTGACCACGTCGACACGTTCCTCGCCGACCACCCCGCTGCCAGCGTCCGCGAGATCTGGGAACACCTGCTCGACCACCATCACGCCGGCGTCGCCTACACCGCCGTCAACGCCTACGTCGTCGATCGTCGCGGACCCAGCCGTCGCCCTCCGCCCGATACGCTCGATCCCATGATCATCTGGCTGAACGGGACCTTCGGCGCCGGAAAGACCACAACCGCACGGGAACTGACCACGCTGCTACCCGAATCGCGAATCTTCGACACCGAGGAAGTCGGGCTCATGCTCCGCCACGTCCTGGCCACCGAAACCGTCCGCGACTTCCAGGACTGGCAACCCTGGCGCGGACTGGTCGTCGCCGCAGCCACCCAGATCCTCGACTACGTCGGCGGGACCCTCATCATCCCCCAATCGGTTCTGGTCCACCGATACTGGCACGAGATCCGCACCGGACTCGAAAACGCCCGCGTCCCACTGCATCACTTCGTTCTCCACGCCGAACACGACGAACTCCTTCGCCGCATCGAAACCGATCCTACAAAGCCGAACTCGTCATGGCGCTTCGAGCGTCTCGACGACTACAACGCCGCCCGCTCCTGGCACAACCAGGAAGCCCACATCATCGACACAACCGACTTGCAGCCACGCCAGGTCGCGAAACTCATTGCCGCTCATACCGAGCACGCCCGCGCAGCAGCCACAGATCGGCATCCGGCGAACTGACCACAGGGCAATGACCGCAAAATCAGCCGCCCCACCAACTTCCAGCAACCACGGCACCGACAACCCGATGGAACCGAGAACATCCATCGATCCAGAACGCCTGCCACTGGTGAACAGAACCACAACTTACGTCAACTTGCTGAGAAGACCTCTCAACCGCCTTCTCACCCAAATGACGCACCCCAGCTCACGACCGACCTACTGCGTCAATCCAGCTGAGAACGAACAGCCGCGCGCGGTATCGGTGAACGCACAGCGCTGCGGCCGCAACTGAGCCACATGCGCCGGACATCCCGGCGGCGGAACCCGAATCTCGGACCAGCGGCTACGGCTGTTCAGCGCTGCTGCGCCGCCCAGGCGGCGACCTGGGTGCGGTTGGTCAGCCGGAGCTTGGTGAGGATGTGCTGGACATGACTTTCGGCCGTCCGCTCGGAAATGTGCATGAGCGAGGCTATCTGCCGATTGGTGAGACCGCGTGCGACGTGCGCGGCGACCTCGGCCTCGCGACGGGTCAGTCCGTCCGGGTGATCACCGCGCAGCGTTGCCGCGAGTTCGTCCGCGCGCTTGAGCAGCGGCGTCATCCCCAGTTGCGTGGCGGTGGCAGCAACGCCGGCGCACAGCGCGACGGCCTCGTCCGTGTCGCCGGAACGACGACGGCGGGCCAGGATTCGGGCCAGCTCGAATCTGGCCAGCGCGGCGTAGGGCGGGGTTCCCGCACTATCGTTGGCGGCGATACCTTTTCGGAGTTCGCGCACGGCGTCGTCGAGCTGCCCGCTCACCGCCAGGGCGATTCCGAGGTACGTGCGTACCGAGCCGACGTTCAACAGGATTCCCGCTCCGCCGGTAACGAACAGATCGGCATACGGGCGCAGCCGCGCGGCCACGTCCGCCCCGACCTCGGTATCGTCGAACAGGGCCGCGAGCTCGG
>NZ_BDBY01000380.1 GCF_001613225.1 Nocardia pseudovaccinii NBRC 100343
GGGCCGGCACCAGGAATCCCGGTACGGTGCGGTCGTTTTCCTCGAACTGCCCGGCGGAGACGAGGCCGCCGTCGATGAGTCCGTCGATGGCAATCAACGCGAAGACCGTGGTGCCGACCAGCGAGACGTGTGCACGTCCCTCGACCAAGCTCAGCGCCTCGCGCGTGGCCGCGACGGCCTCGTCGAACCGGCCGCGCGAAATTGCGGTGGCCGCGGCGCAGCGCAGATAGTGCCAGCGGGCGAGCGGCCGCCGCAGCCGTTGGGCGAGCCGCTGCATGGGCGCGAGCTGCGCTTCGGCCTCGTCCAAGCGGCCGAGCATCATCATCGCGTCGAAGCGCCACAATCGGCCCCAGAGCATGGTGTCGTCATCGCGCTCGGTCTCGCCGAGGGTCAGCATCTGTTCGGCCAAGTCGAGTCTTTCCTGCACTCCGTCCGGACTCGAGCGGGCCATCTGCCGCGATCGCATGGCCGACCGCAGAACCTGCGCATCGCCGAGTCGGCGTGCCATAGCCAGCGCCTCGGCCGAGATCCGATCGCAGTCGCCGCCGCCGGTGAACCCAGCTTCTCCCGCCCGCAGGGCCAGTAACCGCACTCGAAGCGGGCTGTCCTCGGCAGGCAATAGGTCGAGGGCCTCGGCGGCCAGTCGCTCGCCACTGAAGGTGTCCCACGGGTCGGAGAGCCCTTCCATCGCCAGCGCGACCGCGCCGAGCGCGTGCGGGTCCTCGGCCGCGCGAGCGGCCTCGGCCGACCGCTCCAAAAGTTCTGCGGCGGTTTGTATGTCGCCGTTGTGCAGGAGGGCGGTGCTGTGGCGCAACAGCAACCGCACCCGGTCGGCCGGGACCAGCGGCGCGTCGACCTCCAGGGCCCGCCGGTAGAAGTCCGCGGCTTGCTCCCAGGCCAGGCCCGCGAGTGCGCGGTCGCCGGCGCGTTCGGCCCACTCGACGGCCTGTCGCGGCTCCACGACGGGTAGCGCGGCCAGCCAGTGATGGGCGATTTCGCCGACCCGGTCGGCGGCATCGGAGCGCCCCGCGAGCCACGCCGCCATCCGGGCATGCGCCACCGCTCGTGCCGCGGTCGGCGAGATCGCCCGGGCTCCTTCGCGAATGAGATCGTGCCGGAAGCGCCAGTTCGTCCCGTGCGTCAGCAGCCCCGCGACCCCCGCTTCGTCGAGCGCGCTGAGCACGACCGCGACCGGCTGCTCGGTCACCGCGACGAGCGCTGGCGGGTCCAGCTCGTCGCCGAGTGCGGCTGCGGTGCAGATCAATTCACGACAGGGCGGGCTGAGCCGATCCAGCCGCCCCCGGACAGTGTCGAGCGCGCCATCCGGAACTGTGCGGGCATCGCCACCGATCAGCGAAGCCATTTCGTTGACGAAGAACGGGTTGCCGCCGGTACGGCGACTCACTGCGGCGGCGACATCGGCCGGGACGTCGTGGTCTGCGGAGAGTTCGAGCTGACGACGCACATCCGCGGGTGGCAGGCCGACCAGCCGGACGCGGGTCTGGCCGGCCTCGTGGGCAAGCGCGGCCAGTGCCGCGGTCAGGGCTTTCCGGCCGCCGATCTCGGTGTCACGATACGTCGCCATCAGCATCAGCCGCGATCCGGCCAGACCACGGGCCACGTGCACGAGCAGCGCCAGCGAGGCGGCGTCGGCCCACTGCAGATCGTCGAGCACGACGAGTAGCCCTCGCGGGTCGGCGATCTCCCTCAGCTGCTGCGCGAAGGTCTCGAAGGCCTCGAAGCGCGCTGTGGCCGTGACATTTTCGGCATCGCCTTCGGTCAGCGCGGGCGGCAACGCATTGCTGAGCGTGCGGGCAGCCTGGCGGAAGATCCAGTACGGCGGGCTGCCTTCATCATCGGTGGCCCGTCCCCATGCGACGGGCACGCCGATCGTATCGGCATGCGCGCCGACCTCCTGAGCCAGGCGGGTCTTGCCGATTCCGGGCTCCCCGGTGATCAGCACCAGCTGGCCGCGACCGGACCCCGCCTGCTCGAGACGAGCGTTCAACAGGCCCAACTCGCGGGCTCGCCCGATGAAATCACCGCCCATGGACGGCACGATATAGCCTGGACCGCCTGCAAGGCGACCCCCGCGCCGAGGTGTGAACTACGATCAGCGCCGCACCCGCGCACCGTGGGCATACACTGCGACTACCCTCTGCAGCGCGGACGGATCGGTCAGCGGATCGCCCTGCACCGCAACAAGATCCGCGTCGAAGCCGGGAGTGATGCGGCCCTTGCGATGCCCGAGCCCGCACACCCCCGCCGCGACCGAGGTCACAGCGCGCAGCGCCGCGGCAGGTCCGAGACCTATCTCGCGCAGCGCCGCAGGGGCGGTGTTGAGCACGCCGTGCGGTTTCATCGGCGCGATACCGGCATCGGTGCCGGCGACGAATGGTGCGCCCAGTTCGTGCAGCCGACGCAGGTTGGCACGCACGGCCGGAAGCCGACACGCGATCTCCGCGGGCGGCGCGGCACCGGGCACCGGAACCATGCCGACCGTCGCCCCGATCACTATGCGCCGCTCCGCGATCGCGCACATCAAGTCCTCCCGCACGTCCACCCCGTCTGCCGACCAAAAGGTCACGTGCTCCATCCCGTCGACACCCGCCACCAGCGCGTCCTCGATCGCGGACGTCCCGTGCGCGTGCGCGGTCACCGGCAACCCATGCCGGTGCGCCTCGTCGACCGCGGCACACAGCACCTCGCGATCGAACTGCGCGCGATGCTGATGCGTACCCGGCGTCAGCGTGCCACCACTGGCCATGATCTTGATGACATCGACCCCGCGATCGACATGTTCGCGCACCGCCCGCCGCACCCCGAACTGGGTGGGTTCCGCCCCACCGCCGAGAAAATGACAATGCCCCTGCGGCACCGTGATCGGCGGCCCGGCCGCGACAATGGTCGGCAACCCCGCCCGCCCGCGCAACCGCAACGACAGATAACCGCGGTCACCGAGATCACGAACCGTCGTCACGCCCGCCCGCAACGACGCGCGCCCCGCCTCCGCCATCGCCGCGACGACTTCCTCATCCGCACGGGCCCGCAACGAGGCCACCGGATCAGCGCCGGCGTCGAAAGCAAGATGAACGTGCGTATCGATCAACCCGGGCAGCAACGTGGCGCCACCGAGATCGACGACATCCGCGCCCGGCGGCGGTACCACACCGGCCTCGACCGAACGAATCCTCGCCCCCTCCAATACCACCACCGGATCGGCGACCAACTGTCCGCCGATACCGTCGAAAAGCCACCCGGCACGAACCGCCGTAAGCCGGCGTCGCTCGCTAACGGTCAAGTGCGTCATGACAAACGACGTTCACACACGACGAACAGGCGCACGTCCGTACCGGTACCGAAACCCGATACGGATACGTCGCAGAACAGGAACCCGCCCGGCCGGGGGCATAGTGTCCGTCTCTTGTTCGAGCACGATGAGGCCGATAACGAGCCCGTCGCCGCGTCGCAGGTGTTCGAAAAGGCATGTGTCCCATTCCGGACGGTGCGTGAGTTCGACGGATGCCTTGTCGCCCCGGATCGGCAGCATCCAGCGCGTCGAGCTGGGAACCGTTCTTCTGTCCGCGGGTCGCCACCCACACAACTCTGAAGCGGCCCATGGCGACACTGTCCGAAAATGGCCGACAAGCCGAGTTTGTCCCTTCCGGCCGGGAGTGGGTCCGCAAAGAGGGGCGGGCCCGCATAGCGGTGCCGGAGCGGTCGGCGACGTTCGTTCGTTTCGCACAGAAACGGAAACCACGCCCGGTCGCGGGGGTGGTCGACATGAAAGCCCTTGCCCACGTGCGGAATACAGTTCATTGTGATGAAGTGCAAAAGCTGTTCGTGGTGTTGTTCGCAATCGTGGTTGGACTCGGGACCGTTGGCTGCGACAAGGGCGAAGCGGCCGATATAGCGGAGGATGTCACCTGTCAGTTGGTGGAGCCCGTCGTGGCGGCCGTAGCGACGAAGCTCCGGGCGGGAGCGACGGTGACCGCGGGGCTGATTGTCGCCGCCACCGGGATCGCACTGAGTACCGCGTGCACTTACCTGCTCGACCGGCTCGGCGCAGCCCCGGACGAGGAACACGACGTGGTCCTGGAGAGCGGCAAAGGTCAGAAATCAGCCAAGATCAGCGGAAAGACCTTCATCAGTGTGACAGACAAGTGGTGCAACACCACTGGCGGCTGCACCGGCTACGACCGCTGCCCCACCGACTGGGTATGTCTGTTCACCGATAGTGAAGGCACGGGCAAGATGTCGCTGTTCACCACTCGTTCCCCCAACCTCGCCGACCAGCACATCGACGCCGCGGCGATATCGGTGTTCAACCGTACCGGCAAGATTGCCACTCTCTACGCCGCTCGCGACTACCACGGCGACACCTACACGGTCGCGAAGACGGCGAAGGGTGACCTCCCCGCCGAGTGGCGTGGGAAAGCTCGCTCGATCATCGTCGGCACGCCGAAGACATCGAGCACGACCGCGACACCCACGATGCCCATCGACCCGACCACGACGAAGTCGACCATCACCCGCACCACATCGGTCACGCCCTCGTCTGGGGCGTCGACTACGCGCTGACCACGCCGCGCACGCTCGCCAGGGCCTGTTCGGTAAGTCGTCGCAGATGGCCTGTCGTGGTTTCTGCAGCGTCAATGGTGGTGCAGCCGAGTGGATTCCACAAAGCCGGCGCGGAACCCGTCGGCACACCGGCGTCGACGACCATCTGTCCGGCGATCTTTTGGACGAACAGGCGGCAGGGTCGGTGAAATCCAGATCCAAGCCCTCGCGCGGGCGACGACTGGACCAGTTGACGACAGGTCCCGGTTGCGGTGCAGGACGTGCAGTTTCTGGATCATCCGGGTGCCTTCGGCGTCGGCGGTGCGGGCGTGCCAAAGGGTGATGATGCGGTCGGCGAAGTACGGGACCGATCCGGGTATGCCCTTGCCGAGCATCTGCAGGGTCAGCGTGCGCAGCCGCTGGGTGGCTGCGCCGAGTTCGCCTCTGCTGGAGGCCTTGTCGAGGATCACCGCCGGGTCGGCTGGTCCTGCCTCGCGCAGCACGTCGACCAGGGTGGCGTGCAGCAACTGATGCGCGGGCGGGTAGAACGCGTCGGTGGGATGTCGGCGACCATGTGTGCGACCTCGGTGTTGTGTTCGGCGTAGAGCGCTGCGCCGAGGATCTGCCGCTCGGCTTCGAGGTCGCACATCTCCTGGTTCTCGCCGTTCACGTGCGCGCTGCCTGGATGCGTTCGCGCAGTTTCGAGGCCGCCCGGATGTCGCCGTTGAGCATCGCGGTGAGCTCGGCGCGCAGTAGGTACCGGTGGATGCGGTCGCCGAGGAGCGCTTCGAGTTCGGTGCGCAGGGCTTCGCGGGCGCTACCAGGCGTGCGGCCCGCGCCGTATGCGCGGGTCGCCGCGGTGGCCGAGCGTCTGGGCATCGCGGCCCCTGCGCCACCGTGCCGACGAGCTCGCCGCCACGCTGCGCGGTGATCGCCCGGGTGCGCTGACGCGCCGCGAGTCCGAGTTCGCCGCGCATGTCGCGAAGGGGCTCACCAATCGGCAGATCGGTGGGCTCGTCCACATCTGCGAGCCCACCGCCGAAAGCCATGTGCAGCACATCCTCACCAAGCTTGCACTGACGAACCGCACCCAGGTGGCCGCCTGGGGCGCGCAGCAGCGCTGAACACCAGTACCGGCCCTCCGTGGGAGTACCGATTCCGGTATCGCGCATTTCGAACACGATCTATCGCATGACGATCAACAAGCCTTTCAGTACCCGCCGCCCGTTCAAGGAGAATCTCGAGAATATGAACAAATTCCGCGTAAGTGTGGCTGCCACCGCCGCGCTGGCAAGCACCGTGATTTGGGGACCTGCTGCCCAAGCCGCACCTGTCGCCCCCGCGCCGGAGACGTATTACGAAGTCCATGTACAACATAGCCACCTGTGTCTCGATGTCGCCGACATCCGCTACGACCACAGTGCTCCCGTGCTTCAAGCCAGGTGCCAGAACGGAAGGAATCAGAACTGGAAGCTGGTGCAGTCGGAGTTCCGCGCAGGGTATTTCATGGTCCAAGTGATGCATTCCAAGAAATGCCTCGATGTCGTCGACTTCAGGCTGGACCATGGGGCTCCGGTGGTTCAGGCCGACTGCCGGGACACCGATAACCAGCAGTGGAAGTTGGAGCCGGTCGGCAACGACGCCCCGTTGTACTACCACCTGATCAACTACAACAGCGAGCAATGCCTGGACGTGCAGGACTCCAGCGTCGCCCATGGTGCGAACGTGATTCAAGGAAATTGTTGGGACGGGTCGAACCAGCGCTGGCAATTCGATAAGAAATAGCGAGCGTAGATCACGACGGTCGGTCCTTTTTCTTGGCGACAGCGAATGTGAGGCTATGGTGTAGCCGACTGGCGTATACCGGCTATTCGGATAGTCCGATAGACACCCGCAGGACTTCGACAACCTCGTCCAGCTCGCCTACGCCAACAGCAAGGCCCTGACCCCGACCGTGCTGAAACTCGACGATGCCATCGACCCGGCAGACACCCGCCGTTGGATCCGCATCCTGCGCTGAATCTCACGGCCAGCGCCAGTGCACTGCCTAGATGATTGATTCCATGGGGTGAGGGTGCGCGGTAGCGCCGCGCACCTCTTGGAGCGACGGTTTCGCCTTGTCGTTTCCTCGACCGTGGATGTTTCGAATGAGGTTGCCCGACAGCGGATTTGAGAAGCTGGGTAAGGGTGCCGTAGGTCAAGGTTGGAGCAATGACATCGACACCCTCGCCACCGCACTCTACGTCTGGTCCGAGTGCGCCGACGCGGATGCAGAATCGGAACATTCTGGACAGGATGTTCTCCTTCAGGATGCGCAGTGCGCTGCCGCCACGTTCGCGGGCCACATAGGCGAGCATGTCTTCGATCACGGCGGTGTTGATGAGGCCGATTTCACGGCGTCCGTATTTGGGGGTCATGGTGTCGCGCATCATCGGTTTGTAGTTGTTGATCGTCTCGTCGAGCCGTCCGCGCTTGCACAGATCGTCCTTGTAGGCGGCCCACGCTGGCGCGAGGGTGGAGCGCCTGTTCGGAGTGAGGGTGACCGAGGAATCGATCCACTCCTGTGCGGCGTCCAGGAATTCGCGGCGCGCACGTTCGCCGGTCCGGTTTGGCGCGGCCCCGGTCTGTCGGAGACAGACACGGCGGGGTTGCCTGTGTCGGCGCGACTGCCGCTGATCGGCGACGGTCCGGCAGCCAAATATACTTTCGAGAAGTACAATTCGCGGATTGCCGTTTCGGCGCCATCGGTGAAGGACACGTGATGAAGCTTCGGATTCTCCCTGCTGCGCTTGCGATCTCCGGCTGCCTCGGCCTGTTACCGATGTCGACCGGCACGGCGCTAGCGGCACCGAATGACGTCATCGCTGCGGTGCAAGTCGATGGCTACACAGTGAGCCCGACCATTACCAACAACTCGTCCGGCCGTATCCAATGTGGGTTCGTCGGATACATCGATCCGACCGGGCCAGGGCGCCAGGATAATCCGAACGGTGACTTCGGCGCCGGGCTGACAGTCGATCCAGGATCCACACTCAGTCGGCCGATCGTCGACCCGCGCTATCCCGATCAGCACATTCCCGACGGCAATTATCACGTCTGGTGGCAATGCGCTCCCGACGGCACCGCCGATTTCCGGTGGGGCACAACACCTCCCCTGCCAGCAGGGCAAGCCACCGGTAACCCGATTCCGATCACCGTGCCCAGCCGTACCAAGACCTGCATCGGCTCGGTCTGCATCTGACCGCGCCAGCCGCGTGGCGCTGAGCCGGGCTGCGCACGGAGCCCTGTCGGAGTCCGGACCGCGCCCACTCAGGCCAGTCGCCGGATGCAGCTTACAATCGGCCTTCTGGACGGGGGCCACTGCCGGGATCGGGGGCGCGCATATTGGTCCAGTACACATGGCCCCGGGATTGGTCGACGACAATACCGTCGGGCCTCTCATCGAGTCCGGCGATCAGGGTCCGCACCCGGGTGCCGTCCAAAGACACCGCCTGCATGTCTGGCTACGTTCAGCACCAGCAGCTCGGTCATCGGTATCGCTCCCTAATCCGAGTCGGGGACTCGAGCACTCGGTGTAGTTGGTTCGCCGATGTGTGAACTCCGGCGAACGAGGGCACCGCGTCGCAGATCGCTTTGGTGTGACGGCTCGCCTGCATCACGGTGCCGTCAGGCCTGATGATCGCGGCGCTGGCCAGAGCTTACGATCGGGCACACCACACCGCTTTTACTTGCTGACGCCGAACACCGCTTGGCAGCGCAGCGGATCTCACCGGATGACACCACGCGAATCAGGGCCCAGCGCTTTGATCATCGAGCCGACGGCGCTCGCACTTCGCCTCTGAACTGGGGCTGAGCCGAGGGGTGCCATGGCAGCGGCTGAGCGGTCCTTGGCCACCGCGATCAACCGATGGCAAACAGCTCACCGCCGATTTCGACCAGGACGCACTGTACTGGTGCGACCGGGAAGGCACGCGGATACTGTGCAGCAACCTCGACGGTAGCGATCTGCGTCCGCTGGTAATCGCGGCCGTCGCGCAGCTCCTTGAGCTCCTTGGCCGCGTCGGTGTCCACGCCGCCGTACTGGCGGCGCCAGTTGTACAGCGTCGCTGTCGATACCCCGATCTCGGCGGCGATCTCCTCGCCGGTCTTACCGGCGGCGGTCAGCTCGTCGGCCCGCCGCAGCTTCCGCACGATGTCCTCCGCGGAGTGCCGCTTGCGTCCAGCCATATCGATCAGTGTCCCTTCTCGGCCTTAACCAGGCCAAACAGGACTCTAATACCGAGTGGTCTCATTCACTGGGGACGGCCCAACCCGAAAGAGGTTTACGGGTGATCATGGTGCTGAGTCAGCTAATTTTCAGCCTCGGTTGAATTCACCGATACCAAGTGAATCGGGTTGAACATTGTGCCACGGTACGCGGTCTGCTGCGGGCAATGACTTTCCGCGTCGCTGAGTCGAGGCGGTTAACGATGCGCTGCAGTTCCCGAGAGCTGAGGGGTGACATCGAGGTAATAACACTTTCGAGGATCCACCGGGCTTCCCATGGAGATCCGCAGCATTCGAAGAGCGTGCACCCGGCACGCTGGTTCATCCAGAGCCAGCGATATGGGTGGCGGACGAAGTGACGCCAAAAATGCAGTGCCGCAGCCGCTTTACCTGGCCATCGACCGTCCCTGCCCACTCGAGTCCCCAGTGCGTAAGACGAGACGTCACGAATGACGATCATGCTGAGAGCGGGTGGGCCGCAACGGAAGACTGGCGCGCACCCCGGCGGGCGGCTTACGAGGCACGGCCCTTTCCGGTCGTTGTCACCGATCGATCATTCCACGCCGGTTCATACGAATGGGCGTACCGATGCCAGGGTCGTCCGGTTCTGCTAGGTCTGTTGTGCGCTGTTGGATCATGATGTGGCCGACCTGGATTCGTTGATTTCCAGGATCAGGAGCCCGCGCCTTCCTCGTCGTCACCGGCCCGAAAGCCCGTGCGGGCTGGGCCGGGTCACAGTCGCCGACATTCGCCGTCTCCTAGCGGTGATCATGCACCCACCCGCACCCTCACCCGGCCGCCGTGGTGAAATCCGCTCTGGTGCATGTCATGTCAAATCGACGCTGGATGCTTGCCGGACCTGGCGTCAATTGGCTACGGTGGAACACGTTCGCCGAGAAGATCATTGGCAATTTTGATCGGCACTAGCGGGGAGGTTTCTGACGTCATCGTGGCCTGCGGGCCACACCAGAGGCCGAGCGGTCTGTCCGGCTCGGCTTCACCGGAGGATTCGGAACGACAGGGCTCGATGATGGTATCGGAAATCAGTGAATACCAAGGCGCGTCACCGGATGCGGTCCGCCATCACTATGACATCGGAACCGAGTTCTATCGGCTGTGGCTCGACAGCAGCCTGACCTACTCGTGCGCATTATGGTCCGAGGGCGACGATCTCGACCACGCGCAGCAGCGCAAGCTCGACTATCTGATCGAGCGAGCCGATATCGTCGGCGCGCAGCGCGTGCTCGACATCGGGTGCGGCTGGGGCAGCCTGATGCGGCGGGTAGCCGACCGGAACTGGCAGGCCCACGTCACCGGCCTCACTCTCAGCCGAGACCAATACGACTACGTCCGAACGCATTCCACAGATCGGATCGATGTCCGGCTCGAACACTGGAACACACATCGTCCGGACCGTGCTTATGACGTCATATTTTGCGTCGGCGCACTCGAACACTTCGTGAAATTCGGACTGTCCCGGCGTGACCGCACCGCGGCCTATCGAGAGTTCTTCACGCACTGCTCTCGTATGCTCCGCCCCGGCGGCGGGCTGGTCATCCAGACGATCGGCAAGGGCAACCGGCCGCTGGACCACAACGCGCTCAACGATGTGCAGTTCCTGGCGAACGAGATATTTCCGGAATCGGATCCACCGCGACTGGCCGAACTCGCCCATGCCGCGGAGAAACTTTTCGAAATCGGTTCGGTGGTCAACGATCGTCACGACTACTCGACCACCTGTGCGGAGTGGTTGCGCAGGCTCCGGTCACACCGCACCGACGCGCAACGGCTCGTCGGCGCCCGCATCACCGAGGCATTCGAACGTTATCTGGAGGCCTCCATCCGGCAGTTCGACCGGGAACACCTTGTGCTCTATCGAATCTCGCTTCGCAAGGTGGCTGATTCGCCGTCCGAGGCGTGACCGGCCACCTATCCAGCGAGGAGTCAGTCATGGCCCCGGGACACACGCCCCGCGTGAACGATGTCATCACCGAACTCGACGACCTACGTGTCGACCTGGCCGGCCGCCACCGGGCCACGGCCAGCGCGGGAGCGGCGATCGACCCCGCGGTGGTCGATGCGGATGTGCGCGCCCTCGACCGCGACGGGTACGTCGTTTTACCGAACCTGATCGCACGCGCGGAATGCGAACGCATACACGCGGCGAGCACGGCTCTGCTCGGCCCACCCGGACGAAATACGTTCGAGGGCAAACAAACCCAGCGGGTGTACAGCCTGCTCGAGAAGACCCGCGCCTACGACCGGCTGCTCGACCATCCGCGTGTGCTTGCCCTGCTCGACCGGCTGTTCCTGCCGAACTACCTGCTCTCCCAGCTGCAGGTGATCAATATCCTCCCCGGTGAGCAGGCCCAGCTCCTGCACCACGACGACGGCTTCTATCCGATACCCAGGCCCCGCCCGCCGCTGAGCGCCGCGACGATGTGGGCCATAGACCCGTTCACAGATCGCAACGGCGGCACGGTGATTCTGCCCGGCAGCCACCGATGGGATTCACGGCAGCCGACCGAATCCGACGCCCGGGTCAGCACACGGATGCCCGCGGGCTCATGCGTGTTCTATCTCGGAACCCTCTGGCACGGCGGCGGCGCGAACCAGACCACCGCTGCGCGGCTCGCCGTGACCGCACAGTATTGCGAGCCGTGGCTGCGCCCTCAGGAGGCGTACACGCTGTCGACCAGCCGAGAAACCGCACGAACGGTGTCCGAGGACATCCGCCGCATGCTCGGCTACAGCATCCACCCGCCGTTCATGGGGGCTGTCGACGGCATGCATCCGAAGCGACTTCTCGAAACCCCCGATCCAGCAGTCCCACAGACAGGCGCGGCGACTTCCTCTCCAAAGACACCAACAGCAGCATCCGATCACCCTTGTCGACGCGATCTCCCTCCCGCCGCTCGATGAAGCGCCCAACACACTCCGAGAATGACTGCGGCAAGACGTCCGCGCCCAGGTCAGGCGCGCAGTAGGGATCGACACAGCTGTCGGCAGCGCGTAAAGGCCGCTTGGCCACGGCCAACACCTATCCGCGGGTGGCGTCCTGCTGCTGTGCCCTCGTCAGACGAACCATCGGTCCCTTCGCCGTTCCCTTGGTTCCTGCGGCACCGCGCAGCGTACTGACACGAATTGCTGACAAAGAGACGCTACTCCGGCTTCAAGTAGGCGAATCCCACTTCAATCGTCAATGTTCCCCAGGAAATTGCTGTTCGCGCCGGGCATCGCGATACCGTCACGCCGCCGCTAGTTGCCGATGACCAGCAGTTTTCGGTGTTGCAGCAAGTTGGCGTACTGGTCGATACCCCCTCCGGACACCAGTGCTAACCACACACGGGGTGACGCCAACGACTGCGAGTTGCTGTTGGTGCTTGTAGCGCACTTCCAGATTTAGTGCTCATACAGTCGGAGCTTGTCGGCGGGGTCGCCTGCGGTGAGCACGGCGCGGATGTCGCCTAGTGCGTCGATCAATTTGCGGATTTCGGTGTCGGTGAGCTGGCGGCTCTGATCAACTACTCGGTGGGGTAGCTGTGGACGCCCTGGGCGCCGAAGACCGTCACACGGGCGAAGTAGTTTCCGGGGGCGTCAGCGAACGGGCGGGGGTCATCCAGCATGAGCACTGCCGGGCTGTCGATGAACCGGCCTGCGGCGCAGCTCGGAGTGCAGTCGTTCCGATGCTGGGTGCCGTAACCGAGGGCGTGGGCGCCACTCCACAGCTGCCAGGTGATGTCGATGATCATGTTGTTCCCGTCGGCGCAGGTCAGGGTCAGCGAGGGAGGTTCGACGGCATAGGGTCCCCCACAGTCGGAGACCAGCGCGGGCGGCAGGTCCGGGGTGTCGGACATCGAGGCCGAGGCGGACGGGGCCAGGAGAACCCCCGCGCCCGCGGCTGCAGTAACGGTAGCGGCGGCGATGATCGCCGCCCGGATGATCGTGCGCTCGTGAGTGCTCATCGACGTCAGTCCTCTCGGCCGGAGTGTCGGCCTTGTGGTGGTCATGGCTCTACTCATCGTGCCCGTGGCTTCACTGGTGAATCTCGGCGCGGTTTGCCGATGGAGGTGAACAGGCAGCGCGTTTGCCGCTTGACTACTACCTAATGTAGTGGATGCGCTGGCCTCCATCCGACGCGCCGATGCGCCCCGCTCGAGTCCATTCGAACGTAGGAGATCTCGGTGCACAGCGTCGCCCGCCTGGTCGCCGATGTGGGCCCGCGGATCAACGAGGCATGCTCGATCTGGACGATGTGCGCTGGGAGCTGGGCCGGTTCGGGAAGCTGAATGTGCGTCACGGCAAGGGATCTCGCCGCAAGGTCCGAGCGCGGCCAGCGGAAGAGCGGCGGCCTCGCCACCTCATTGCGGATTGGGCGTCAGGCATTGCGGGGGTAGCGGAAACCAGCGCAGCGCTTCGAAGTGCGATGGGAGGCCGGTGAGACCATCGGGGACCTCCTCGGGGCGGGCCTCGACCAGAGTGCGGGCCTCGTGTAAGTGTTCGGCCAGCGCGGCCTCGTCGAGGGTCTCGTCGTCCGTCGAGTAGTGCAGAGCGCCAGCACTGTTGTAGAAGAGATCTGTCAGGCGCAACGGGGGCTGGTGAGTCCCCCCACGGTGGCGCCATAGGCCGGTGTCCGGACTGAAGATGTAGTCGGTGAGGAGACGGTGGCCGAATGAGGCCAGTAACTCCACGGCCTCGATCAGATAGTCGCGCACGGTGTCGGAAATGAAGTAGTTGAAGTTGATCCGCGTCCAGCCGGGTTTGATGCCCTCGCAACCCAAGGCGATTTCGTCTCGGTAGGCGCGCGAATTCTGCGGATCAATGGCCAGGAGCCGATGCCCGTACGGGCCTGCGCAGGAGCAGCCGCCGCGAGCTTGGATGCCGAACAAGTC
>NZ_BDBY01000381.1 GCF_001613225.1 Nocardia pseudovaccinii NBRC 100343
CCAGCCCGGCGCGAATCGACTCGATGATCGCCGGGGTTCCGCCCTCTTCCCGGGCAACAGGATCATCGAGGTATCGGTGCCCGATCGGGTCCACGAACGCCACCGTGCCCCCTCCCGGCACGGTGGGCACGGGGTTGCGCACCAACTCACGACGGACCACGAGGACGCCAGGAGTCTGGGGCCCGCCGACGAACTTGTGCGGCGAGAGAAAGATCGCATCCTTATGGTCGCCACGACCAGGAGCGCTCTCCCGCACCCGGATCGGAACATAGGGACCGGCAGCAGCGAAGTCCCAGAAGGACAACGCGCCGTGCTCATGAAGCAGGGTGGCGATCCGATCGGTGTCCGACAAGACGCCGGTGACGTTGGAGGCGGCAGAGAAGCTACCGATACGCAGAGGTCGGTCCGCGTAGTGGATCAGCCGGTGCGCGAGTTGTCCCTGGTCGATGTGACCGCCAGCGTCTTCGTCGATCACCACCAGGTCGGCGATGGACTCCCGCCATGGCAACTCGTTGGAGTGGTGTTCGTAGGGGCCGATGAACACCACCGGCCGCTGCGAATCGGGTACCCGCCCACCCCACTGGTAGCGCGCGGCCAGCCCTGACGGTACGCGGAGCTCGAGAATGCCAACCAATTTGTTCACCGCCGCCGTTGCCCCGGACCCGCAGAAGATCACCAGGTCGTTCTCGGTGCCGCCAACCGCGTCGTGGATGATCTGGCGTGCGTCCTGGCGCAGCAGTGAGGTCTGCAATCCGGTACCGGAGCTTTCGGTGTGGGTGTTGGCGTATCGCGGTAAGACTTGCCTGCGGATGAAGTCCTCGAGAAAATCCAGCGACCGCCCTGAAGCGGTGTAGTCGGCGTAGGTGATCCGGCGTCGGCCATAGGGTCCGTCCAAGACCTCGCCTTCACCGATAACCCCTTGCCGAACCCGCTCAAGCAAGGGTGAGGTGGGGACCGGCGCCGCCCAGACGTCCGCGCTCCCGGTCACCGTATCCATGCGGTCCCTTCCTTCCGCCGCGGCTAGCCAGCACCGCGGATACAGCCAGCGTGCCCCTGGGTCATGCGCCGCGCCAGGGCCATTTGGTCTTCTAGGACACGCGATCCAAAGAAGTGGCCCAGCGGCGGGAAGGTTCTTCGAGAATTCGCCATGATCTCATCGAGGATCCTGGATGCCCTCACATGCGGGCCGCTACTGCCCGCCGCTCGGAGAGATCCACCACCAACCGGGTAGGTACCTCTCAGCCGTTGAGGCTTCCACGAACAGCGGATACCACGCCGCGGAGGATCAGCTCAGTCCGGCGGCGCGGCCTGCGCGACCGGAGAGGCCGGCGAACGCGTCGCGTAGTGACTGCGGGCCGATGACCTCGATCTCGGTGTCGAACCGTGCCAAGGTTGCGGCCAGGGCTGCCCAGGACCAGGAACCGGCGAGCAGTCTGGTTCGGGTGGGGGTGAGTTCCTCGACAATACCGTCGCCGGCGAACGGGATCACCTGTGCGGCAGGGATATCCAGGATCGCCTCACCGCGGCACGGCCAGACGTTCACGGTTTCGGAACCCTTGAATCGGGCCGAGAGGAAGGCGGCGACATCACCGCCCGGCACCGTCCGGGGTGTGAAGCGCGGTCCGTTGGGGACACGGAGAGTCATCCGGTCGGCGCGGTAGATCCGCCAGTCCCCGCGCTCCGGATTCCATCCGATGATGTACCAGCGTCCGTTCCGGACGACGAGGTGGTGGGGCTGCACCCGTCGCGGCGGCCGGAGACCGGCGTCGTCCGTCCCCACCGCAGACTCGTAGTCGAACCGCACCTCCTCGCCAGATCGAATGGCAGCGCTGAGCGCGAACAGCACGTGGGTATCAGCTTGGGGATCGGCCCCTCGCTCAGCGGATTCGACCGCGCTGATCTCGAGGGAGTCGACGCGCTGCCGCAAGCGGGACGGCAGGACCTGACGGACGGTAGCGAGGGCCCGCGCGGCGGACTCCTCGATATCCGCACCCGTCCCGGCCGCGATCCGCAACGCCACGGCCAGCGCGACCGCCTGATCGTCGTCGAACAGCAGCGGCGGCAGTTCGCTGCCCGCCTCGAGTCGATAACCACCCTCCGGTCCCTTGACCGCCCGGACGGGGTAACCGAGCCCGCGGAGGCGATCGACGTCGCGCCGCACCGTGCGTTCACTGACACCGAGCCGCCGAGCGAGCACAACCCCTGGCCAATCACGTCGGACCTGGAGCATCGACAGCAGCGAGAGCAGGCGGCGGGAGGTCGCCGTCGAAGAAGCGTTCGGCATGTCGGCCAGACTGCCATGAGAAGCGGACATTCCCTGACCGCTACCGATGCCAGAGTCGCCCTCGTCGCCGGAACCCTCCGGCGCGAACCAATTTCCGAAGGGACTCCGATCACCATGTCGGTAAACGCTGTTGCCCACCTGAACTTCCACGGACAGGCCCGTGCGGCCCTGGAGTTCTACCAGTCGGTGTTCGGCGGTCAGATCACCATCGCCACCTACGGCGACTTCGGGATGCCCGCCGGGTTGCCCGACGCCGCCAAGGTGGTATTCGGACAGGTCATCGCGGACAACGGCTTCCGGGTCATGGCCTACGACGTGCCCGGCGAGAACGAACCGGCCGCACCAGCCGCTCCCACGACCCGCCGCGAGAACGGCACCACTTTCACCTCGGAGCCGTTCTTCCTGTCGGTCCGCGGCGAGACCACCGACGAGGTCGGCGCGCTGTGGGAACGTCTCGCGGACGGTGCGACGGTCATCGAGGAATTCGGCCCGGCGCAGTGGGCACCCGCCTCCGGGATGCTGTGCGATCGCTTCGGCATCACCTGGATCCTCGACGTCGCGGCCGAGTACACCCCGGCCTGAGCGTCCGCACTGCTCGGGGTGCGAGCGGAACCCGGTCGCACCCCGACTGCACCGTCCGGCGCGACACTCGACACAGGAGACACCCCGCAACGCGCGGAAGATC
>NZ_BDBY01000382.1 GCF_001613225.1 Nocardia pseudovaccinii NBRC 100343
ATCGCCCCGGCCGCGTCCCCGGCCGCGAGCGCGCCGCGCATCGCGACGGCGATGTTGTCGTGCTCGGCCTCGAGCGTGGCTAGCCACTCCAGCTGGTCGGCGCGGCGCAGGTGCGGCTCCGCGGTCGCGGCGAGTTCGGTGACGTACGAAAGATGTTCTCGGCGTACAAGATCCGATTCCCCCGACGCAACGAGCCGCTCCCGGGCGTATTGCTTGATCGTGTCGAGCATCCGATAGCGCGGCTCACCGGGCGAGCCGACGGGTGGAGCACTGTCCGCCACGTAGAGCAGCAGCGATTTCTCGGTCAGCGCGGTCAGCAGCTCCAGCACCTCCCACCGCTCGACCGCGGTGCTTTTCCCGTCCCCCTGCCCTTCGGGCCCGCCCGTGTCCGCGCAGACCTGCTCGGCCGCCGCCAAACTCGCGCCGCCGGAGAACACCGAGAGTCTGCGCAGCACCATCCGTTCGGCGTCGGTGAGCAGCTCCCAGCTCCAGTCGACCACCGCTCGCAACGTCCGGTGCTGCGGGATCGCGGTACGGCTGCCGCCGGTCAGCAGGCGGAACCGATCGTCGAGGCGGTTGGCGAGCTGATCGAGGGACATGGTGCGCAGTCTGGCCGCGGCCAGTTCGATCGCCAGTGGTATCCCGTCGAGCGCCCGGCAGACGCGCGCCATGGTCGACAGTGTGCGAGCATCGGCCGCGAGATCTTTGTGCACCGCACCGGCCCGGTCCCGCAACAGCTGAACGGCGGAGGAGGATTCGATCTCGCCGGGGTCCGCGTCCTCGGCGGGCAACGCCAGCGGCACGACCTGCCATAACGCCTCGCCCGTGATGCCGAGCGGTTCCCTGCTCGTCACGAGGATCCGCAGCCGCTGACATTCCCCGAGCAGCCGGTGGGCGAATGCCGCCGCGGCGTCGATCACGTGTTCACAGTTGTCCAGGATCAGCAACGTCTCCCGCTCGCGCAGCGCCGCGATGAGCCGGTCCATCGGTTCCGCATTCGGTGCGGCGCCGAGCAGCGCATCCCGGAGCCCGAGTGCGGCGATCGCCGATTGCGCCACGTCACCACCCGCGCCGACGGAGGCCAGTTCGACCAGCCAGGCCCCGTCCGGCAGGTCGTCGAGTAGGGTGCGTGCTGTTTCCAGGGCCAGCCTGGTTTTCCCCGAGCCGCCGGGACCGGTCACCGTGGTGAGCCGATGTGCCGCAATGAGTTCGCGCACCGCGGCAATGTCCCCGTTCTTGCCGACGAAGCTGGTCAACTCGGCCCGCAGGTTCGTCTTACGTTCGTTGTCCTGCGCACCGATTTCGCCGCGCAGCAGCGCAACGTGCAGTGCGGAGAGTTCCGGTGCGGGATCCACGCCCAGCGTGTCCGCGAGTGCTTCCCTGGCCCGTTGGTACACGACGAGTGCTTCGGCGCCACGACCCGCGGCGACCAATGCCCGCATCAGCGCGGCGACGAGCCGTTCCCGCACCGGATGCCGGGCCACCAGCTCGGTCAGCTCGGCGACCAGCTCCGCACCGCGCCCGAGGCGGATCTCCGCCTCGTACAGATCCTCCGTTGCGGCCAGGCGCAGCCCCTCGAGCCGGGTGATCACCGCGTCGGCGGCCGCACTGTCCTGCACACCGATGTCCTGCATCAGCGCACCGCGCCACAGTTCGAGGGCCTCGCGCAGCAGCTCGGCCTGTTGTGCGTCGGCACCGCCGCGGGCCTGGTCGAGAAGCTGTTCGAACCGCACGGCGTCGACAGCGTCGGATCGCACCGTCAACCGGTATCCGCCCGCCTGCACGTCGAGCGACCCGTCCGGCAGCACCCTCCGCAGCCGGGAGACCAGTGCCTGCAAGGCGTTCGCCGCGTCGGAGGGCGGCTGTTCACCCCAAATCCAGTCGACCAGCGTCGCTTTCGGGATCGCGCGGCCGGGTTCGAGCGCAAGGGCGATCAACAGCGCCCGCAGCCGGGTGCCCGGTACCTCGATCGATCCGCCGTCGTCTAGTCGGATTTCGAGCGGTCCAAGCATTCCGATCTGCACCCGGACCATTCTGCCGTGAACGAGAGGTCAGCGCGGGCCGCCCCTCGGGTGACGACGCTTCGATGGCGGAACACGCTGCGGGGCAGGCGAACCGACGCCGCCGATCGCGCGATATGCGGCCTTGTCGCGCGTGGACCGGTGCCTGTCCGTCACTCCTTGTCGGCTGTGACCAGGGCGAACACCGTGTCAGTGCGCATGTCAGATCGGTGTCAGGTCGATATCAGCCGGGCTCGCGACAGTGTTCACGTCAACAACACAGCAACCACCGGCTGGGTCCGCTGACCCGGCTCACACACCACGCTGAAGGAGTAACAGCCATGACTACGTTCCAGACCCCTGAACCGATCGCCGTCACCGTCGAGGTGCTCGCGGGCAACGTCACGGTCATCGCCTCCGATCGCACCGACACCATCGTCGAGGTCCGTCCGGCCGATCCGTCCAAGAAGGGCGACGTGCGCGCCGCCGAGCAGACCGAGGTCGATTTCGTCGCGGGCACGCTGACCGTGAAAACGCCGAAGGACTGGCGGACCTACACACCGTTCGGCGGCAACCCGTCGATCGAGGTGACCATCGAGGTGCCCACCGGCTCCCGGCTCCAGGGCACCGCAGGTGTGGGCCGATTGCTGGGCACCGGCGAACTCGGCCAGTGCGACCTGGAGATCGCCGCCGGAGACATCATCGTCGAGCGCCCGCTCGGTTCGGTGACCGCGAAAGCCGCCAAGGGCAATATCCGCATCGGCGAAGCATCGCGCGGCGTGCTCCGGCTGGAAACCTCCATGGGCGAGCTGGAGGTAGGCATCCATCCGGGCAGCGCGGCCCGGCTGGAAACCAACGCCAAGTACGGCACCGTGCAGAACCAGATGCAACCGGTCGGCCGGGCGGACCGCAACGAGGAAACCGTGCAGGTCTATGCGCGAAACTCATACGGCGACATCATCATTCGGCACGCTATCGCCGCCTAGTGCATCCGGCTCCGCAGCCACGACAGCACTGCACACCGGCGCTGCCCAACCCATACCGCTCACCGGCTGCACGACGCCACATCAGCGTCGTGCACCCGGGCGCGGTCGGCTTGCCTGTGGTCGCACTTCGAACTGCGGTGTGGCTGCCCGAGATGATCTCGGCCCCGTTGATTTTCCGAACGGCCACGTGGCCGCTTCGAACCGGTACGGCGATCAACGCCAGCAGGGGCTCCGACCGTCACGGAGATGGACGGCGTTGTGCTGGTCGGCAATTCGCTGCAGGCGGCTGCGGCGGTCTGACCAGGTCGAACGCCGTCTCGGTGGACGTGTCAGGTCGGTGTCAGGTCGATATCAGCCGGGCTGGCGACAGTGTTCATGTGAATAGTTCAGCAACTTCAGCTTCTGGACCGCGGAAGGCATACGGGGACAAGGCGATCCCCGATGGCATCGAGCTGCGCACCGACGCGCTGACCTACGGCGCGCGCTCCTTCCCGGTCACTTGGAACAAGGGATAACAGATGGAACTCAGAGTGGACCGGGAGCGCTGCATCGGCGCGGGCATGTGCGTACTGACCGCCCCCGGAGTGTTCGACCAGGACGCCGAGGACGGCCGGGTGGTGCCGCTGGACCGCATCCCCGCGCCCGAGCGGGAAGCGGCCGTGCGCGAGGCCGCCGAAGTGTGTCCCTCCGGCGCGATCACCATCGTCTCCCGCGATTAGCGCCCCCGGTTCCCAACTTTTCTCTACTACCTGATCAGGAAAACCCAATGAGTGAAACGGTTCCCGTCCCCCACGGCCTCCCCATGGAACGTAATGCGGGCCCCTTCGATCCGCCTCGCGAAATCACCCGGCTGCGCGAGGCTCGCCCGGTCAGTCCCCTCGTCTTCCCCGACGGTCACGAGGGCTGGTTGGTCACCGGCTACGAGGAGGTCCGCCAGCTCATGGCCGACACCCGGTTCAGCTCTCGTCAGGACATCGGCATTGTCCACGTGCCGTACGAGACCCCCGGCATGCCGGTCGCTACCGAACCTTCCCCGCAGATCCCGGGCTTGTTCGTCGCCATGGACCCGCCGGACCACACCAGGCTGCGGCGCAAGCTCACCGGCGCCTTCACCGTCAAGCGGATGAAGCAGCTCGAAGAGCACATCATCGACATCGTCGAGGGGCAGCTGGACGAGATGGCGCGCCTGACCCCGCCGGTCGACCTGGTCAAGGCGTTCGCGCTGCCGGTGCCTTCGCTGGTGATCTGCGAACTGCTCGGTGTTCCCTACGAGGACCGGGACACCTTCCAGGTCAACTCCGCCAAGTTCCTGGTCAAGGACCAGGCGCTCGAGGAGAAGATGGCCGCGTACGGGGCGATGACCATGTACCTGGCCGGACTTGTCACGCGCAAGCGCGCCGAACCCGGCGAGGACATCCTGTCGGATCTGGCCCGCGATGACGAGCTCACCATCGAGGAACTGACCGGCATCGCCTTCCTGCTGCTGCTCGCGGGGCACGAAACCACCGCCAACATGCTGGGACTTGGCACCTTCGCGCTCTTGGAGCACCCCGAGCAGCTGGCCGAACTGAGCGCCGACCCGGAGTTGGTGCCCGATGCGGTCGAGGAGCTCATGCGCTACCTGTCCGTTGCCGACATCTTCTATCGCTACGCCACGGAGGACATCGAACTCGGCGGCGAAACGATCGGCAAGGGATCGACCGTCGTTATCTCGCTACTGGCCGCCAACCGCGACGCCCGGCGCTTCCACAACCCCGACACCCTGGATATCCACCGCAGGGCGCGCGGTCTGGTGGCCTTCGGCCACGGCATCCACCAATGCCTCGGCCAGCAGTTGGCCCGCATCGAAATGCGCGCCGGTTTCGATGGACTGCTGCGTCGTCTCCCGACCCTCGAGCTCGCCATCCCCGCCGACGAGGTGAAACTCAGGACCGACATGAATATCTATGGCGTCCACGAACTGCCGGTCACCTGGTGACCTTGCTCCGGAAGTCGCTCGGGTCCGTCGGGGGTGTACAGACGTACCGCTCGAACCGCGGCGGCGACCGCTACGAGCGGAGGTATGCGATGGCCATGTCCGCCGTCCGCCGACCATGCGAAGCCGAGTCCCGAAACGGGAGGTAGGGGCCATACGGCGCGGCCGACGTGGAGCACCGCCCCGCAGTGTTGGAGGTACTCGATGGCCCGGTCGGCGTTGCTGATGCCGGTGACGAGCCGGATATGGCGCCCGACCGGACCACCGATCGCGATGCTGGGTCCCGACAGGCCGTTGTCCTGGAAGAACAACTCCACGCCGATTCGCAGTGGAGCGGGTAGCTCGATTCCGGCCCGTTCCACTCCGAACGTCACCACGAGCGTGTCGTCGGCGTGGCTGATCGACCAATCGAACCGGTTGGCCATGGCGGCGGGTTCGGCGGCGGCCGTGGATGTCAATGGATTCGTCGGTGGCGCAATCAGTGTGTACTCCCTTTTCGAGCATCGACAGTGTTCGGGGAACGCACATATGCCCAGACGTCGTTGGTGGGATGCCATATCGTTACGCTGGCCGATCGGTTGGGGGAGGGCATCGGGCATTCGCTTCGCTCGAGGTCTGCTATCTGGGGTCCAGGTTTTGTTCGAGCCGAAGTCGTGGACCGCAAGACCGTTTCGGCTGGTGTCTTCGAGATCGAGCACAAGGTAGCCACGAACTAACAGCTTGACCTACAGCGAATATCTAGCTATCGCAAGGGTGGTTGGAGAAAATTAAATTAAGATCGATCCGGTAAATCTGTGAACTGGGTGGATATCCCAGCTAGAGTCCCTGGCTATGACCGATGTACAACTAGAGGGCGGCGGGTATGCCTTTTCGCGTGATATGTGGGCAACTGAACGGTTATGGCTGTCCCGTTCCGTGCGGACCATCCTCGTCGGACTCGCTGGCCAACTGAGCGGGCTCGGACCACAGGCATGGACACGCTATGAAGACGGTGAGCTGGAATTCGTGCAGGCGCGCGAGTTCCAACTGGCCCTGCTGCGAGTGCACAGTGTGCTCGCGAACGAGATCGACGCCGGGATGTTGGAAGCTGCTGCCGCCGCCCTCGACCATACGGCGGGGCTGGGCGACGTCGCCTCCGTCACTGGCCTGGACCGGGCGCATACCTATCAGCGCTGGGGCACCCTCACTGCGGTCGGTGAACGCATTGCGCTCATCATCTCGCAGCCGTGGCCGGACGCCGGGCCGTCCGCCCTCCGGTCTTCCGAAGTGCTTTACGAGCGAGATCGGCGATGGTGGCGGGTGAGCACCGCCGCGAGACACAACGCCCATTACGCCATCGTCGTCGTCGACCGACTGGTCCAGCGGGTGTACGCGATCGATTCGGACGGTTGGCAACCGGATGCCACGGGAGCACGGTGGGAGTTCCGGGCACTCGGTTCCGAACCGCTATCGCAGATCCACGTGGACCGTGCGTACCGGAAGGGCCACCTACCGGTCCGATTGGGCGACCCGTATCCCGCCCGGCTGGATCGCGCGTGCGTCCCCAGTTACTTCTCGGATGGGCACGATGGCGACTGAGGCGTGGCCATCGATGCCATCTCCAGTTTCGAGCTGATCGAGGACTTCGCCGATTTCTTCGGTGCCGACCGCTACTGGCTCGGGACCGGAATGCCCTGCGGTGAAACGACAATCGGGATGCGCGGGTCCGTCTCGCATGCCTGATCCAGGAAATAGCACATGCCTGATCCAGGAAATAGAAAAGGACATTTCGTGATCGAAACCTCGCGCATCGCGGCGATCGGTATCGCATGCGTTGCGGCAATCGCGCCGGTAACCGCCCACGCGGAAGGATCCGCCGAACATGACATCGAATACAAGGTCACCTCGGTGGAACGTGTTGTGACAACCACGCTATCGGGAGGGACCTTCGAACTCGACCACGAGCACAGCTCGTTCACGATTCGCGATGAGAGCGGCGCACCCGTGCTGGTCATGCCAACGCGATTCACCGTGGGCGACAAGGTGCTCACAGTCGACTCCACACTCAGCAAAGACGCGAAGGAGCTGCGGTTGACGCCCGGTGAGTTGAGACCCGCCGCCGCGCCGACCGCGACGCCGATCGCATCGCCGGTCGAGAACCAGGCTGCGATGGCGGAGTTCTCGACCCGATTGGGGCTCGCCGCCACGCTCGGCACATGGGTCGGCACAGTGATCGGCCTGGTCGTAGGGGGCGTCACCGGATGCATTGTTGGCTTGCCGCTGTTCGCGGTGGGCTGCATACCTGCCGCGATCGCCGGTGCGGGGATCGGCGGCATTCTGGGGACAATCGCTGCCGGGGGACCGGTCCTGATGCTTTCGGCCGTGGAACTGTTCGACACGCTCAACGCGCCCGACGGTACGACCAAATGGGCGCAGAACTCTGCGCCGAAACCTGCGAATTAGGCGATCATCGCCCGCTGGTCCTGGCACCTGATCCACGTCGATGCGATGAAGGTCGGCCGCGTCCCCGGCGGCGCCTGCCGCCGGAAACCGGCCACCAACGTCACGTCTAGCTGAGCGCGTAGTCCAGATCGCTCAGCAGATCCTCGACATCCTCCAGCCCAACCGAGATGCGGACGACACCGTCGGACAGGCCGATGGTGGCGCGGCCCTCGGGGCCCATGGCGCGGTGGGTTGTCGTGGCGGGATGGGTGATGAGGGTTTTGGAATCGCCGAGGTTGTTGGAGATATCGATGATGCGCAGGCGGTTGAGGACCTCGAAGGCGCGCTTCTTGGCCTCGGCCTCCGGCGCATTCAGTTCGAAGGTGACCACGGTGCCGCCGCCGCTCATCTGGCTGGTCGCCAGGTCGTACTGCGGATGCGACTCCAGGTACGGATAGCGCACCCACGAGACGGATTTGTTGCTCTCGAGGAAGCGGGCGATGCGCAGTGCGGATTCGGTCGAGTGACGCACGCGCAGCGGCATGGTCTCCAAACCCTTGAGCAGGGTCCATGCGTTGAACGGGCTCAGCGCCGGACCGGTATGGCGCATAAGGTTTTTCACCGGACCGTCGATGTAGTCCTGGGCGCCGAGGATCGCACCGCCGAGCACCCGGCCCTGACCGTCGATGTGCTTGGTGCCCGAATACACCAGCACGTCCGCGCCGAGTTCGAAACCGCGCTGCAGCAGCGGCGTGGCGAAGACGTTGTCCAGCACCACTTTCGCGCCCGCGGCGTGTGCGAGTTCGGTCACCCGGCGCACGTCGACCAGCGTCTGCATCGGATTGGCCGGTGTCTCGAAGAACACGGCCTGGGTCGGCACCGAAAGCGCCCGCTCCCACTGATCCAGATCATCGCCGTCGACGAAGACCGTCTCCACACCCCAGCGCGGCAGAATCTCGTTGCAGACCACGAAGCATGAGCCGAACAGGCTGCGCGCGGCCACAAGTCGATCGCCCGCGCCCAGAAGCGCACCGAGCGCGGTGAATACGGCCGACATGCCGCTCGCGGTAGCGAAACATGCTTCGGCGCCGTCGATCAGACGCAGCCGCTCCTCGAACATGGCGACCGTCGGGTTGCCGTAGCGGGAGTACACGAAATGCTCGATATCGCCGGTGAACGCGGCCTCGGCCGCCTCGGCGCTCTCATAGACGAAACCGGAGGACAGATACAGCGCCTCGGCGGTTTCCTCGAATCCCGAGCGGCGCAGGCCACCTCGCACGCCGAGCGTCGCGGGACCGACGCCTTCGGGCAGCGGCTTGTCGAACGAACCGCCGGTGATCATGACTGCCGCCAGGGCAGGCCGATGGCGCGCCAGCCGGAGCCGCCGCGATGTCCGT
This sequence comes from Nocardia pseudovaccinii NBRC 100343, assembly GCF_001613225.1. Classification (GTDB taxonomy): domain Bacteria; phylum Actinomycetota; class Actinomycetes; order Mycobacteriales; family Mycobacteriaceae; genus Nocardia; species Nocardia pseudovaccinii. The sequence goes on from NZ_BDBY01000382.1 coordinate 8,780, forward strand.
GCTCATCGATCGGGCCTTCGAAGCCCTCGAGCACATTGAACGACGGGGCGATGCCGGCCCCGGTCGCGGCGACCGCCGCACCGATGGAACGCTGTCCGGAGCGACAGAGGAAGACGACGGGTGCGGCCGGATCGCGCCCCTCCAGCGCCTTGGTCAACTGCTCGACGAACTCACCGTTGCGGGCGCCGTTGCTGTCGACCCATTCGATCAGCACCGTCGGCCGTTCGATCGAGGTCGTATCCGGCACACCGACGAAACGCCATTCGGCCTCGGTGCGCACGTCTACCAAGACAGCTTCGGGATTGTCCTGCAACAACTCCCACGCCTGCTGTGGGGTGATGTCACCGGCATATGTCATGCGATCCTCCTGTGAATCCACGCTTGCCGCACCTGGGTTTCGGTACACGGCCAGGTCGTCACCCGGAGCACCCCACCGCGGAGGAGGGTTGCCGACCAGCCAGCCGGGGCTTGGCGCTGGTACTCATGACCTGAAAATGAGATTGCCTGGGTAGGGGCCGCCATGTCAAACCCCATTTCGCACCGCGCACAAGGAATCAACCGCAGACGATCCATCGGTCTTGGGAGCGGGTCAGATTCCAGGTTGCCGGGGTTTCCCGGCCGTCGACCGCGATGGTCACCGTCGCCTTGGCCTTATCGCCGTCGACCATCGCATTCTCAATCTTGGTCACCTTGATCGACTTTCCGGCCGCGGCCCCGCCGAACTGACCGGTGAGCGGCGTCTTGCTCTCGTCGAAGCCCGGACAGGCCACGCCAGGCGGCGGCGTGTTGTCGGTGGTGGCGCGGGCCTCCGCGTAGCGCTGCACCGCGGCCGCGATCTTGTCCGATTCTGTGACATTTTTCTCAGCGGGCGAAAGCACCGCACCGAGCACGATCGCGACCAGCACGACAGCGGCGAAGACGGCCGCCGCGACGAATGGCGCGATGGAGCGACGATCGGTTTGATCGACCTCGATTACGGGTTCTTCGTCGGTGCCCTGCTGCTCTGTCATGGGTTGATCATCCCTGGTAGGCGACGGTATCCGGCATTCGGCCCCGAGAGTGTGCCGCGCGGATTCGATAGATGTGCGCAGAGCGGGTAGTCACGATAGGTGGGCCGGGGCAGCAAACACCCGGTGTACGCACCGCCGATGGGTGCGTGCTGTGCCACCGATAGAATCGCGAGACTGCGGCGTGGCTGTCATAGCCGAGATGGCCGCCTGTTCGCATCAGCAGATGCGATCGAGAGGGTGCGTCAAGTTAGCCTAAGCTAAGACTGACGCCGTCAATTATTTCGACCATAAGGGTGCGCGTAAAAGATGACCGAACAAAGTGCAGCGACTCGCCCGCTTCGCATCGCGATCGTGGGCGCGGGACCGGCCGGAATCTACGCCGCCGACGCGTTGATGAAGTCCGATGCAGAGGTGAGCATCGACCTGTACGAGCGCATGCCCGCGCCGTTCGGGTTGATCCGCTACGGCGTCGCGCCGGACCATCCGCGCATCAAGGGCATCATCACCGCCCTGCACAAGGTGCTGGACAAGCCACAGGTCCGCCTGCTCGGCAATATCGACTACGGCACCGACATCACCCTCGACGATCTGCGCACGTTCTATGACGCGGTGATCTTCTCCACCGGCGCCAACGCCGACCGCGCGCTGCCCATCCCCGGCATCGACCTGGACGGCAGCTACGGCGCCGCGGACTTCGTCTCCTGGTACGACGGGCATCCGGACGTGCCGCGCACCTGGCCGCTGGAGGCGGAGAAGGTCGCGGTCCTGGGTGTCGGCAATGTCGCACTCGACGTGGCGCGCGTGCTGGCCAAGACCGGCGACGAACTGCTGCCGACGGAGATCCCGCCGAACGTCTACAACGGCCTGCAGGCCAACAAGGCGATCGAGGTGCACGTCTTCGGCCGCCGCGGCCCGGCGCAGGCCAAGTTCACCCCGCTCGAGCTGCGCGAACTCGACCATTCCCCGACCATCGAGGTCATCGTCGATCCCGAGGACATCGACTACGACGAGGGCTCCGAGGCCGCGCGTCGGCACTCCAAGCAGGTCGACATGATCGCCAACACCCTGGAGCAGTGGGCCATCCGCGATGTCGGTAACCGCCCGCACAAGCTGTTCCTGCACTTCTTCGAGTCCCCGGCCGAGATTCTCGGCGAGGACGGCAAGGTCGCGGGTCTGCGCACCGAGCGCACCCAGCTCGACGGCACCGGCAATGTCAAGGGCACCGGCGTGTTCAAGGACTGGGATGTCCAGGCTGTCTACCGCGCCGTGGGTTACCTGTCGCAGAACCTGACCAACCTGCCGTTCGACGATCAGGCCGGTGTCGTTCCGAACGAGGCCGGACGTGTCCTCGCCGACGAGGACGCCGATGGTGCGGACCGCTATCTGCCCGCCACCTACGTCACCGGCTGGATCAAGCGCGGTCCGGTCGGCCTCATCGGCCACACCAAGGGCGATGCCAACGAGACCGTTGCCTGCCTGCTGGACGACAGCGTGAACTTCATCCCGGCCGCCGAGCCGGAACTCGATGCGGTCACCGAATTCCTGGAGAGCAAGGGTATCCCGTTCACCACCTGGCAGGGCTGGTACCGCCTGGACGCGCACGAGCGCGCCCTCGGCGAGCCGGAGGGCCGCGAGCGCGTCAAGGTCGTCGAGCGCGAGGACATGCTGCGCGCCAGCGAGCCGCACAAGGTCTAGTGCGAACGCCGCAGGGGGCGACCGTCGCCTCCTGTGGTTCTCGACAATCCGACCCGGGCGCGGCAGCACAAAATCTGTCGGGTCTGCGGCAGCGGAAATTCCGTCTCTGAGGCATTCTGTACAAGTGTTCGATGCCCATCTCCACATCTTCGACCCGCGGTTCCCGCTGGCCGAGAACGAGGGCTACCTGCCCGACCCGTTCACCATCGCCGATTATCGAAAGCGTATGTCGCGCTTCGATGTCGGCGGCGGTGCCGTGGTCAGCGGATCCTTCCAAGGCACCGATCAGACCTACCTGAAAGCGGCGCTCGCGGAGCTCGGCGAGGGGTGGGTCGGCGTCACCGCGCTGGACCCCGACGCCACCGACGAAGAGATCATCGAACTCGACCGGATCGGTGTGCGTGCGCTGCGGTTCAACGTCAAGCGCGCGGCCCCGGATATCACCGCGATGACGCTGCAGGCATTGCGCGCGCACGACCTCGTCGGCTGGCATGTCGAGGTGTATATCGACGGCAACATGCTCACCTCGATGCAGCCGGTGATCTCGAAGCTGCCGGTGTTCTCCATAGACCATCTCGGCATGTCCGAGGACGGTTTGCCCTATCTGCTGGACCTGGTGGATCGCGGGGCGCGGGTGAAGGCGACCGGCTTCGGTCGGGTGCAGATGAAAGTGGCCGATACGCTGCGCCGGATCCACGCGGTCAATCCTGAGGCGCTGATGTTCGGCACCGATCTCCCCGGCACCCGCGCGGGGCGACCGTTCCGGGATTCCGATGTCGATCTGATCTGCGATGTGGTGGGCACCGATATGTTCAAGGTGCTCGAGGACAACGCGCGGTCGTTCTATCGACTGCCCGCCCGCGAACGGGCGATCCAGGCCGATCCGACGCCTACCCTGCCGATCCACCGCACCGAGCAGCCGACCCTGCCGCTGCGGCGCGATGAGCTACCGAAACTCGAACCGGCAGACACGATTCCGTTCCCCGCCATCGAGTGAGTGCGGCTCGGCCGTGGGCCGGTTCATCTAGCCCCGCGGTCGGAAACGGCCATCGATGCTCGGCCCGACTCAGGCCACGATGGCCCCGATGACCCACACCCCGGTCGCCAGCAGCGCACCGAAGAGTTCGATGAGCATCGACAGGCCCACACCCTTGAGGGCGTGCACCGTTGCCTGCCAAGCAGGCTGGTTGTCGCGGAGCCGCTGCAGCTCCGAAAGGTATACGCCCAGAACGAATCCCACGAACAACCCGACCACCGGGATGATGAAGAAGCCGACGATGCCGAAGATCGCGCCGATGAACAGCGCGCGATTGGATACGCCCGCATCCTTCATCTTCCGGCCCGGCCAGGTGTATTTGATGACACCGGACAGCACCAGAAATGCTGTGCTGATGGCGAATACGATCCACGCCGTCGCGCCCCCGGTCATGAATGCCCACACGGCAACGGCGCCGAAGATCAAAATGACCCCCGGCAGAATCGGGACGATGATCCCGACCAGCCCGACCAGAATTACCAGGCCGACGACGACCTCACCCCAAGCTGACACTGCCGGTCCCTCCGCTTTCCGCGTCTTGTCACGCTGCCAGGATTCTGGCCTATTCGCCGGGTGGGTGCACAGTGTCGATTCCCGGTGTTTGTGAGGCCGCTCACAGGTTGTCACAGCGCGAGCGGTCCGGTGCGTCTCAGTGGGCATGACGAATTCAGAACAGACCACAGTGTTGATCACCGGAGCGAACAAGGGTCTCGGTCTCGAAGCGGCGCGGCGGCTCGGGGGACAGGGGTGGACGGTTTTCCTCGGCTCGCGCGACGCGGCTCGCGGGCAGGCCGCCGCGGACGAACTCGCCGCTGAGGGGGTGAACGTCGTGATGGTGCCGCTGGATGTGACCTCGGAGGAGTCGGTGTCGGATGCGGTGCGGCTCGTGCGCGAGCACACCGACCGGCTGGATGTTTTGATCAACAACGCCGGTGCTCCGGGGAATATTGTCGCGCCCGCGGACGCGACCGCTGACGAAATCCATTCCGTCTACGACACCAACGTGTACGGACCGATCAGGGTCACGCATGCGTTTCTGCCGTTGCTGCAGGTGGCGGACAATCCGCGGGTGGTGATGGTGTCGAGTGGTGGCGGTTCCTTCGCGGTCGTGACCGATCCGGAGCAGCCCGTCTCGAAGATGCACGAGCTCGCCTACAGCTCGTCGAAAGCCGCGCTGAACATGATCACCGTGCGGTATGCCCAGGCGCTGCCGAAGATCAAGTTCAATGTCGCGACTCCTGGCGAGGTCGCGAATCGTAAATTCGCGGCCACCGATATGAACAATCACACCGGCCAGCTGACGGTCACCGAGGGCACCGACTCGATCCTCGAGCTCGCGACCGTCGACGCCGACGGGCCGACCGGGATCTTCATCGATCGCCTCGGTCCCGTCGGCTGGTGACCGGAGCGGGTGGCCTGTCCTGGGGACCGAGGACAGGCCGCTCGCCGTTTTCGAGGCTGGGCGGTGGGGGCGTTATTACGCTTGGGGTATGCGAATTTCGGTTGCGGCGGATGAGCGGGTGGGGGTGGCCGAGGAACTGGTGGTGGAGCTCGGGCGGCGGGGGTTCGAGACGTTGGTGCATGGGGCGCTGTCGGATAGTGAGCGCGACGACTGGGCGTGGGCCAGCGAGGCGGCGGCGCGGGATGTGGCCGAGGGGCGGGCGGAGCAGGGGGTGGTGTGCTGTTGGACGGGGACCGGGGCTTCCATTGCCGCCAACAAGGTGGCGGGGATCCGGGCCGCGCTGTGTGGTGATGCGGTGACGGCGGCTGGTGCGCGGAAGTGGAATGACGCGAATGTGCTTGCGCTGAGCTTGCGTTCGACTTCCAGGGCGGAGTTGACGGAGATCCTGGACGCGTGGTTCGGCGGTGAACCGAGCACTGATGTGGAGGATCGCGCCAATATCGCGCATCTGGCGAAGATCGAACGCGCACACTGAGCCATTGACAGTATGCTGTCAAATATGACAGCATACTGTCATGCCTACGAAGACAGTTCATACGGCCGTTTACGACACGCTCGCCGACTGGGAGGTCGGTGCGGCGACCGCGCATATCAATCGGCCCAGCTGGCAGAAAACGCCGGGAACGTTCCAGGTGCGGACCGTTGGACTCACCGCCGATCCGATCATCACGACGGGCGGGATGCGGATCGTGCCGGATATGGTGCTCGCCGATCTCACGCCCGCCGCGAGCGCGATGCTGATCCTGCCCGGCGCCGACACCTGGGAGACCGGCGAACTCGTGCCCTTCGTGCACAAGGCGCGGGAGTTTCTGGACGCGGGGGTTCCGGTCGCGGCGATCTGCGGTGCCACCTTCGGATTGGCGAAGGAAGGGCTCCTCGATAACCACGCCCATACCGGCGCGGCCGCGGAATACCTTGCCTACAGCGGATATTCGGGCGGCGATCGTTATCTGGACCAGGCTGCGGTACTGGACGGCGATCTCATCACGGCGGGCCCGACCGCGCCCTTCGAATTCGCCCGCGAGGTGTTGCGCAGGCTCGATGTCTATGAACCGCATGTGCTGGACGCGTGGTACCGCTTGTACGGTCAGAGCGATCCGGCGGGCTTCGCCGCACTTTCCGAGTACGAGGCGCAGCGGGTCGCCACGGTATGAGTGACACGCCCGAGCAGGAACTCTTCGCGACGGTCGCGATCACATCGTTCCAGCTGAACGGCCAATTCCTCGCCATCGCAGAGGAATTGGCCGCTCCCGGCGGAATCACGGCGGCGTGGTGGCAGGTGCTCGGGGCGGTGCTGCGCGAACCGCTGCCGGTGGCCGGAATCGCCCGAGCCATGGGGATCACCAGGCAGAGTGTGCAGCGCATCGCGGATCTGTTGGTGGACAAGGGACTTGCCGAGTTCCAGCCGAATCCCGCGCACCGCCGGGCCAAACTCGTTGCGGTCACCGACGCGGGTCGCGAGGCGATCAAGCGCATCAATCCGCAGCACAGGGTCATGGCGAAACGACTCGCCGATGAACTCGGTGCCGAGCAATTCGCGCTGACCGCTCAGGTCATGACGCGACTTTCCGCTGCGCTCGACGCCATTACCGACCAGACCTGATGACCGATTCCGAACGCGCTCACCGACGCTGCCACCCAGGAGTCAGCCGGTCGTCAATTCGGCCCAGTCGATGGTCGGCTGAGCGAATCCGCTCATGCGAGCCCGCGCCACTATTCGGTATGTGTCGGTACAGGGTGGCGTCAGGCGAAGGGCTTGTCGGTTCGACCGACCAGGTCGGCAACCGAATCGACAACCAGGGTCGGGCGGTAGGGGAACTGCTCGACGGACTCGCGAGTGGAGATGCCGGTAGTGACCAGTACCGTCCGCATGCCCGCCTCGAGTCCCGAGACGATATCGGTGTCCATCCGGTCGCCGATCATCACCGTCGACTGTGAATGTGCGCCGATCCGGCGCAGTGCCGAGCGCATCATCAGCGGGTTCGGCTTGCCGACGTAGTACGGCTCCTTGCCGGTCGCGCGGGTGATCAGCGCGGCCACCGAGCCGGTCGCGGGGAGCAGACCCTCACGGGATGGGCCGGTCGCGTCCGGGTTGGTGGCGATGAAGCGCGCACCCCGGTCGACCAGGCGGATCGCGGTGGTGATCGCCTCGAACGAGTAGGTGCGGGTTTCGCCGAGCACCACGTAGTCCGGATCGCTATCGGTCAGCACATAGCCGATTTCGTGCAGCGCGGTGGTGAGTCCGGATTCGCCGACCACATAGGCGGTTCCATTGGGGCGCTGGTCGTTGAGGAAGGTCGCGGTGGCCAGCGCCGAGGTCCAGATCGCCTCCTCCGGAATATCGAGTCCGGTGTGGCGCAGGCGGGCCTGCAGATCGCGCGGCGTGCGGATCGAGTTATTGGTGAGCACCAGGAACGGGATCTCATTGCCGCGCAGCTCGGCCAGGAACTTGTCGGCGCCGGGCACCAGATGGTCTTCGTGCACCAGCACCCCGTCCATATCGGTGAGGTAGGACAGGATCGGCTCATCTGGTGTACTCACAAGCCAATTGTCGGCTATCCGCCCATCCACCGCGCGAATACCGGTCCCGATGCGACCATCCCCACATCCGGTGGGCATCCCGCGGACGGTATGTGATGCCCACCGGCTGTGCGATGGCCAGGTGCGACCCGGCACACCTCGTCGAATGGCGCTGACTATGGTCGAGGGGAGGCCGTGTGAGAACCGATCGCGCAGCGCTCAGGTAGGCCGATGGGCTCGGGAACTCCCGTGTCGCCCTTGCGGTTGTACCGGGATGCGGTCGCGGGATTCAGGCGGCCGACGGTGTGCGGAACCTCCCGCACGGACCGTTGAGCGAAGCGACAGGAGTGGCGCATATGGGTGATCTCAAGCTCGGATACAAGGCGTCGGCGGAACAGTTCGGACCGCGGGAATTGGTGGAAATCGCGGTGGCGGCCGAGGAACACGGCCTCGACAGCGCAACGGTGAGCGACCATTTCCAGCCGTGGCGGCACAAGGGCGGGCATGCGCCGTTCTCGCTGGCCTGGATGGCCGCGGTCGGCGAGCGCACCAAACGCATCCAACTCGGCACCTCGGTGCTCACCCCGACCTTCCGCTACAACCCCGCGGTGATCGCGCAGGCCTTCGCGACCATGGGTTGTCTGTACCCTGACCGCATCATGCTCGGTGTCGGCAGCGGTGAGGCGCTCAATGAGATCGCCACCGGCTACACCGGCGAATGGCCCGAATTCAAGGAGCGTTTCGCTCGGCTGCGCGAATCCGTCGACCTCATGCGCGCGCTGTGGACCGGTGAGCGCACCGACTTCGACGGCGAGTACTACAAGACCGTCGGCGCCTCGATCTACGACGTGCCCAAGGGCGGTATCCCGATCTACATCGCCGCGGGCGGACCGCTGGTCGCGCGCTACGCGGGCCGTGCCGGTGACGGCTTCATCTGCACCTCCGGCAAGGGCATGGATCTCTACACCGAGAAGCTGATGCCCGCCGTCGCGGAGGGCGCCGCCAAGGCCGGACGCGCCGTCGAGCAGATCGACCGGATGATCGAGATCAAGATCTCCTACGACACCGATCCCGAACTGGCACTGGAGAATACACGCTTCTGGGCCCCGCTCTCGCTGACCGCCGAACAGAAGCACTCGATTACCGACCCGATCGAAATGGAGGCCGCCGCCGACGCCCTCCCGATCGAGCAGATCGCCAAGCGCTGGATCGTCGCCAACGATCCGGATCAGGCCGTCGAACAGATCAAGCCGTACCTCGACGCTGGCCTCAACCACCTGGTCTTCCACGCCCCCGGCCACGACCAGTCCCGCTTCCTCGACCTCTTCCAGCGCGACCTCGCACCCCGCCTGCGCGCTTTGGGCTGAGCCGCAACTGCTCGGCCTCGGTGGTACCGGCTGAATATCGATGGGCTCGCCCGCTGATATTCAGCCGGGCATCGCCGTAGCTTCGGCGATATGTTCCAGCGGAGGCGACTGTCAGTAGCGAAGGCGGGCCTTGTCACCGTTGATGCGAAGGAGAAACTCGGTGAGCAGCGCTCCGCTGTCAACCGGCACGAGAACAAGTCCTTGTGCATGGATTGCATCATCGGCTTCGACCGCCGCCTCCATGTCGCCGTTTTGCCAGGCGTCGCGTGAGGCTGCGAAGAGGGGCTGGAGGTCCGCCCAGCCGGGGCCTGGCGCGAAGTGGCAGTCTGTCCAGAACATGTCGACTTCGTCCTGGACCAGCGTCCCGATCAGGCGCTCTCCCTGCATGAGCTGCCAACTCTGCTCAGCCACGTCATCTCCTCGGTGATTCCCGGAGCACATCAGCGCTCTGGACCGACACGGGATGACAACTAACGCGGTGCCGAGTCCTCGGCAGGCCCGGTTGGTCAGGCGCGGGTGAGGGCGAAAATGCGCAGATCTCGGGCGGTGCGGGTGCGGTACACGCTGTAGGCGCTGGTGATCTCGACAAAGCGGGCGAACAGGGTGTCCTTGTCGGATTCGACCAGCGTGGCGCGCACAGGGATCCGTTGGCCCGCGATGGCGACGGTGGCATTCGGGTTCGCCAGCAGGTTGGTGGTCCAGGCCGGATGATGCTGCTGGCCGAAGTTGCTGCCGATCACGTAGATGGTGTCGCCCTCGTGCAGGCAGAGCAATGGTTGGGTGCGCGGCTCACCGGATTTGCGGCCGGTGGTGGTCAGCAGCATGACCGGGGCGCCGATCGGGCCGAGGAGGGTGTACTTGGCGTCGGTGCGCTCGAGGATGGCCCGATCCAGCGGCGTGACCTTCCGAATCAGCCACGACCCGGGTTTGGTGGAAGCGAGCTCGGTCGCTAGGCGGGCAAGAAAATTGGTGTTCGAACCCCACTGCCGCTTCGGGAATTGCTCAGCCATGCCCGGACTATATCCGGATCGGTGCGAATAGGAATTCGTGATCGCCGTCTCGCCGCACGGTCTGGGTAGCCGCGGGTTCACTATGCTCACCAACATGGCCGATACCGCTCCATCCGCTGTGTACATCGCATCTCCGGAGGGTGACACCGGAAAATCGACGGTGGCCCTCGGCGTGCTCCAGATGCTGTGCGCGAGCACCGCCCGGGTCGGCGTATTCCGGCCGATCACCCGCTCGACCATCGAGCCGGACTACATCCTGGAACTGCTGCTCGAGCACAGCACCGCCGATATCGATTACGCGCAGGCCATCGGCGTCACCTACGAGCAAGTGCACGCCGATCCGGATGCCGCGATCAGCGAGATCGTGATGCGGTTCCACGAGGTCGCGAAGCTGTGTGACGCGATGGTGATCGTCGGCAGCGACTACACCGATGTGGCCAGCCCCAGCGAGTTGCGCTTCAATGCCCGCATCGCGGTGAACCTCGGCGCGCCCGTACTGCTGGTCGTGCGCGGTTCCGGCCGCACTGCGGACGAGGTCGAGCAGCTGGCCGAGCTGTGTGCACACGAGCTGTCCCTCGAACACGCGCACTTGGTGGCCATCATCGCGAACCGTTGCGATCCAGCGCGATTGGACGAAGTCGGCGTCGCGTTGAAGGGCTTCGATGTGCCCTCGTGGACGCTACCCGAAGTGCCGCTGCTGATTTCGCCGACCATGGCCGAGCTGTGTACCGCGATCGGCGGTGAAATGTACAGCGGCGATGTGGAATTGCTGCAGCGTGAGGCATTGCAGGTCATGGTCGGCGGCATGACGGCCGAACATATTCTGGAGCGGTTGGTCGACGGTGTCGTGGTCATCGCGCCGGGCGATCGCTCCGACGTGCTGCTCAGTGTCGTGAATGCGCATGAGGCGGAAGGCTTTCCGTCGCTGTCGGGCATCATCATGAACGGCGGCATGCTGCCGCATCCGGCCATCGCCAGGCTGATGAACGGCCTCAAACCCAAACTGCCGATCCTCACCACCGAACTGGGCACCTACGACGCCGCGAGCGCCGCCTACCGCACCCGCGGCCGCATGTCGGCGGGCAGCCCGCGCAAGGTCGACACCGCGCTGGCCCTGATGGAACAGCATGTCGACGCGTCGGAGTTGTTGCAGCGCATCGAAATTCCGGATACCTCCGTGGTGACGCCGCAGATGTTCGAATACCAGCTGATCGAACGCGCAAGGGCGGACCGCAAGACCATTGTGCTGCCCGAGGGCGATGACGACCGCATCCTGCGTGCGGCGGGGCGGGTGCTGCAGCGCAAGATCGCGGATCTGGTCATTCTCGGCGACGAGGCGGCGGTGCGCGCCCGCGCCGCCGAACTCGGCGTCGATATCTCGGCCGCACGGGTACTCGACCCGCGCACGTCCGGCTATCTCGACGAATTCGCCGCGGAGTACACCGAACTGCGCAAGCACAAGGGCATGACACTCGAGCGCGCCCGCGAAACCACGGCCGATATCTCGTATTTCGGCACCATGATGGTGCACAAGGGCATCGCTGACGGCATGGTCTCCGGCGCCGCGCACACCACTGCGCACACCATCCGGCCGTCCTTCGAGATCATCAAGACCGTGCCGGGCGTCTCCACCGTCTCCAGTGTGTTCCTCATGTGCCTGGCCGATCGGGTGCTCGCCTACGGTGACTGCGCCGTCGTGCCCGATCCGACCTCGGAGCAGCTGGCCGATATCGCGATCTCCTCCGCGCACACCGCGGCCCGCTTCGGCGTCGACCCGCGCGTAGCGATGCTGTCCTACTCGACCGGTGAATCCGGCAGCGGCGCCGATGTGGACAAGGTGCGCGTCGCCACCAAACTGGTTCGCGAGCGCGAGCCGGAACTGCTGGTGGAGGGCCCGATCCAGTACGACGCCGCGATCGAACCCACCGTTGCCACCACCAAACTCCCGGATTCCGAAGTGGCCGGGCGCGCAACGGTCTTCGTGTTTCCCGACCTCAACACCGGTAACAACACCTACAAGGCGGTCCAGCGCAGCGCCGGTGCGATCGCGATCGGCCCGGTGCTGCAGGGGCTGCGCAAACCGGTCAACGACCTGTCCCGCGGTGCGCTCGTCGCCGACATCGTCAATACGGTTGCCATCACCGCGATCCAGGCGCAGGAAGGCTGATGTGCGGTGCGGCACACGGCGGAACAATGGGGCCGGGTTCGCGGTTGCTGACCGAGTGCGGGGCACGCGCGTGACGCAGGAGGTGCTGGTATGACAAATGACCTGGTGCTGGTGATCAATTCCGGCTCGTCGTCGATCAAATACCAGCTGCTGGACCCGGAGTCGGGTGTGGTCGCCGCGTCCGGCATGGTCGATCGGATCGGCGAGGAGCAGGCCGGGATCGAGCACAAGGTCGATGGCCGAACCATCGAACGTCGTCAGCCGATCGCCGATCACACGGCGGGGCTGCGGCTGGTTTTCGATGTGTTCGCCGAATCCGGCCACGATCTGGCCACCGCGGGGGTGCGCGCGGTCGGGCACCGCGTGGTGCACGGGGGCGAAGTGTTCTACCGGCCGACGCTCATCGATGACGACGTGGTCGCGGCCATATCCGACTTGTCTTCGCTTGCGCCGCTGCACAATCCGGCGAATGTCGCGGGCATCGAGAGTGCGCGTGCACTGCTGCCCGGCGTACCGCAGGTGGCGGTCTTCGATACCGCGTTCTTCCACGGCCTGCCCGATGCCGCCAAGACCTACGCCATCGACGCGAAACTCGCTGCCGCGCATGGCATCCGGAAGTACGGTTTCCACGGCACGTCGCACGAGTACGTTTCGGGCCGGGTGGCCGCGCTACTCGATCGCGATCCCGCGGGCCTGAATCAGATCATCTTCCACCTCGGCAACGGCGCCTCGGCATCGGCCATCCGCGGTGGACACCCGATCGACACCACTATGGGCCTCACCCCGCTGGAGGGACTGGTGATGGGCACCAGGGGCGGCGATCTCGATCCCGGGATCTTCGCGCATCTGGTCCGTGCGGCCCACATGGATGTCGACCAGATCGACGAAATGCTGAACCGCAATGCGGGACTCAAGGGACTATCCGGCGTCAACGACTTCCGTGAGTTGCAGCGGCTCATCGACGCGGGCGACCCCGCGGCCCGACTGGCCTACGACGTGTACATCCATCGCCTGCGCCGCTACCTCGGCGCCTACCTGATCGAGCTCGGCGGCGTCGATGCCATCACCTTCACCGCGGGCGTCGGCGAGAACAGCCCGCAGGTCCGCGCCGACGCACTCGCCGGGCTGTCGCGCTTCGGCATCCAAGTCGATCCCGACCGCAATACCGCCGAAGACCGCGCGGCCCGGCACATATCCGCACCGGACGCGGAGGTCGCCGTGCTCGTCGTGCCGACCAATGAGGAATTGGCGATCGCGCAGGCCGCACTCCGCGTCGTCGCAGATCAGCGTGCTGATTGAGCGGCTCGAGAAAACCTCACGGAATCCTCACACTCGCTGCGGCAGTATTGGTATCGGATCAGGTTCGCGCCGGACGCCGTAACCGGGGCCGGACCTCCGCCGCTATCGGGTCCGCGATGCCCTCGCCGCTCCCGATGTGCCCGCTCCGGCTGCCCCCGGGGCGGGCTGGAAGCGCGGACCCCCGGGGATCATCGGTGTGCCGACTGCTCCGCGAATCGAGATCCGAGCCCGGCCGGCGTTCCCTCCCGGCCGGGTTTTGCTTTGCGGCGATCAGATCCAGGTCTTGGCTCGGATGGAATTCGCCAGGTCGACCAGCGCATAGCGGTGATTGCGCCCTGGGGCGCTGCGGGCCAGGGCGCGCAGTCCGGCCTCGGTGCCCGCGCGCAGCTCGCGCTCGGTGAACGGCGCGCCGAACAGGGTCGTCCCGTCGGTCCTCGGCGTGTTGCCCGATTGCAGCCAGGCCAGCGCGGCACCGAGGACGAGCACACGCATCTGGGTCGCGCGGCTCTCCCCGCCGGGCAGACCGACGACGCGCGAGGCCGAAAGGTGCAGGGTGGATTCGGGGAGTTCGGCGATCGGGGCGGCGGTGAGCAATAGCCACACCGCTGTCATCCGGGCCGTTGTGTAGTGCCGGGAGGCGGCGGGCACCTCGTCGAGCGCGCGCACGGCCTCGTCGACCTCACCCGCCTCGGCCGACTGCCTGGCCAGGCCGAATGCGGCGCTCACCACGGCGCGATCGGTGCGCCAGACCGTAGCGTAGAACTTCTCCGCATAAGCCCGCCACTGTTCGTGGTCGTCCGAATCCCAATGCTGCAGAACGAGTTCCGCGGTCGCCGCGAGTGCGAGCTTGGGCGCGATCTCGCCGGGCAGCACTCGCAGCACCGCGTCGAAGCTGTTGTAGGCCTGCTCGTAATCCAACTCGAGCAGCTGGGCCTGGCCCAGATACCAGTCGATGCGCCAGTCGTGATCGCCGGGCAGCTGTGACAGCATCTGCAGCACCGCCGCTGGTTCGCCGAGTTCGAGCCGGAGCTTGACCTCGGCCAGCGTAATTTCCAGATCCCATGTCTCCTGCGTTTTTTCGGGGTCGGCCACCGCGCGCTCATGTGCCTCCTGCAACGCCGCGAGCGCATCGTTCGGTTCTGGATGTGCCACGGCCGCGAGCACCGGCACCGATGCGTCCGTCGGATCGATCAGCGGAACCGGAAGGGCGGCAGCCACTTCGACGGCGCGCAGCAGATTGCTCCTGGCGATGCCATCGGCATAGGCGTCGGTTTGGCTGATCAACTCCTCGGTGCCGAAGCTGCCACGCTGTGGACTGAAAACTGTGGACAGCTGTGGATGCTCGGCACCGGTCTCCATGGACAGGATCTCGCGCAATACCCCGGCCAGCTGCGCCGACATGACGCGCGCGGAGGGGAAGCGGCGCTCGGGATCGGGATCGGTCGCGCACAGCAGCAGGCGATGGAAGAACTCGTAGCGTTCGAGCACCGGATGGTCGGCGGGGTCGGGAATGCCGTCGAGATAGCGTCCCTGTTCCATCGGCATGCTCAGCGTCAGCACGGCCAGCGTCCGTCCGACCGTGTAGATGTCCGAGGCCACCGTCGGGCCGGTCCTGGCGATCTCGGGCGCCTGAAAACCCCTGGTGCCGTATAGATTTCCGTAGGCATCGATGGTAGCGACGGCACCGAGGTCGATGAGTTTGACCTGATCCTCGGTGACCATGATGTTGTCGGGTTTGAGGTCGTTGTAGGTCAACCCGATCGAATGCAGATATTCCAGCGCGGGCAGGATCTCCAGCAGATACGCGATCGCCTCGGGGACCGGCATCCGCTCCGGCCGCGGGTAGGTGTCGAGCATATCGCGCAGCGAGCGGCCGCCGACGTACTCCATGACGATGTAGCCGATGGACTCGCCGTCCGGGCCGGTGTGCTCGACGAAGTTGTGGATCTTGACGATGCTGGGATGTGCCACCTCGGCGAGGAATTGGCGTTCGGCGACGGCGACCGCCTGCGCCTCGGTATCGCCCGCGTGCAGCAAACCCTTCAGGACGACCCAGCGGTCGCTGACATTGCGGTCGATCGCGAGGTAGATCCAGCCGAGTCCACCGTGCGCGATACAGCCCTGGATCTCGTACTGGCTCGACACCATATCGCCGTCGTGCAGTGACGGGCGGAAATCATATGGCGCACTGCAGGTTTCGCAGGTACCCGCGGTGGTCGCGGGGCGGGTCGCGGTGGCGCGGCCGACGGGGTTGCCGCAGCGCCAACAGAAGCGCCTGCCCTCGGAGACGACGGGATCGGCGAGCACCGCGGTGCGTGGATCGGCGGGCGGGATATTCGGGATCGTGACCAGTCCCGCGCCGAGTTTGCGTGTGGTCGGTCGCGAGCGCGCGGTGCGGACGCTGCGGCCGGAGGTGCGCATGGTCGCGGCGGAGGTCGGTTCCGGGGCATTCCACGCGCCGACGGTGAATTCGGCGGCCATATTGTCGCGGCGAACGGTTTCGCCGGACGCGGGTTGGTGGCGGATCGTTTCCGCGGAGGCGGGGTGGTCACGGGTCGTCTCGGCGGAGGCGGGGTGGTCGCGGGTCGTCTCGGCGGAAGCGGGGTGTCGACGAGCGGATTTGCCGCCGGTCTCCCCGGTACTGGCCTCGGGACGCAGGTTTTCGGCCTCGGGGCCGGTGCCCGGTGACCATCTGATCGTTTCGATGGCCGCGGAGCCCGGTTCGGCCGTATCTGGTTCGACGAACGTGGTTGCCCTGGTGCTTTCTCCGGATTCCTCGGCGGGTTCCTTCGGCTCGCCCTCGGTGGCATCGTGCGGTGATGTCATCGCCGTCAGTCCTGATAGGTCGCGACGGGCGGCGCTGGGAGCGGCCCTAGAGCGATGAGGTATTGCTGGTACAGCCGGGCCCATGTGCCGTCATTGCGGATGCGCTCCAGCGTGCCGTTGACGAAGCGGACAAGATCGTCGTTGCCCTTGGGGATTCCGATGCCGTAGGGCTCGACGCTGATGCTGGGGCCGACCAACTCGGTGTACGACGAGTCCTGCGTCGCCAGACCCGCGAGTACGGCGTCGTCGGTGCTGATCGCGTCGACTTGACGCTGCTGCAGCACGACCAAACAGTCGGCCCAGGTCGGCACGGTGAGGATGGCCGCGCCGGGCTGCTCGCGGCGCATGTGATCCAGCGAGGTGGTGCCGGATACGATGCACACCCGCTTACCGGCCAAATCGGCCAGACTTCGGATACCGGAGTTCTTCACCGCGAGCACCCGCTGATTCGCGTGCAGATAGACGGTCGAGAAGCTGACCTTCTGCCTCCGCTCGCAGTTGATCGTCATCGTCTTGGCGACAATATCGACGAGATGATTCTGCAGCGCGGACTCGCGCTCCGCGGACCCGAGACTGCGGTACTCGATCTGCTCCGGACTACCGAACAGATCGCGCGCGACCTCCCTGGCTATATCGGCATCGAACCCGACAATCGTGCCGCTCACCGGATCGCGGAAGCTGAAAAGGTTACTGCCGGTATCCAATCCGACCACCAGCCGACCGCGGGCCCGAATCGCATCGATCGTCGGTCCACGGGCGGCCGTACCCGCTCCGGTGGGCCGCAGACTCGCGGTCGGATCGCCGCACTGCTCGTCGCGTTCGGCTGGTATCGGTGAGTCCGTCGGTATCGAAACGGCTTTGGCGGGTAGTGGCGGTTCGGTGTATTTGGTGATCTTCGTATCGATCGTGTCCGAGCCCGCCGCGCACCCGGCGAGCAGGGCGATTGCGGCGAGCGCGGCGAGTAGCCCGCGCACGCGGTTCACCGGTACTCCCGAAGTCGCGGCCAGATGCCTAGGCCGACATAGCCTGCGGCGAGTATCCCCAACACCATCGCGCCCGGCGCCAGGAAGTCCAGTGATCGGGCCGCGCCGGAGATGTTGTCGCGCAACGTATCGCGCGTCGCGTCCAAGGCCAGGCCCAATGCGTCGTCCAGTGATTCCACCTGTGCCGCGGCATCCGCCGGGCCCGCCCCGGTCGCCACCGTCGCCGCCCCGACGAAATCGCCGTGGGCGAGGGCGTCGTTCATGCGCTGATGGGCCGCTCGCCAACGGGTAAGCGCCGCACGGGCCTTCGCGATCTCATCGGCCTCGGGCGCATCGGACGGATAGCCGTTGAGTAGTTCGTCGAGCCGGGTGACGCTGGACTCGTAGGTCCGGTCGTAGTCACCGGTGGCGTCGCGACGCACCAGTTTCAGCGTCTCCGCCGAACGCGCCTGCTGGGTCAGGATGCGGCTCTCGGTCAAACGGGAACTCGGCACCGCGCCGTGGTCGCGGCCGCCGATCATCTCCGCGGCCGAGACCGATCCGGCGACCAGCGTCCACGCCAACAGGATCAGCATCCCGGTGGAGGCGAGCAGCAGTCCCGGATTGAGCACGCGATGCCAGCGCTTCGACAGATCGAACTGCGCCCAGATCAGCGCTCCCAGCGCCAGGATCAGCACACCGATAGCGGACCACGGCGGCTGCACGTGATGCCGCTGGGCCGCGCTCACGGCATCGGAGCGATGGCTCTGCAGTTGTGCGGCCATCGGCAGCAGGACGGTCTGCATCTGATTCGATGCCTCGCTCAAATACGCGGCGCCGACCGGGTACCCGTTGCGATTGTTCGCGCGGGCGGTTTCGACCAGACCAGAGTAGACCGGCAGGCCGGTGGCGATGCCGGTTCGGAGTCGAGTATCCGGGTCGTCGTCGGTGGCCTGTCCGGCCGCGTGGCCCGATTGCGTCACCAATTCCGCGGACGCCTCGCCCAGCGCCTGGCTGTAGCGATCGCGCACGGTCTCCGGTTCCAGGCCGCCCGCGATGAACGCGGTACTCGCCGCGGCGTCCGCGATGGACAGCGACGTGTAGAGGTGGTGGGAGGAGTTCGCGTCCGGCTCGGTGTCGTCGAGCAGGATGTCCAGTGCCTGCTGGCGATCGCTCACCGTGGAGGCGGTCATCATGCCCGCGGCCAAGCACAGGCCGATGAGCAGCAGACCGATGGCGATGAGCCGACCCGGTGTCGATAGCGCGAAGGATCGTAGGTTGGCCGGGTCCAGATGGGCGCGTAGCCCAGCTTCGCGCGGCACGTCCAGCCGCTCGGGCCCGACATCGGCCGTGACCGACGGCGGCCGCGGGGCCGTCGTCGAGTCGAGCGCTGCCATCTCCACCTCCCCGGTTGGTGCGCACATGTGCTCCTGCTGGGAGCTTATTGTGGTCTTACCGGCGCCGTGGCGTGTGAAACAACCGCGCGACGGCTAGATGAGGATGGTAACCAGATGCGTGGTGACGGTGACGGTTGGTCACGCGGCCCGGACGGATTGCGGCATTGGGGCCGCTTCGGCGCCGCCGGACTTCTGCTGCGCGCCCCGCTCGCGGGCGGTGGTTCTGCGGTGTTGTTGCAGCACCGCGCGCCGTGGAGTCATCAGGGCGGCACCTGGGCGTTGCCCGGTGGCGCCCGTGACAGCCACGAGACCCCGGTGCACGCGGCTGTCCGCGAGGCATGGGAAGAAGCGGGCATCGATCCCGCCGATGTTCGGGTGCGCGGCGAGCGAATCACCGCGACGGCGTTGAGCGGCTGGACGTACACCACCGTTGTCGCCGATGCCGTGATGACTCTGCCGACGAGTCGCAACCGGGAGAGCAGTGCGTTGGCCTGGGTCCCCGAGGGCGAGGTCGACAGCCATCCGCTGCACCCCGGCTTCGCGGCCTCCTGGCCCGCATTGCGGGCGGCTCCGGCGCGCGTCCGTCTCGACGACATCGATGTGGACGACGCCGGTACGGTCGCGGCCGCGCTGCCTCGTACCGTCGACCTCGCCGATCAGGGCTTCGTCTGGTTGCACGCGGATCCCGAAGGCCCAGGTGCCTACGCCCGCATCGTCGATGCGGATATTGATGCGACGGATGCCGTGCGGACGGACGCGAATTCGGAGATCGCGCCAGCCGATTCGATCTTGTCGCTCACCCGGGTTCAAGTGCTGTCCTGAAAGTGCGTGTTCCGACATCGGTTAGCGGGCCGCAGCCGATCGAGTGGGCAGCGGGCTGAGCTTCAGGCGTGGTCGTCCTGTTCGGGTTGATCGGGCTGTGGTGGGTCGTGTTGTCCTGCACCGACTCCTCGGAGGCTGCTGCCCCGAGGTCGTTTGCCGTCTCGTGGTATTCCTGGCCGTGCTGGGTGCGTCATGTGCCGTACCCGGCTTACCTCCCGCCGTCGGGTGGTCAGCCCGTGGCTACCAGCTCAGTCCACTGGCTGTGGTTGCGTTCTCGAGAGTTCGTCGAGCGTAGTCGAATGGCGGTTGAAGGCGAGGGTTCGGGCCGCCATTCGACTGCGCTCGATGAGCTCGAGCCGCGCTGCGAGTGTCAGCTGAGCTGAGTGTTGTGTAGCAGCGCTGTTTTCAGGTGGCGGGCGGCTGCTTCGGGGTCGCGGGCCTCGGTGATCGCGCGGACTACGACGACGCGCTCGGCTCCCGCCGCCAGCACCTCGGGTAGTCGTTCGGCGTCGATGCCGCCGATCGCGAACCACGGGCGGGTGGGGTGGGCGTCGGAGGTGGAACGCACCAAGTCCAGGCCCGCCGCCTGACGTCCCGGCTTGGTCGGTGTGGCCCACACCGGTCCGGTGCAGAAATAGTCGACGTTCTCGTCGACCGCCGCGAGCCCGGCCTGCGCACGGTTGGTGGTGGAGCGCCCGATCACCACATCGGGTCCGAGAATGCGCCGGGCGTACCACGGCGGCAGATCGTTCTGTCCGAGGTGCAGCACATCGGCCCCGGCGGCGAGCGCGATATCGGCGCGGTCGTTCACCCCGACCAGTGCGCCGTGCCTGCGGGCCGCGGCCTTCAATTCGGCGAGTGCGCCGATCTCGGCCTTGGCCTCGAGCGGGCCGAACTTCGCCTCGCCGGGCGACCCTTTATCCCTGAGCTGAATGATGTCGACACCGCCCGCGAACGCGGCCTCGGCGAACCTGGCCAGGTCGCCCTTCTCCCTGCGTGCGTCCGTGCAGAGATACAGCCGGGCGGTAGCCAAACGCTCCCTGGGCGATAGGGACCGGAACTGGTGGGAGGGTTGCACGTGCTCGACCGTAGTCGCGCTACCGTGGGGATGCGAATAGTGAGGCAGGTGGATCAAATGCGGACTCTGGCCGTCGTCGGTGGCGGCGCCATCGGACTCGCCGCCGCCTGGCGGGCGGCCGAGGCGGGATGGTCGGTCACCGTATTCGATCCTGCCGTCGGCTCCGGCGCCTCCTGGGTTGCCGGGGGGATGCTCGCACCACTGTCCGAGGGCTGGCCGGGGGAGGACCTGGTCCTCGAATTCGGCGCTGCCTCGCTGGCCCGCTGGCCCGACTTCGCCGCCCGACTGGAATCGACCACCGGTGTATCGGTATTCGTCGCCGAGGAAACCCTGACCGTCGCGCTGGATGGCGCGGATGCCGCCGATCTGCGCACGGTGGCCGAATGGGTCGGCGGCCGAGGTCATGAGCTCGAGGTGCTCGACCGAGCCGGTGTGCGCGCGCTGGAACCCGCGATCGCTCGCACCGTGCGCGCCGGTCTGCGCGCCGCCGCCGAACCCGCAATCGACAACCGGCTGCTGCTCGAAGCACTCCAAAATGCTTGCGGCACAGCAGGAGTCGAGGTATGTGCCGAGACGGTCGACGCGGTGGACGCACTGCCGCACGACCAAATCGTGCTCGCCGCGGGGGCGGCATCGTCGCTGCTGTGGCCCGGACTCCCGGTCCGCCCGGTGAAGGGCGAGATCCTGCGGCTGCGCCATCGTCCAGGCGCGACACCCCCGCCGCAGCGCGTGATTCGCGCGCGCGTGCACGGCAGGCAGGTCTACCTGGTGCCGCGCGCGGACGGAATCGTTGTCGGCGCAACACAATACGAGGCGGGCTACGACACGACGGTGACCGTCGCCGGAGTCCGCGATCTGATCGCCGACGCCGAGGCGGTGCTGCCCGGTATCGGCGAATACGAATTGGCCGAGGCCAGTGCCGGATCCAGGCCGGGCACCCCCGACAACCTGCCCTTGATCGGACGGCTCACCGACCGGATCGTGACGGCCACCGGCCACGGCCGCAACGGCATGCTCGCGGTGCCGCTCACCGTCGACGCGGTGCTGAGCCTGCTCGATGGCGCACCGCTTGGTGACGCGAAAGCTGCCGACCCCCAACGTTTTTTGACGGCGCATCCGCCGTCACTCGCTACATCTGCAGGAGGAGTTCGATGACCTCGGTCCCCATCGGTGTCACCGTTAACGGGCAGGACCACGAATTCGACGGATCCATCACGGTGCGTGAACTGCTCGATCGTCTCGGGCTGCCGTGCCAGGGCGTCGCGCTCGCGGTGGATGGTGCGGTCTTCCCGAAGTCCCGCTGGGACGAGCCGGTCGGCCGCGGCTGGGAGATCGAAGTGCTTACGGCGGTTCAGGGTGGCTGACGCACTGGAAACCCCTGACGCGCTGGAGATTGCGGGCAAGCGGTTCGGCTCCCGCCTCATCATGGGCACCGGCGGCGCCGAGAATCTCGCCGTGCTGGAGGAGGCGCTGATCGCCTCGGGCACCGAGCTCACCACGGTCGCCATGCGCCGGGTCGACGCCGTCGGTGGCACCGGCGTCCTCGACCTGCTCAAACGCCTCGAGATCATGCCACTGCCCAACACTGCGGGCTGTCGCACCGCCGCCGAGGCCGTGCTCACCGCGCAACTGGCCGCCGAGGCGCTCGACACCAACTGGGTCAAACTCGAGGTGATCGCCGACGAGCGCACCCTGCTCCCGGACCCGATCGAATTGCTGACCGCCGCAGAACAATTGGTCGACGCCGGATTCGTCGTGCTGCCCTACACCACCGACGACCCGATCCTGGCCCGCCGACTCGAGGACGCGGGCTGCGCCGCAGTCATGCCCCTCGGCGCCCCGATCGGCACCGGACTCGGCATCGGCAATCCGCACAATATCGAGATGATCGTGGCGGCTGCGGGCGTCCCGGTCATCCTCGACGCGGGCATCGGCACCGCGAGCGATGCCGCGCTTGCCATGGAACTGGGCTGCTCGGCGGTATTGCTCGCCACCGCCGTGACCCGCGCCCAGCACCCCGCCCTCATGGCGGCGGCCATGCGCTCCGCGGTCAACGCAGGCCACCTCGCCCGCCACGCAGGCCGCATCCCCAAACGCTTCTGGGCACAGGCTTCCTCGCCGGCCCGCTGAGTCGGGGCCGCCCCTTGCCAGGTTCGGCGCTCGCGCTGGTATTCGCAGGTCGGGTGTGAAGTGAGCGCTGGAAGCCGCGCATACTTCCCCGGCCGCATGTGGATGCGCCGCACATGTATGTGCGGCTTCCAGCGCGCGGTGGTTTGCGGTCGGCTGTGCTGAAGTCGAGTTCAGATCTTGACGTTGGCCCATCGGGCGAAGCGCGCGAGTGTGTCCGTGCCGCGCCGGGCGCGAGCGATCACGCGAACCGTTTCGTGAACTTGTGGGTGGTTGCGAGTCAATTCCGGAGCCACCATCCGCGCTTGCTCGAGACTGCCGAGTGCGCGCTGCTTGTCGCCGTGCAACAGCCATCCACGCGATACGTCGATGAAGTGGTGCCCGGCGCGGGAGGGTGCTACCGACGCAGGTAGGCGGATGCGTTCGGCCCGTGACACAGCGGTGGTCCCGTCGGACAACTCGACCGGTACGGCGACGGAGTGGATGGCGACGTTCGAGGGCCGAAATCCGGTCCCGTAGTTGCGGTACCGGTCGTCGCCGATCGCCTCGGCGATACCGCGGGCTTCTTGTATGTGCGACTCCGCGGCATCGCCGTCGAGCGCTCGGGCTGAGAGGATCGACCCACGCAGGTGCAGCGCGCCCCGCACTGCGAGCAGATCCGGTGTCGTGTCCAGTTGCTCGCTGGCGGTGTAGGCGCGTTCGATAGTTTTCGAGCCCGCGACATAGGCGCCGGAGTACAGCAGGATCAACGCCCGGTTGTACTCAGCGGCGAGCGGCCAGATCGGGTCGCCGCTGCGGTCGGCTGCCCAACCACAGCGCTCCGCGGCGAGTCCCGCCAAGTCGAGATAACCGTACTGATAAGCGAACAGCATGGCCTTGCTGTAGGCGTAGGCCAACGTCGAGTAAATGGCTTCCAGTTCGCGGCCGGGGTTCTCGTTGTCGGCGAGCATGTGCAGCCCACGAATAACGTCCGGCAGATCTGCGGTCAGATCGGTGTATCGGGCGCGGCGCATGCCCTCGCGCACACGATCGAGCGCCGTCGTCAGATCGTCGAATGTGGTTGGCCCCGTGAGTGGTTCGTCGTTGAATGCCACGATCGCGCGCCGCAGCTCGGGAATGGTGGCGTGTGCCGCCGCATCAGCGTAGTCGGGCGTGTACGGCTGACCGGTCAAGGCGCCGATGCTCACTCCCAGCACGCGGGCGATAGCCGCGATGAACGCGGGTGAGGCGGGCCGGTCGCCCTGTTCGACTTTGCGTAGCAGCGACAGCGAGACGTTGGCCTTCTGCGCAAGCTGGATCTGCGTCAGCCGCGCGAGCTTGCGTGCCCTGGAGGTGCGGGCACCGACCCCCATCTCATCCATACCCCAACAGTGCCACACGCTGTGGCGCTTCGCAGGCGCTCGGACGGCGACGCTACAGGTCAGCCCCGCTGTCGGGTTGACCTTTCCGGTCCTCGGCGGCGGGTGCCCAATATTCGAACGAGGGGGTACATGCGATGCGAGAAGAGCCGACCGCGCTGGGATGGGTCGACCTCGATATCAGTTCGGCGTCGGGCTGGGACGCGGCGCAGGTTCGGCGGCTGGCGCAGCGGCTCGGGTACGCGCTGATCTGGCCGCCGGAGTTGTCGCCGCTTCCGCTGGTCGACCAGGTGCGCTGCGCTGATGTCGATGCGGTGATCGCGCCGTCGCTCGAACATCTGAATGTGCTTGCGGTGAACGCGATCATGAGCGTGGCCGATGTGGAGATCGTGCTGCCACGGCTGTCGTTCCACCGTTGGGCGGCGGTCATGCCTACCGGACGGCTGCGGTGAGCGGGACGGTTGTGTTCGAGTTGGCAGTCGCGGTTGGGTTACCACTGGCGGTGCTTGTCGGCGCGGTGTGCTGGCCGAACCATGACCGCGATGACGACGAGTAGACACGGCACGGTATTGGTAGCAACTGCCGTGACCGCCGGGGCGCTCGTCCGAGTCCGCTGGTTGATGCCGGATGTGGCGGGCGCTCGGAGCCCGGCTCGTTAACCGGGGCATCGGTCGGGGGGATTCCCTTGCTGGCCCATGCACCTCATTCGTTCGTCGCTGCATTTCGCGATCGGCTATATACGACCGAGGAGGGGCGATATGGACCGACGGAAACAATTGAGTGCGCACCGCGAAGCGGAGGTCAGATTGCGGCTCGCGGATGCTCGCGCCCGCCTCCTTGCGACCGGCGAGACGTACACCCGTAGCGAAGGCGGTCGCGCCCCCGAGCGGTCGGAGATGTTCCGGCAGGCGCAGAACGATATCCACGCGGCCGAGCAGGCGCGTAACCGCTTGCTTGTCGAGTTGGTCGGCGACGCCGACCAGGTGCCGGTTGAGCTGGCTGAGCGCCTCGGCCTCACCGGTCGCGAAGCCGTGCACATTGTGACGACGGCACGCACGGGTTCGCAGCGGATGAGAGCGCATGTACTGGGGGAACAGTCGGACACTGAGGCCACGCGCCCAGTCTGGACCAGCGAGACGGATCCGGGGCGGTAGAAAGTGCGGGCCGACTCACAATCGCGATGACAAGGACGGCCAGTAGACGTTGAGCAATGGGCCGCTTGGAGACCCGCCGCGCCTGACTCGTTAACGGGGGCAACGCCCAGGGGGATTCCCTGATGGCGACTCGGGGGCGAGGCATCGTGCCTCATCCTCGAGGATGATTGAACTCGGCACCATTTAATGACGCGCGTGGCCGCGCAATGAGGAAAGCTGGTCATCATGATCGAGCTGAGGGGCCTGACCAAGCATTACGGGCAGACCGTCGCGGTTCAAGATCTCTCCTTCACCGTTCGACCCGGACAGGTGACGGGCTTTCTTGGGCCGAACGGCGCCGGTAAATCCACCACCATGCGGATGATCCTCGGCCTGGACAAGCCCACCGCGGGCACCGCATTGATCCAGGGCAAGCCGTACCACGAGCTGGACCATCCGCTGCGCGCCGTCGGTGCGCTGCTGGATGCCAAGTGGGTGCATCCGAACCGTTCGGCCCGCGCGCATCTGCAGTGGATGGCCGCCTCCAACGAGATCGCCATGTCCCGCGTGGACGAGGTGCTGCGGCTGGTCGGCCTGTCCGAGGTGGCGGGTAAAAATGCCGGAGGCTTCTCCCTCGGCATGTCGCAGCGGCTCGGCTTGGCCGGGGCGCTGCTCGGCGATCCGCCGATACTGCTGTTCGACGAGCCCGTGAACGGCCTGGACCCCGAGGGCATCCTCTGGATCCGCCGCTTCATGCAGCGGCTCGCGGCCGAGGGGCGGACCGTGCTGGTCTCGAGCCATCTGCTCTCCGAAATGGCCCAGACCGCAGAACATTTGGTCGTGATCGGACGCGGTCAGCTGATTTCCGATTCGACCACCCAGGAATTCATCGAGCGCGCCTCGGAACAGTCGGTGCGCGTGCGCAGTCCGCAGCTCGAGCAGTTGCGCAGCCTGCTTACCTCCAATGGCATGACCGTCCGCGAGGACGGCACCGGCCAGGACGGCGGCGCATTGGTCGTCGCCGGGGTGACCAGCGACGCGGTCGGCAAGCTGGCCGGTTCGAACGACATCACCCTGTACGAATTGGCACCGCAGCGGGCTTCGCTGGAGGAGGCATTCATGCGGATGACCGGCGGCGCGGTGCAGTACCACGGCGAAGGCT
The DNA here is from genome assembly GCF_001613225.1 of Nocardia pseudovaccinii NBRC 100343. Lineage (GTDB taxonomy): Bacteria > Actinomycetota > Actinomycetes > Mycobacteriales > Mycobacteriaceae > Nocardia > Nocardia pseudovaccinii. The sequence goes on from NZ_BDBY01000382.1 coordinate 35,211, forward strand.
TCGACCAGGTAATGGGAGGTGCGCTCTGATGGGCGTGCTGGCAGCGGAACGTATCAAGCTCACCTCGACCAGGTCGCCGTGGTGGTGCTCGGCGATCGTGGTGGTGCTCGCGCTCGGCTTGGCCGCGCTGTTCGCGGCGGTGGCCCGCTCGTCGTCGGGCAAGGAGAACGCGCTCGACCTGACCGTCGCCACCGCGGTCGGCGGGATCAGCGGATTCGGCGTGATGGTCCTGATGATCATGGCCACCTTGACCGTGACCAGCGAATACCGCTTCGGCATCATCCGGACCACCTACCAGGCGACACCGCATCGCGCCAAGGTGATCGCCACCAAGGCGGGTCTGGTCGGCGTCTACGGCGCGGTGCTCACGATCGTGCTGGCCTTTGCCGCCTTCGCGATCGCCAAGGCGATCGGCGGCGATGCGAGCAACAACCTGACGCTCTCCGGCGGCGACGCTTGGCGCGAGATCTACGGCATTCCGATCTATGCCCTGCTCAGCGTGATCCTGGCGGTCGGCATCGGCGTGCTGGTTCGGCAGTCGGCTGCGGCGATTTCGCTGATCGTGCTCTGGCCTCTGCTCATCGAGCCGCTGCTCGGCGCCTTCGGCAGCTTCGGGCGCAATGTGCAGCCGTTCCTGCCGTTCGCGAATGCGAGCCACTTCTACAGCGCATCGGAATCGACCGCGAACTGGCACTGGGGACCGTGGGGCGGCCTGCTCTACTTCGCGGCTTTCGTCGCAATTGTCTTCGGCGGTGCACTGGTTATGGTCAACCAACGCGATGCATGATTGAACTACCCGAGTTGCCCTCCCTCGCCGCTCGGGTGACGGGTGCCGACCTTGTCGGGAGGTCCGAGCGCCCCGCGCACTGTCCGCCACTGCCCGGCGGACTATGCGAACATCGGCCCGGTGTGTGAATCCCCTTCCACACCGGGTCGGTGTATGTATTCGGGCAATCCAGGCAGTATGTGAACATCCCGGAAACTAAGCCCGGCACCGCTTCCATCCAGAATCGATGCTGGCTACTCTCGGAGTCAGCAACCAGTGAGTTACCCATTGGCGGACCCGGCGTTGTGCCCGCTCAGTCTGATCGAGGGGGCGCAGGTGGCGACAATAAGTAACCCGCCGACGGTTGGTCGGCTGAGATACGCTCGGGGCGTGACCGAAACACCTTCCGGCGGTGCTGAGCCGGGGACGGAACCGGAAGACAACGGGGGCGTTCCGTCCGAGGTGACCATACCGTTGGTGCCCGCCGATGAGGACCGATCCGCTCGTCGTCCCGGCTCGGGAATGCGACGCGGGCAGTTCTCCGCCTTGATGAATGCCGCGAACCAGCGGCCCGACATCATCGGTGTGCTGCGCAAGGCGCGTGAACAACTGCCGGGTGACCCGTCTTTCGGTGACCCACTGTCGGTTTCGGGTCCGGGCGGCGCCCGCGCGGTGGCGCGAGCGGCGGATAAGTTGGTCGGCGATACGCCGAGCGCGGCCCGGGAAATCGGGTTCGGCGCACTGCAGGTCTGGCAGGCCATGTTGGAGCGCGTCGGACGCGGTCGAGGTAGCGAAGAAATAACTGTGATGTTCACCGATCTGGTGGCGTTCTCCAGTTGGTCGCTCTCGGCGGGCGATGAGGCGACCCTCGAACTGTTGCGCGGGGTTGCCAAGGCCATCGAGCCGCCGATCGCCGATCGCGGCGGTCAGGTGGTCAAGCGCATGGGCGACGGTGTGATGGCCGTGTTCACCTCGGCCGATCGTGCGGTGCGTGCCGCTGTGCAGGCGAAACGGAATCTGGCCGACGTCAGCGTGCGCGGTTATCGCCCGCAGATGCGGATCGGTCTGCACACCGGCTCGCCGCGCGAGATCGGCGGCGACTGGCTCGGCGTGGATGTGACGATCGCCGCTCGTGTGATGGAGGCCGGGGGCAACGGCAACACCATGCTTTCGCACGCGACATTGCAGTCCGTCGAACCGGAGACACTCGAGGAGCTCGGATTCTCGGTCAAGCCGTATAGGCGCAGTTTCTTCGCCGCACCACTGAGCGGCGTGCCGGAGGATCTGCGGATCTTCCGCCTGAACTCTGTCTGATTTGCGGCGCCTGCGGCGCCGCGTGTTCGCGGCCCCCTGGTGTCT
>NZ_BDBY01000383.1 GCF_001613225.1 Nocardia pseudovaccinii NBRC 100343
CCCTGGTGTCTCGCATCCGAGCGGCCGAGACTCGCGACTTCGTCGCATGCGCTTCGGCCACTCGGATGCGAGACGGGCCGCGAACGGTCGCTCGTAAGACTCGCTCCGTGGTGTTGAGTGGGTTTACATCAACCAGGCGACCGCGCCCGCGGTCGCTAGGGCGGCGAGCACCAGCAGGGCGATAGCGAGTGGCCGGGTGGTCTTCCAGGTGGAGTAGGCCCCGCCCAGCAGGAACCCGGCCAGCGCGAACAGGATGACGGAGGACATCTGGTCATTCTGCCTCGCGCGCCATATGCAATTAACAAGCACGCGTGCTTGCTTTTTTCTGGACCGGGTGTGATGCTGGACTCCGGAACGCGGACTCCACCGGCGGCGCAACGCGGCGCGCCGGGACGGTTCGCCGCACAGGAGGGCCTTCCAGCTGATGAGTATGCTGGCCGCCGATCCGGAGCTCATCCGTATCGGCAACTGTTCCGGGTTCTACGGTGATCGGCTCAGCGCCATGCGGGAGATGCTCGAGGGCGGGCAGCTCGATGTGCTCACCGGGGACTATCTCGCCGAGTTGACCATGCTGATCCTCGGCCGGGACCGGATGAAGGATCCCAGCCTCGGCTATGCCAAGACCTTCGTCCGCCAGATCGAGGACTGCCTCGGGCTGGCGCTGGAACGCAATGTTCAGATCGTCACCAATGCGGGCGGCCTCAACCCGGCCGGTCTCGCGGAGAGGCTGCGCAAGGTTGCGGCGGATCTCGGACTTGATGCCAAGGTCGCGCACGTCGAGGGTGACGACCTGCTCAGCCGAGCGGGCGAACTCGGCCTCGGGTCACCGCTGACCGCGAATGCCTATCTCGGTGCCTGGGGCATCGTCGAATGTTTGAATGCGGGCGCGGATATCGTGGTCACCGGCCGGGTCACCGATGCTTCGGTGATCGTCGGCCCGGCCGCCGCTCATTTCGGTTGGGGGCGAACCGATTACGACCAGCTTGCCGGTGCCGTGGTGGCCGGGCATGTCATCGAGTGCAGTACACAGGCCACCGGCGGTAACTTCGCCTTCTTCACCGAGTTGGCCGATCTCGGACGGCCCGGTTTCCCGATCGCCGAAGTGCGCAGGGACGGCAGCAGCGTCATCACGAAACATCGGGGCACGGGCGGTGCGGTCACGGTGGATACCGTTGCGGCACAGCTGATGTACGAGATCCAGGGTGCGCGTTATGCGGGGCCGGATGTCACCACGCGGCTGGACACGATCGAGCTGACTCGAGAAGGTCCGGATCGCGTGTTGATCAGCGGTGTGACCGGCGAACCGCCGCCGCCGCAGCTGAAGGTTTCGCTGAATACTCTCGGCGGTTTCCGCAATGAGATGGAGTTCGTGCTCACCGGACTCGATATCGAGGCGAAAGCCCAACTGGCGCAACGACAACTGGAGTCCTGGCTGCCCGTGCGGCCTGCGGAATTGACCTGGACGCTGGCGCGTCTCGACCGGCCGGACGCCGAAACCGAGGAGCAGGCAAGCGCTTTGCTGCGCTGCGTGGTTCGCGATCCGGATCCGAACAAGGTCGGCCGCTCGTTCTCCAATGTCGCGGTCGAGCTGGCATTGGCCAGTTATCCGGGGACCAACTTCACCAGCCTGCCCGGCAACGGCTCGCCGTACGGCGTGTACACGCCGGGATTCGTCGATGCCGCCGAGGTGCCGCATGCGGCGGTGCTGCCGCAGGGCACTCGCGTCGATATCGCACCCGCGTCGGACACTCTGAAATTGGCGGAGGTAGCCGCGCCGGATCTGCCGGAGCCGTTGTCCACCAACGGAACTCGCCGGGCACCGCTGGGAACGATTGCTTTGGCCCGCAGCGGCGATAAAGGCGGCAATGCCAATATCGGCGTATGGGTTCGCACCGATGAGCAGTGGCGCTGGCTGGCGCATACGCTGACGGTGGAGCGGATCAAGGAACTGCTGCCCGAGGCCGCGCCGCTGACCGTCACCCGGCACGTACTGCCGAATCTGCGTGCCGTGAACTTCATTATCGAGGGTCTGCTCGGACAGGGTGTGGCCTACCAGGCCCGCTTCGATCCACAGGCCAAAGGGCTCGGCGAATGGCTGCGCTCGCGTCATGTTGATATCCCATTGGAGTTGCTGTGAGTCCGTGGAATACGCCGGAACGGCGCGAATTGCGTGCCACCGTCAGGGGTTTCGCCGAGCGCGAGGTTCTTCCGTACCTCGCCGCCTGGGAGCGTGACGGCGAGATCCCGCGCGAACTGCACAAGAAGGCCGGAGCGCTCGGCCTGCTCGGCATCCAATTCCCGGAATCCGCGGGCGGTTCCGGCGGTGACGGTATCGACGCCATGATCGTCTGTGAGGAAATGCATCAGGCCGGGTGCTCCGGCGGCCTGTTCGCCTCGCTGTTCACCTGCGGTATCGCGGTGCCGCACATTATCGCCTCGGGCAATGAAGACCTGATCGAGCGCTTCGCACGCCCGACACTGGCCGGGGAGAAGATCGGCTCGCTCGCCATTACCGAACCCGGCGGCGGCTCCGATGTCGGCCACCTCACCACCACGGCGCGCCGCGATGGCGACCACTACATCGTCAATGGGGCCAAGACCTATATCACCTCGGGTGTGCGCGCCGATTTCGTGGTGACCGCCGTGCGCACGGGCGGCCCCGGTTCCGGCGGCATTTCGCTGCTGGTGGTGGAGAAGGGCACGCCGGGCTTCACGGTCAGCCGCAAGCTCGACAAGATGGGCTGGCTGGCCTCCGATACCGCCGAGCTGTCCTATGTGGATGTCCGCGTGCCGGTGGAGAATCTGGTCGGACCGGAGAATTCCGGCTTCTATCAGATCGCCGGTGCGTTCGTCAGCGAGCGGGTCGGGCTCGCGGTGCAGGCGTATTCGCAGGCCCAGCGCTGCCTCGACCTGACCCTGGACTGGGTGCGCAACCGCGAGACCTTCGGCCGCCCGCTGATCAGCAGG
>NZ_BDBY01000384.1 GCF_001613225.1 Nocardia pseudovaccinii NBRC 100343
TCAGCCGTGCGGCCCGCGGTTACAGGTGGCGCGTTGTGTCGATTCCGAGTGACATGCCCGCGAGCCCGCGGCGGCGCACTGCGAGTTTGTCGGCGACGTCGAGCAGTGCCTTGGCGGCCGGATTCTCCGGATCGCGCAATACGATCGGGGTGCCCTCGTCGCCTGCCTCGCGCAACTCCTGCTCGATCGGAATCTGGCCCAGCAGTGGCACATTCGCCCCGACGGCCCGGGTCAGACGGTCGGCGACGGATTGGCCGCCACCGGAACCGTAGAGGTCCATCCGGGTGCCGTCGGGCAGATCGAGCCAGGACATATTCTCGATGACGCCCGCGATCCGCTGCCGGGTCTGCAGCGCGATCGCACCGGCGCGTTCGGCGACCTCGGCGGCGGCGGGTTGCGGGGTGGTGACGACCAAAATCTCCGCGTTCGGGATCAGCTGTGCGATGGAGATCGCGACGTCGCCGGTGCCGGGCGGCAGATCCAGCAGTAGCACATCGAGATCGCCCCAGAACACATCGGCAAGGAACTGCTGCAACGCCCGGTGCAGCATCGGACCGCGCCACACCACCGGCGTATTGCCCTGGGTGAACTGCGCGATGGAGATCAGCTTCACATTGTGTGATTGCGGCGGCATGATCATCCGCTCGACCTGAGTCGGTCGCGCGTCGGTACCGAGCATCCGTGGAATCGAGTGGCCGTAGATGTCCGCGTCGAGCACACCAACCGAGAGACCGCGCGCGGCCATCGCGGCGGCGAGATTGACCGTGACACTGGACTTTCCGACGCCGCCCTTACCGGAGGCCACCGCATAGACGCGGGTGAGCGAACCGGGCTGGGCGAACGGGATGACCGGATCGGCGGAGTCGCCGCGCAACTGCTTACGCAGATTCGTGCGCTGCTCATCGCTCATCACATCGAGGTCGACCGTGACCGCGCCGACGCCCGCGACGTCGGCCACCGCCTTGGTGACCCGCTGGGTGATCTCGGTGCGCAGCGGGCAGCCCGCCGTCGTCAGGTAGACCTCGATATGGACATTGCTATCGGCACCGATCGCGATGCTCTTCACCATGCCCAGTTCGGTGATCGGTTTGCGGATCTCCGGGTCGTCGACCTTCGCGAGGGCTCCCCGCACATCCGTTTCCGTTACCACTGGCATGACATGAATTTTACGTTGTCTCAGATTCGCGGCAGGTCGCCGGGCTTAGGTGCGATGCCGGAGGCATAGGACCCGGCCCACGCCATCACATTCGCGACATAGGCCATGGAGTTGTTGTAGCGCAGGATCGCCCGGGTCTGCTGGGTGAGATCGCGCATATTCAACCCGCCGTCGCACAGATACCTGCCCGCGGTCAGTGCCGCGTCGAACAGATTCTGCGGATCGGCGATGCCGTCGCCGTTGCCGTCGGCGCCGTAGCGCTTCCAGGTCTCCGGCAGGAACTGCATCGGGCCGATGGCGCGGTCGTATCCGCTGAGTCCGTCCAGCGCGCCGCCGTCGGTATCGCGAACGACGTGGTTGCCCGCGAGGCTGCCGTCGAGCACCGGACCGTAGACCGGTGTCAGCGGATTGCCGTCCGCGTCGGCCTTACCGCCGAAGGCGTGCGTCGATTCGACCCGCCCGATGCCGGCGAGCATAGACCACGGCATTCCGCAGACCGGATTCTCCGCGGCGAGTATGTTTTCGGCGTTCTGATAAGCCGCGACGGCCACACCGGGAATGCCGAGCGGACCGGCTGGCAGTGCGGCCGGTTGCCTACCATCCGGCAGCGCAACGGTTTTCACGATCGGCGGCGCACTCGGTGCCTGCTTTGCCATTGCGTTCGCGACGAATTCGGTCGCCGCCGGTTCCGCGGCGACCGAAAGTCTGGCCGCCTGGTCGTCTTGATCGTCCCCCGGAATGTGTTGCAGGACAGACGATGCGGTCGGATCGCCGGTGCCTGCGGACGCGGCGACGGCCACGAGTCCAGCGGGGACCAATCCGGTCAATGCGATTACGGAGCTGCGCTTGATCGTCGCAGGCGACTGCTTTCGGTGACGCCCCACTGTGCGGTGACCCTCCAATTGACTCGATAACGAGCCCTTCGTGATGGACGAAGTAGAGGGTACCGCATTCGAGACCTTTTTGTTACTGCTTCGTTATCGGGTCTCGGTGTGGCGTCATCTGTTCGATATCAGGCCTGGTCTCAGCCCTGCGGGGCCGGTGCTGGGGCGGGCAGCGGGATCACGATGCCGAACGGGAGCGTGATGCCCGGTGCGGGCGGCGGGGTGGCTGCTTCGGTCTGGGGCGGCTCCGGCGCTTCGGCCACGCCGGGCTCCGGCGTCTTCTCCGGTGAGTTCTGCGGCGTTTCGCCCGGCGATTGCGCGGGGGCCTGAGCATTGGGCGCGGGCTGGGCCGCACCGGGCTGGGGCGCATCAGGTTGGGCCGGAGTGCAATTGGCGGGTTGCTGCTGATTCGGGTGCTGCTGGTCTTGCTGCCGCGGATCCTTCGGCTCGCCGTTTTCCGCCGCACCATAGGTCTGTGCCGGTGCGATGGGCGACTGTGCCGGATCGCCGGGTGCGGGCAGCTGCGCCGGCGCCACCTGCTGTGGATCGCACGGCGGCTTGGGTACCGGCCGCGGGCAGAAGATGCCGCAGGGGATCGGTGGCAGCCCGGGGATGGTGATCATCACCTCGGTCGGCGCCGGGATGGTCACCGTATTCGGCGGCAGTTCGGGCTTGGCGGTGGTCGTCGGTGCCGATGCGGAGGCGGCCAACATGTCCGGGCCTGCCGTGATCGGCGCGGTACCCGGCGGGATGAGATCGGGGGAGATGTTCACCTGGCTCGGGGTGCCGCCGGTACGGTAGGCCGCCGACCAGCTCAGCACATTGGCGGCGTAAGCGAGCGAGTTGTTGTAGCGCAGCACCGCGCGCAGTTCCTGCTGCGGATCGCGCAGGTTCAACCCGCCCGAGCACAGGTAATTGCCTGCGGCGAGCGAGGCGTCGAAGACATTGTGCGGGTCGGCGATTCCGTCACCGTTGCCGTCGGCGGCGTACCGGCTCCAGGTGCTGGGCAGGAACTGCATCGGCCCGATCGCGCGCACCGCACTGCCGTCGGCGGCCTTGATCACTTCGTTGCCCGGCAGCGACCCGTCCAGCGCGGGTCCGAAGATCGGCGTGACGGTGGTGCCCGCGGCGTCGGTGCGTCCGCCGCCCGCGTGCAGCGATTCGATCCGCCCGATCCCGGCGAGCAGGCTCCACGACAGACCGCAGCCGGGCGTCGAGGATTCCAGCGCGAGTTCGGCATTGCGATAGGCCGCGAGCACGATTTCCGGGATCCCGAGCGCGCCGCCGGTGGCGGGCAGGGCGATGTCGTGCAACGGCACCGAACCCGCGAACAGGGGGGTGCCGTCAGCAAGCGGAGTCATTGCTCGAAGTTTGCGGGGAGCCTCCGGCGTTACCGGAAGGAGACCAACTGTCCGGGACAATGCGCCTTCGCTGGTGTTGCCGGATGTTCCGTCGGCGGCGGACGGGCCGCTCGACGCCGCGAGCAAAGCCTCGGGCGCGGTATCGGGAGTGGTGGATTGTGTGGTGTTGGTACCCGAGCCGGTGGCCACAAGACCTGCGACGACCAGGGCCGAGACGGTTATCGGAGCAGAGATTCGCATTCGGCCACACCAATCCTCTACGTCGTGAGAGCGCCTGTCCGGGACATCCCCTGCCCGTCCGCTCGGGACAACGTCGTCCAGGTTACCCGTGGGTCACAACCTTGTAGAGCATTTCCTGTCAATCGTCAGCAACTGGCGGTGAAACCTGAACTGTGCCCGGCTTTCTGCCGGAGCTTTTCTTGCGATTGGCCTTCGACGGTTTATCGGGGCTCGACTCGGAATCCGGTGTCCGCGCGGCTTCGATCCGGTCCAGCACCTCTCGCATTTCCTCCAATTCCCTGCGCAAGTAGTCGCGCGTAGCAACCTCGCCGACCGCGATCCGCAGCGCCGCGAGCTCGCGGGCGAGGAATTCGGTATCGGCCTTGGTCTGGGCGGCCCTGGTGCGATCCTCCTCCAGCGATACGCGGTCGCGATTGTCTTGTCTGTTCTGCGCCAACAGGATCAGCGGCGCGGCATAGGCGGCCTGGGTCGAGAACGCGAGATTGAGCAGGATGAACGGATATGGATCCCAGCGCAGCGCGATCACGAAGACGTTCAACAGGATCCAGACGATCACCACAATCGTCTGGATCGCGAGATAGCGTCCGGTGCCGAGGAATCGGGCGACTCGCTCGCTGGAGCGGGCCAGCGCCTCGGCGTCGTAGTCGAAGCGGAACCGCGATTCCACCGGCGTCTCCAGGCGCTGGCGCGCCGGATTCTTCTCACTCGGCATCGGTTACCCCCTCGTGCCCCGCGACCGCGTCGTGGGCCGTATCTTCTTGCTCGCGCCAATCTTCCGGTAGTAGATGATCGAGCACGTCGTCCACACTGACCGCGCCGAGCAGATGGTTCTCCTCGTCCACTACCGGACCGCAGACCAGGTTGTAGGTGGCGAAATAACGGGTCACCGCACCGAGCGGGGCATCGGGCCGCAGCGGAGCCAGATCGGTGTCGAGGATGCCGCCGACCAGGTGTGCCGGGGGTTCGCGCAACAGTCGCTGCAAATGCACCGAGCCGAGGAAGCGGCCGGTCGGCGTTGCGGTCGGCGGCCGCACCACGAACACCATGGTGGCCAGCGCGGGTGTCAGATCCGGATTGCGCACTCGGGCAAGCGCTTCGGCGACGGTAGTGGCCGGGGTCAGGACCACCGGTTTCGGTGTCATCAGACCACCCGCGGTATCGGGGGAGTGCTCCAGCAGCCTGCGGACGGGTTCTGACTCCTCCGGATCCATCAGTGCCAGTAGCGATTCCCGCTCGCCCTTCGGCAGTTCGCCGAGCAGGTCGGCGGCGTCGTCGGGATCCATCGCCTCGAGCACGTCGGCGGCCCGGCGCACCTCGAGGTGGCCGAGTAGATCGACCTGATCGTCGTCGGGGAGTTCCTGCACGACGTCGGCGAGTCGCTCGTCGTCGAGTGCGATCGCCACCTCGATGCGCCGCTTCTCGGGAAGTTCGCGCAGCATGTGCGCGACGTCGGCGGGACGCAGGCCCTCGAACTGCTCGAGCAGTTGGGTGACGTCCTGGCCCGGCCTGCCGATCTCGTACGGCGTCAGCCCGCTGACCTGCATCCAGTCCACTACGTGCACGGTCCGGCGGCGGCCGAGCCTGCGATGTCCGCGCACCGCGACCCTGGTGACCCGCCAGTCCCTGGTCCGGGTCTGTTCGATGCCCAGATCGACCACGAGCACATCGACATCCGCGAGGTCGAGCAGATCCGGATCATGAACGCGCACCGAAGAATCCACGATCTGCGCGAGGGCGAGCATCTCGCCCGGACGCTGGGTGAAGCGGCGCAGGCTCACCGTGCCGGTATTGAGCGCGACGACACCGGGTTCGATCGTGGTCACCCGCAGCATCGGTACGAATATTCGGCGCCGGGTCGGCAATTCGACAACCAGGCCGTGCACCCGGGGTTGCTGGCGGTCGTAGCGGACGGCCACGACGACGTCGCGGATGCGGCCGATAGACTCGCCGTCCGGGCCGAGTACCACCAGTCCGGCGAGCCTGGCGACGTACACCCTGGTTGCTGCCATGGCTGTCAGGTTAGAGGGTTCGCGGAACGGTACTCACACCATGCCACGATCGACGGGAGTGATCATGAAGCCGCGCCGCTCGGTGCTCGCCTGCCCCGGTAGCAGCAAGAAGATGATCGATAAGGCCAAGGGCTTGCCAGTCGACGAGGTATTTCTCGATCTGGAGGACGCGGTCGCGCCCGCCGCCAAGGCCGAGGCCCGCGCGAATATCGTGGCCGCGCTGAACGACACCGGCTGGGGCGATCAGCTGCGGGTGGTGCGGGTCAACGATTGGACCACCCAGTGGACCTACGCCGACGTGATCACCGTGGTCGAGGGCGCGGGCGCGGCACTGGACGCGATTCTGCTACCGAAGGTGACCGATTCGGGTCAGGTGCAGGCACTGGACCTGCTGCTCACGCAATTGGAGAAGGCCAGCGGGCTCCAGGTCGGGCGGATCGGTATCGAACCGCAGATCGAGAACGCCTCGGGATTGCGCAATATCGATGAGATCGCTACCGCGAGCCCGCGGGTGCAGACTCTGGTCTTCGGCCCGGCCGACTTCATGGCCAGCATCAATATGCGCACGCTGGTGGTCGGCGAACAGCCCGAGGGCTATGACACCGGCGATGCCTACCACCACATTCTGATGACCATCCTGCTCGCCGCCCGCGCGCACGGCCTGCAGGCGATCGACGGGCCCTACCTGCAAATTCGGGATATCGATGGATTCCGCAGAGCGGCCGGGCGCACCGCGGCGCTCGGTTTCGACGGTAAATGGGTGTTGCATCCCGGACAGATCGAGGCCGCGAACGAGATCTTCAGTCCGCGCCAGGCCGATTACGATCGCGCCGAGCTGATTCTGGATGCCTACGCCTTCCACACCTCGGAAAAGGGCGGTGCGCGCGGAGCGGTAATGCTCGGCGACGAAATGATCGATGAGGCAAGCGCCAAGATGGCTCAGGTAATCGCTGATAAGGGCCGAGCTGCGGGGATGACGAGGACCACGCGTTTCACACCCCCGAACTCCGGTTCGGAATAGCAGAATAGAGATATGACGAATCCCTTGGGGAACTCGAATCGCGGGCGGCAGGGCCTGCCGACGCCGCCATCGGGCTGGCCGGTCGGCTCGTATCCGACCTATGCCGAGGCTCAGAAAGCGGTCGATTTCCTGGCCGACAACGAGTTCCCTGTGCAAGACGTGACCATCGTCGGCGTGGACCTGATGCAGGTCGAACGCGTGCTGTATCGACTGACCTGGGGCAAGGTGATCGGCGGCGGGGTGGTTTCGGGCGCGTGGCTCGGCCTGTTCCTCGGCCTGCTGTTGAGCTTGTTCACCACCAGCGGCGGTTTCGCGCCGGTGCTGGTCGGCTTGGTCGGCGGCATCATCTTCGGCGTCATCTCCACCTCGATCCCCTATGCGGCGACCAGGGGACAGCGCGATTTCGCCTCCACCATGCAGTTGGTGGCGGGCCGCTATGACGTGCTGTGTGACCCGAAGTCGGCCGAGCAGGCTCGGGACATGCTGGCGCGGTTGGCGATCTGAGCGCATGGAAGTCGTGGACAAGGTCCGCACCGAGGTGCTGGATCACTTCGGTGCCGCCTCGACGGGTGTCGACTCCGCGTCGGTGACCTTTCTGGGCCTGGAGCCCATCGAGATTCTGCGCATTCCCGGCGACGAGCTGGTGCACTACGTGACCCTCGGCGGATCACGTCATCCCATGGGCGATCCCAGTGACCTGCACGCCGATCCGGTGCGTGGGCCGCGGGCCGAATTGGTGCTGACGCTGCGTGCCGGGGTCGGCCCGAGTTCCGGACTCGCCCGCACCCTCGGCGTGCTCGTCGCGGCGCCCGCCGTGGAAGGTGTTGTGCTGCAAGCCGATGCGCTGCTCGATCTGGGCGAGCCGATGTGGCGGGATGCGCCGTTCACCGCGGTGTTGTTGGGGGACAGCGATATTCCCGAGGTCGCGCTGCCCGAACCCGCCGAACCCGTACGGTATTTCGCGGTGGTTCCGGTGACCGCGACCGAGGCGGCCTGGGTTCGGGTGCGCGGGGCGCAGGCGTTGCGTGATGCGTGGGCCGAGGCCGGGATCGATGTGCACGATCCGGCCAGAGGCGCTGCGTCGCTGTAGTTCTTCAGAGCCAGTTGTTGCGGTGGAAGTTGACGTAGAGCCCAGCGCAGATCACGAGCGTGATCACGATGACGAGCCAGAAGCCCCAGGTTGCCTCCAGCCCCGGCATATGCGTGAAATTCATCCCGTAGATACCGGCGATCATCGTCGGCACCGCCGCGATCGCGACCCACGCGGAGATCTTGCGCATGTCGGTATTCTGCTGGACACCGACCTTGGCCAGCGCCGCGGTGATCAGTGCGCTGAGTGCCTCGTCGAAATCGTTGATCCGCTCGGCCACCGCGGTGTGATGGTCGCCGACATCGCGTAGATAACGCCGAATCTCTTTGGGCAATGGCATTGTCGTGTTGCGGCCGAGTGCTTCCAGAGCGGTGCCGAGCGGGTTCACCGCGCGACGCAGCTCCACGACCTCTCGCTTGAGCTGATAGATCGATTCGATGGTCACCGTGCTGCGCGGGGTGAAGACCTCTTCTTCCATCTCATCGATATCGTTCTCGACCGACTGCGCCACCGCCACATAGGAATCCACAACGTGGTCGGCGACCGCGTGCAGCACCGCACCGGGACCGAGCATGAGCTGGTCGGGGTGATCCTCCAATTCCTTTCGGACACCGGCGAGTCCGGTGTGCTCGCCGCGCCGAACGGTCACCGTGAAATTGGGTCCGGTGAAAACCATGATGTCGCCGGTCTCGACGATCTCACTGACCGAATGGATTTCGTGTGGGACGTAGCTGACAGTGCGCAGTACGAGGAACAGGGTGTCGTCGTAGCGTTCCAACTTCGGCCGCTGATGACCATGGACGACGTCCTCGACGGCCAACGGGTGCAGGTCGAAGACCTTGGCGATATCGGCCATCTGGAACTGGTCCGGCTCGTGCAGTCCGACCCACACGAATCCGGCTCCCCGATTGCTGACCTCGGCCATCGCGTCCGCATGGCTGAAGTGGCCGGGCAGCCGTCGGCCGTCGACGTACACGGCACAGTCGACCACCGCACGCGCGGTGGGGACCGGGATATGAGGCACTTGGGCACGTGCTCGGCCTTGGCTACGGAACGACGGTAGCGGCGGAATTGATGGCACCGACCGATGCTACGTCGCGTGCGCGTGCGTGCGCCGGGTGAGCGCACGGTATGAAAGAAGGCGTGCGCATCGACCTGCATACCCATTCGACCGCGTCCGACGGCACCGATACCCCGGCCGAGCTCGTCCGGAACGCGGCAGCGGCCGGCTTGGACGTCGTCGCGATCACCGACCACGACACCACCGCCGGGTGGGCCGAAGCGGTCGACGCGCTACCGAAGGGATTGACGCTGGTGCGCGGCATGGAGATGTCGTGTATCGGGCTCGGTGAGGACGGGTGGCCGGTCCCGGTGCACCTGCTGGCTTACCTCTTCGACCCGACCGACCGGTGTTTCGCCGACGAGCGCGAACGCCTGCGCGCCGAACGCGTCGAGCGATTGCGCGCGATGGCCGAGCGCATGCGCGACGACGGACTACCCATCGATCCGGATGCGGTCCTGGCCTCGGCCGGACCGTCGGCGGGGCGTCCGCACCTGGCGCGCGCACTCGTCGCGGCCGGTGTGGTGCCGACCGTGGACGCGGCCTTCACCGAATTGCTGGCCCCGCACGGCCCCTACTATGCGGAGAAGGCGGATACACCGCTGCGCCGTGCCGTCGAAATGATCGCGACCGCAGGCGGGGTCAGCGTGCTCGCGCACACCCGGGCGCGTAAGCGCGGGCGGCTGCTGGCGATCGACGATATTCGCGAACTGGCCACGCTCGGACTCGGCGGCCTCGAGATCGATCACCCGGACCATTCCGCGGCCGATCGCGCGTTGCTGACGGAGTTGTCCGCGGAACTCGGTCTCATCACGACCGGTTCGTCGGACTATCACGGATCCAACAAAACCATCCGGCTAGGTGAATTCACCACCGACCCCGCGCAATTCGAGGAACTCGCGGGCAAAGCGACGGGCGTACCGGTGATCGCCTCGTGAGAGTGCTGCGCGGACTCAGCGGAATCGTGGCCGGTGGGATGTTCGTGCTGGCCGTCGTCGTTATCGGTACCGCGGTAATCGCTGCTCGACGCGGCTTTCCCGGACCCGGCGGCGAATCGGTGACGTGGCATGTCGCCGCCTCGGCGATCGGCCTCGGCGCACAAATTTATTCAGATCGTCATCGGGGTTTGGCAGCTTTTTCCGGATCGGTGGTCGTTTTTGTTGTCGCCGGGATATTGCTGTGGACGCAGTGGTGGGGCTGATAAATCGGTAATGGTTGCGGTTGCGTGAATTGTGGCCGAACATTTCTCTTTGTGACGGAATTCGAGACGGATGTGCTCGTGCTCGGCGGCGGCCCCGCCGGGACTTGGGCCGCCATCTCCGCCGCCACCGCGGGCGCTCGGGTGGCGCTCGTCGACAAGAGCCGCTGCGGTGCGAGCGGGCCGACAGCCGCCGGGACGACCTCGCTGTGGAATATCCCGCCGGGGACCGCGCGAGACGAGGCCGTGCGGCGCGCGTACGCGCACGGCGGCGGGCTCGCCGAGCCGGAATGGATGCTGCGCGTACTCGACGAAACGCACCGGCGGGTCGAACAGCTCGTGACGTGGGGTTATCGGTTTCCGGGTGAGGGCAACGGCGCAACGCCGTTGCGCGTATGCCTCGACGGCGCAAGCTATCTGCGCCGGATGCGCCGCAGCCTGCTCGAAGCCGGAGTGCGCATTCTCGATCACCATCCCGCCCTGCAGCTACTCGTCGATCGCGACGGCGCGGTCGCCGGTGCGGTCGGTGTGCAGCGGCACAACGGCTTTCGGACCTGGACCATCCGAGCCGGGGCGGTCGTCGTCGCCACCGGCGGCTGCGCCTTCCTCTCCGGCGGCGCGGGCACCGATGTGGATACCGGCGATGGACTGCTGCTCGCCGCCGAGGCGGGCGCGCAACTGTCGGGCATGGAATTCTCCACCGCCTACGGTCTGGTCCCGGATGTGCCCGCGCCCCGAGACACCGCCTTCGCTCCCGGGCTGGCACTGCATTTCGCGACGCTCTACGACGAATCCGGTGCGGAGATCACCGGTCATCGCTCGGCGGCCTTCACCGCGATCGCGGATGGTCGCCGGATCTACGCTGCCCTGGACGATGTGCCGTACCCGGTCCGGCGTTGGCTCTCCAGACAGGGGCTGGTCGACCACACCCGCCGGGTACCGCTGCGTGCGGTGCTGGAGGGGACGGTCCGCGGGACCGGCGGGCTGTGCATAGGCGGGACCGACTGCGCGACCACGGTGGCCGGACTCTACGGCGCGGGCGATGTGATGACGCGCGAGCCGATCACCGGCGCGGTCAGCGGCTTCGGCGGTCAGGGTGGAGCATGGGCCATCGCCTCGGGGGTGTGGGCCGGAAAGGGCGCCGCGCGTTTCGCACGTGGGCGCGGCGTGACGGGGCCGGTGCGCGAGGTGGCCGGTGCCGGACTGAATCCAGTGACCCGCATCGATTCGCGGGCCGTGGTCGGGCTGGTACAGGAGCACACGCTGCCATTGCGGCGCAGCTACTGGCGCAGCGCCGGAAGTCTGCGCGACAGCATCGGCGAACTCGACGCCATGTGGCCGGGCGCCGATTTCGATCTCGGCGGTTTCGGCGTGGACCGGTTGCGCGCCAGGCAGGCGGCGGCGCTGCTCGCGGTGGCGCGCTGGACCAAATACAGCGCGCTCGCGCGCACGGAGAGTCGCGGAATGCACCGCCGCACCGATCATCCAGGCGCAGCGGCGGATTGGCGGGTGCGGCTGACCTCCGGCGGACTCGAGGCGGTGTGGGTGCGCACCGGGGTTGCCGATACGATGCCCGAGCCCCCGGCGCGGCCGGAGCTCACCGCGGCCGATCCGCTCCCGTTGTGACAGCTCACCGGATACCGCTGCCGAACTGCGAGTTTCTGCTTACCCCCTGGTAATTCCCGCGGCCTACCCTCGAAAGATGATGCTCGACCGGAACACGACACGCCGGTTTGGCAATGCGTCCTCCGGGCTGGCAGAATGCTACGGATTCCCGCCTACGCCACCGCCGGGTTCGGGAACAACGGCGATCACCGCCTCGCGACGCACCGTCGCGACCCGAGGTCGCTCCCGCACGTTTTGCACGGACACACCCGTCCGACCTTCGCTCTGCGGATCAGTGCCGCGCCACGTTTCGGTAGTAGATCGTCGCATGTCCGATGCTCTCGGCTCGACCCGAAATGTCCCGGTCAGCGCACTCGATGAGCGTGTGAAACAGCTCATACCCATGTACCCGGCGGTAACCGTCCCCCCGGCTTGTCCGACCCGATCAGGAGTGAAATCGTGTCATCTGTGACTGACGCAGTGAATGCCACCGCAAGCCTTTCCGAAATCACCCAGGAAGAAATTTTCGCGGGCCACCTAGGCGGCAAGCTCTCGGTCGAACTCACCGCACCGCTGGACACCCAGCGCGACCTTTCCATCGCCTACACCCCGGGTGTGGCGAAGGTCAGCCTGGCCATCGCGGAAGACGAGGCGCTGTGCAAGCGCTACACCTGGACCGACCGGCTCGTCGTGGTGGTCAGTGACGGCACCGCCGTGCTCGGTCTCGGTGACATCGGTCCGCGCGGCTCGCTGCCCGTGATGGAGGGCAAGGCGGCGCTGTTCAAGAAGTTCGCCGGACTGAACTCGATCCCGGTCGTCCTGGACACCAAGGATGTCGACGAGATCGTGGAGACCATCATCCGGCTGCGCCCGAGCTTCGGCGCGGTGAACCTGGAGGACATCTCGGCGCCGCGCTGCTTCGAGATCGAGCAGCGGCTCATCGAGGCCCTTGACTGCCCGGTCATGCACGACGACCAGCACGGCACCGCCATCGTGGTGCTCGCCGCCCTCAACGGCGCGGCCAAGGTGCAGGGTCGTGCCATCGACGGCATGAAGGTCGTGGTGTCCGGTGCGGGCGCCGCCGGTGTCGCGTGCACGAATATCCTGCTCGCCGCGGGCGTCAAGGACGTGACCGTGCTCGATTCCAAGGGCATCGTGAACCGTGAGCGCGGCGACCTCAACGAGGTGAAGGCCGAACTGGCGCAGCGCACCAACCCCCGCGGGCTCGCCGGGGGCGCGGCCGAGGCGCTGGACGGCGCCGATGTGTTCCTCGGACTCTCCGCGGGCACCATCGCCGAGGAGCTGATCGCCTCGATGGCGCCGGAGTCGATCGTGTTCGCCATGTCGAACCCGAATCCGGAGATCCACCCCGATGTCGCGCACAAGTACGCCGCGATCGTGGCCACCGGGCGCAGCGACTTCCCGAACCAGATCAACAATGTCCTCGCGTTCCCGGGCGTCTTCAAGGGCGCGCTGGACGCGGGCGCGCGCCGCATCACCGAGGGCATGAAGATCGCCGCCGCCGATGCCATCCTCAGCGTGGTCGCCGATGAGATCGCCGCGGACAAGATCGTGCCGAGCCCGCTCGACCCGCGCGTCGCCCCGGCCGTCGCCGAGGCCGTGGCCGCAGCCGCCCGCGCGGAGGGCGTCGCGTAATTTCGACCCGCGAATACGGGGCTGCTCACTCAGGTGAGCAGCCCCGTGTCGCGTTGTGCGGGTTGATCAGTGCGGAACGAAGACGGCCGAGACGAATTCTGCGATTTCGGCGTCGCTGAGGTTCTTGGCGATATCGGATTCGCAGATCATGCCGACGAGTCGCTTCTTGTTGTCGATCACCGGCAGCCGTTTGATCCGATCATGCTCCATCATGTCCAGCACCTCGCGGACATCGGCATCGGCGGATATCCAGCGCGGGGTGCCCTCGGCCAGATCCCCGGCCCGTACCTTGCTCGGATCATGGCCCATCGCAATGCATTTCACGACGATATCGCGATCGGTCAGCATGCCGACGAGCCGGTCGTCGCTGCCGATCGGCAGTGCGCCGATATCCAGCCTGCGCATCATCTGCGCGGCCCGATCCAGCGTTTCGTCGGCGGGGATCCACTCCGCGTTTTCGTGCATGATGTCGCGCGCCTTCATAGAGCGACTGTTCACGGTACGCCTCCTGGTCTCGGATGAGTGATCCCGCAGAATTCGGCTCCGCGATCGTGCGTCTAGCATCCGCGAAGCAAACTCCTGCGGCCACGTCACATCGTGACCCATGTCACATCATTGGTCAATGCCGGGGCGGTCAGCGCAGGCGAGCGGTCATCGGCGCGACGCCGTCGCCCGTCAGCAGGTCCATTGCCGCTGTGCGGCCGGTGACCAGGAGTAACAGCGCGGTGATCGGGCCGCGGATCTCCGGTCCGCTGCCATGCGTCCAGTCGACGTCGGATGCGACCAGGCGGATGCCGTCGAGGCGGTGCTTATCCCATACCGGCCATCCGACGGTTACCGCATGGGCGGCCGCGGCCGCCGCGGCCGCCGGTTCGATCTCGATCATGCGACCGAGCGGAATCGCGATGTCCTGACCGTGCACCATTGTGTCGAACAGGATATTGCGATAGTTGGTGAGCTTGGGCAGCCTCCGGGAGCCGGCGTTGCCGTGGATCGCCGAAACGAGTTCTGCGGCTGAATGTTTCGCGTAGCGCCTGGTGAGGTGATCGATGAACCGGTTGTAGTTGCCGCGCGCGCGGATGCCGGTGCCGAGCATGGCGCCGATCGGGGGTGGCTGCGGTGTCAGCGCGATGTGTGCGGCGACCTCCTTGACTCGCCAGCCCGCGCACAATGACGGTGTTTCCCACTCGTCGGCCGAAAGGTCGGCCAGCAGGTCGGCAACCGCGCGCCGCTGCTGTTCGATGGTCTGCCAACAGGTTTCGCGGTCCATGGTGCGCTCCCGGGTTTCGGACCTCTTGTAGGATTGGTCAGATAGGCTTACCAATGTAGTAAGCTTATCTGACCAACGTCAAGGAGTGGGATGGCCGACGACGATATGAATGTGGGCCTGTTGATGTTCATCGCGCACCGATCGATGGAGGACCGGATCTTCGCCGATCTCGCCGAGTCCGGATACGACGACGTCACGGTCGCCCAGGGGCGGCTCGCGGCGCGCATCGGTCCCGATGGCAGCCGCCTGACCGAATTGGCCGAGCAGGCCCAGGTCACCAAGCAGACCGCCGGATTCCTGGTCGATCAGCTCGAGCGCACCGGCTATGTGCGGCGCGTGCCGGATCCGCGCGACGGTCGGGCACGGTTGGTCGTGCTGTCCGAACGCGGAGCGAAGATGGCGGCGTACGCGAACTCCGTCGCCGCCCGGATCGAGGCCGAGTGGGCGACGCACCTCGGTGCGCAGCGCATGCGGCAGTTGCGCGAGACGTTGGCTCTGTTGCGCGAGATCACCGATCCCTATGCCTGAGCGCTAGTCCGCCGCCTGCAGGATTCCGGCAGGGGTGACGGGCAGCTGAGCGGGGCGGCGCACGCGACCCGTGCCGGGTGCGCTGGCCCAGACCGCGAAAGCCAGCAGGCCGTCCATCACCATGGCGAGGACCGCGACCAGCAGGGCGCCCACGAGCACCCGGTCGTAGCGGTAGACGGCGATGCCGTCGAAGATATAGCGGCCCAGACCGCCCAGGTTGACGAAGGCGGCGATGGTGGCGGTGGCGATGACCTGCAGGGTGGCCCCGCGCAGGCCGGTGAGCAGGATCGGCAGCGCGTTGGGGACCTCGACGCGGAACAGGATCTGGCGCTCGGTCATGCCCATGGCGCGTGAGGCGTCCACGACATCGGCCGAAACATTGGCGATTCCGGCGTAGGCACCGGCCAGCAGCGGCGGAATGCCGACCGTGACGAGTGCGAGCAGCGGCGGAATCAGGCCGAGTCCGAGGCCGAGCACCAGGAAGGTCAGCAGGCCCAGGGTGGGCAGGGCGCGCATGGCATTGGCGAATCCGACCAGCAGTGCGGAACCGCGACGGGTGTGCCCGATCACCAGCCCGAGCGGAAGCGCGACGGCCGCGGAGACGACGACGGTCAGGAAGCTGTACCAGAGGTGCTCGGCGATGCGGTGCTGGATGCCCGCCGGGCCGCTCCAGTTCGCGCTGTCGGTGAAGTAGTGCCAGGCATCGATGAAAAGGTTCATGCCGCAGCGCCTTTCGCCGTCCTGGTGTCCGCGCGCGTCCACGGGGTCGCCCAGCGTCCGATGGCGTACACCAGGCGGTCGAAGATCAGGGCCAGCGCCAGCGTCACAATGATGCCCGCGATGATCTCGTCCGGGTAGTCGCGCTGATAGCCCTGGGTGAAGAGTTTGCCGAGCCCGCCGACACCGATCAGCGCGCCGACCGAAACCATGGCGATATTCGTGACCACCACAACGCGCAGGCTGGAGACGAAAACCGGTATGGCCAAAGGCATATCGACGGTCACGGTGCGCCGCAGCGAACTGAAGCCGACGGCGTCGGCGGCATCGATGACGGTGGGCGACACCGAATCCAGTGCCGTCGGCACCGCGATCACCAGCAGCGCCGTCGAATACACGGTGAGCGCGATGATCACATTCACCGGATCGATGGTCGAAATCCCGGCGAGCGGCGGAATGATCACGAACAGAGCCAGCGATGGAATGGTGTACGACAGGCTGGCCGCCGTCACCGTGACGCGCCGCAGCCAGGAGATCCGGCGCACCAACGCACCCACCGGAATCGCGATGATCAGCCCGAGCAGTAGCGGCACCAACGCGAGATACAGATGGGTCTTGGTGAAACCCATGATCTCGGAGAAGTTGTCGATCAGATACTTCATGCGTTTTCGGTTTCGAAGAAATGCCGATTGCGCTCGTCGTCCTCCACCGTGCGCTGCCCGGCGAGTTGTTCGAGTACCTCGGGAGCCCGGATACCGCCGCGAGTCGCACCGGAATCGTCAACGGCGACACCGATTCCCGACGGTGAGGAGATCGCCGCGTCCAGTGCCTGCCGGAGGTCGCCGTCCGGCGGGAAGAGCGAGCCACCCGCGGCGATGCTGTCGTGCAATGCCCGCCCGGCCCGAATGCTCTCTACGCCGGTGACGTCGATCCACCCGCGCGGAACACCGGAATCGGTGACCACCAATACCCATTCGCCGCGGTCCAGCCGCAATTCGGTGAGTTCGGGTTCGGTTGCGGTGTGGATCTCGTGCAGTGTCAGGCTATCCGCGCTGCGGAACGACAGCGCGCGATAGCCGCGATCACGTCCGACGAAGCCCGCCACGAAATCTGTTGCGGGCGCGGCCAGCACGCGCTGTGGTTCGTCGTATTGCTGGAGGACGCCGCCCGGTCCGAACACCGCGATCCGGTCGCCGAGCTTCACCGCCTCATCGATGTCATGGGTGACGAAGACGATGGTCTTGCGCAATTCGGCTTGCAGCCGCAGCATTTCGGCCTGCAACTCCTCGCGCACCACCGGATCGACCGCGCTGAACGGTTCGTCCATCAAAAGCACCGGCGGATCCGCGGCCAGCGCCCTGGCCACTCCGACGCGCTGCTGCTGTCCGCCGGAGAGCTGGGCGGGATACCGGTTGGCCAGGGATCGGTCCAACCCGACCCGGTCCAGCACCTCGAGTGCCGCCGCTCGGGCCGCGCGACGCCGAACTCCTTGCAGCACAGGCACGGTCGCGACATTGTCGATGACGGTGCGATGCGGCAGGAGTCCGGCGCTCTGGATCACGTATCCGATACCGAGCCGCAGCTCGACCGGATTCACCGTCGAAATATCCGCGCCGCCAACGGTGATGGTGCCCGAACTGGGTGTGATCATCCGGTTGATCATGCGCATCGAGGTGGTCTTGCCACAGCCCGACGGTCCGACGAAGACGGTGAACGAACCGGATTCGATGCGTAGATCGAGTTCGGAGACGGCGTGCGTGCCATCCGGATAGGTCTTGCTGATACGGCTGAATTCGATATCGGACACGCTGGCTCCTACCCGGTGGGCTTGTTCAGCCCTTGGGCGGCGACCCATTGTTGTGCTGCGGCCTTGGGTTCGGTCTTACTGCTTCCGGAGACCGCCTCGTTGAGCTTCAGCAGTTCGCCGGTGGTGAGTTTCGCGGAGACCGCGTTGAGCGCGGCGAGCGCCTTATCGGTCTTCTTGGCCGAGTTGAACAGCGGCACCACGTTCTGGGCGGGGAAGTTGTGCTTCGGATCCTCCAGGACCACCAGATTGTTCTGCGCGATCGCCGGGGAGGTGGTGAAGATATTGGCCGCGGTCACCGCGCCCTCGACCAACGCGCGCACCGTCGCGGGTCCGCCGCCGTCGGCGATCGGCACGAAATTGTTCGCGGCGATATCCAGGTTGTAGTTCTTCTTAAGGCCGGGCAGACCGCCCGCGCGCTCCTGGAATTCGGCGGGCGCACCGAATTTCACCTCGGCCGAATGTGCGGCCAGATCGGCGATGCTGTGCAGGTTCCAGCGCTCCGCGGTGGCCTTGGTGACCACGACCGCGTCCGAGTCCTGGCCCGGGGCCGGGGTGCCGACGGCGAGATCGGAACCGAGTGCCGTGGTGAGGGCGGCGTCGATATCGGCTGAGCTTGCCGCGGTGGCGTTCTTGTCCAGGTACTGCAACAGGTTGCCGTTGTACTCCGGAATCACCGAGATCGCGCACTGGCGCAGCGCCGGGATATACGCTTCGCGGCTACCGATATTGAGTTTGGTGTCGACATTGAATCCGTTGGCGCGCAACGCTTCCGCGTAGATATTCGCAACCGTTTCCGATTCCGGGAAGTTCGCCGAGCCGACGGTCAGCCCGTCGCCCTCGCAATTGCCCTTGGCCGCAAGCGGATCGGAGTTACCACAGGCGGACAGGATCATGGCGGCGGCCAGTGCCGCGGCGGCGACGAGAATGCGGGCGGCGCGCAGCGTCAGCCGCAGCGCGAACCGCCCGTGCCGCGCGGCATCGGGGTTGATCGTGGTTTTCACTGGAGTCCTTCCGGCATGACGGGCGGTGCGAGAAGCCGTGCTCGCACGGCCACCCGGTACATTCTGGTTGTTCATATTGCCCGCTGCATGCAGTTCCTGTTCACTACCGAAGGTTGGTGTCGCCGGATGGGGTTGGCCGCGTCGAGGCGGATGCTGGCACGGATCGTGGTCGTCACGGCCGTCGGGCTGGCTGTTTCCTGTGGAAGCGACGGTTCGGGCCCGACGATAGCGGTCGGCGCGGGCGATTCGATGGAATCAAATCTGCTTGCGCAAATTTATGCGGGCGCGCTGGCGCGGACCGGTGCACGCACCTCGGTCACCGCCGATCTCGGTAATCGGGCGGACTATCTGGCCGCGCTGGATGCTGGCACGGTGACGGTGGTCGGCGAGCACAGCGGCGAACTGCTCACCTTCCTGAATGCCGACGCGCAGGCGCGCAAGCCCGAGGTGACGACCGAGGTGGCGGACAAGTCCGCGCCAGTTCGGTTGTCGGTGACCGAGGAGTTGAACCGGTCGCTGCCGGAAGGGCTGGCGGTCTCCGATCCGGCCGACGGTACGGATATGCGAGCCCGGGTGCTGCTGACCGAAGCGGTGGGCAAGGACGTGCGGTCGATCGGCGCGCTCGCACCGCGGTGTGGCGAAATCCAGGCCGGGGTGGCATCGGTGCCCGGCGTGCTGCAAACCGCGGCGCCCGTGTGGATTGCCGGTTGCGACTTCGCCGGTACCAGGCCCTATCCCGACGCGACTGCGTTGCGAAAGGCATTGCTGGACGGCGAAATCCAGGCCGGAATCCTGACCGGCCCGCCCGCGCTGACCCCCGGTGCGACCGATGGGCTGACGATCCTCGCCGATAACGATTACGCGGTGCGAGCCGAGAATGTGCTCGCGGTCTACCGCAAGGGTCTGCTGGATGATCGGCAGATCAAGAAACTGAACTACGTCGCGGGTGAGCTCACGACCGACGAGTTGGCGGAGATGATCCGCAAGGTCCGCGCGGGTGCCGCTGCCGCGGAGGTGGCGCGCACCTGGTTGGACAACCACGCGCTCTAGCAAATCCCCTGGTCACGACGGCCCGAGCGGTTACGCTCGGGCCGTTTTGCTATGTCGCCGATCACTTTTCCGATCGATGCCGCGGTCTTGTGCGTGGACTGTTCCGCACCGTATATTCCATGTGGAGTATTTGATCGGGAGTATGTCGGTGGCCATGGCTATCGTGCTCCAGGAATTCGATCTCGCATCCGCGAGTGTTGTGCAGGAGGTGACCGAAAATGGGGCAGCACGCGCGCCCGTCGGTGACGCCATTGGCGATCGCCGTGCTCGCGCTGCTCGAAGAGCGGCCCATGCATCCCTACGAGGCATTTCAGCTGCTGATCGCACGTCGGGAGGACATGCTGGTGAAGGTGCGGCCGGGCTCGCTCTATCACACGGTAACGCGGTTGGCCGACCAGGGATTGGTGCAGGCCGAGGGGGTCGACCGGGAGGGGAATCGGCCGGAGCGCACCACCTACCGGATCACCGAAAGCGGCCGGGCGACATTGCGTTCCCGAATCGCCGAGATCCTGCGCGATCCCGGTCGGGAGTACCCGATGTTCCCGGTCGGGCTCGCCGAAGCCCACAACCTGCCCGCGACGGAAGTGCTCGCGCTACTGCGGGAGCGGGTCGATCGGCTGGCGCAGGACCTCGCCGATGTCGACATGATGAGCCAGTGGGCGGGTGTGCACGATGTGCCCCGTCGCTACTGGATCGTGCTCCCGTATCTGCATGCCACCATCGCGGCCGAGATCGCGTGGGTCCACAACCTGATCTCCGAACTGGAAAGCGGCGAGATGGAGTGGAACGAATTCGACCCCGCCACCGGCGTCCGCGTAACCGAACATCAGCACCCTTGGTCCGAACGAGAAAGTTCCGGACTACCCCCGGTGCCGCGCCGCTGGAGCCAGACCAGCGCCTCACCGCCGTGATGTGTACCGGTGCGTGCAGCACCCGATTCGCTTCTCTGCCGTGCTTGTCAGCCGGGACAGACATCCGAGATAGGAACCAAATCCATGACCACACAACGTAATCCGTGGCTGGCGCTGTTCGCGCTGGTCGTCGGCTTCTTCATGATCCTGCTGGATATGACCATCGTCGCGGTCGCGAACCCGGCGATCATGACGGATCTGCAGGCCGACATCTCCCAGGTCATCTGGGTGACCAGCGCGTACTTGCTGACCTATGCGGTGCCGCTGCTGGTCACCGGTCGGCTGGGTGATCGCTACGGGCCCAAGAACCTGTACCTGATCGGTCTGGCCGTATTCACCGCCGCCTCGCTGTGGTGCGGTCTGTCCGGATCGATCACCATGCTTATCGCCGCACGGGCCGTGCAGGGTCTCGGCGCCGCGATGATGACGCCGCAGACCATGGCGGTGATCACCAGGACCTTCCCGCCGGACAAGCGCGGTGCGGCCATGGGTCTGTGGGGCGGTGTCGCCGGTCTGGCCACGCTGGTCGGCCCGATCCTCGGCGGTGTGCTGGTCGACGGGCTCGGCTGGGAGTGGATCTTCATCGTCAATGTTCCGGTCGGCATCGTCGCCTTCGCGCTCGCGGTCTGGCTGGTCCCGGCGCTGCCGACGCATGAGCACAAGTTCGACATCCCGGGTGTGGTGCTCAGCGGTATCGGTCTGTTCCTGCTGGTCTTCGGTATCCAGGAGGGCAATACCTACGACTGGTCGCTGCGCATCTGGCTGATGATCGGCGCGGGTGTCGTTGTGCTGGCGGTGTTCCTGGTGAATCAGTCGCGCAATACCGGTGAGCCGCTGCTGCCGTTGGGGCTGTTCCGTGATCGCAACTTCGCGATGTCGAATGTGGCCATCGCGGCCATGGGCGCGGCGGTCACCTCGTTCATGGTGCCGACGTACTTCTACCTGCAGGCGGTGCGCGAAATGTCACCGACCAAGTCCGCCTTGGTATTCGCGCCGATGGCGATCGTCACGGGCGTCTTCGCACCGATCATCGGCAAGGTCTCCGACAAGCTGCACCCGCGTCTTGTGCCCACCATCGGATTCATCGGATTCTCGGTGTCGATCTTTTGGTTCTCGGCAGTGATGACACCGCATTCGTCACTGGTGTGGTTCCTGGTCTCGGCCGCGCTGGCGGGTTTCGCCAACGCCTGCATCTGGGCGCCACTGGCTTCCACCGCCACGCACAACCTGCCGATCCAGCTGGCCGGTGCGGGCGCGGGTGTCTACAACACCACCCGGCAGGTGGGTTCGGTACTCGGTAGCGCCGCGATCAGCGCCTTGGTCGCGGCCCGGATGAGCGCAAACGGCCTCGGCGGCGGCAAGGTCTCCGAAGGCGGTGCGGGCCAAGGGCCCATCCCCGAATTCGTCAAGGACGCCTTCAGCACCGCCCTCAGCCAAGCCATCCTGCTCCCCGCGGGCATCCTCGTGATCGGTGTAATCGCCTCGGCCCTCTTCATCCGCCACGGCAAGTCCGCCGCATCCGGCCCGAAGACCGACCTGGCCAAGGCCGACGCCGTCGGCGTGTGAGTTCTGCGTGCCCCGTGCGTAATTCGCGCACGGGGCATACCCGTCAGCGGGCCAGACCCGTCAGCTGGGTCCAATCGATGGTTATCCGAATCGGTAGGTCGACGGTGGTCTGCGGCTCGTTCGGCGTCAACTTCGCATGAGGTCGGTACTGACCGAGGACATGATCAAGAACGAAGATCTCGATCATTGAGATGCTGTTGTCGCCAATTCGGACAATCCAGTACCACGGGATACCGGCAATTGCATACTCCGCTTTCTTCTCGACCAGGTCGATCCTCGTGGTGCCCGGTGACACGATCTCGATGACCAGCTTTACGAGGTGAGCGGGCAGCGGTCGGAGATCCGCGGGTGCACAGTCGTAAATGCCGAGATCGGGTCGCCTGATGGTTGTTCGCGGCGTTTCCCACAGCAGTAAGTCGAAGTCAATACTTGTGTCCAGGCATTCGTCCCGATACTGGTCGACGTGCTCGGCGATTGCTCGGTCAACCATGTGTGCAAGTCTGAACGTCGCTGTCTGATGCGGTCGACTCGGTTCTTCCGCCCGGACCGCTTCGCCGTTCTCCACCTCAACCAGGCGGCAGAAGTCTTCGGGAAGTTCCTTCCAAATCTCCACCGTGATCGGCTCCGGCTGCAGGTTCTCTTCCCGCGCCCAATCGAATACGGCGGACATGCTGCTCCTCGGGACCGGCAACGAGTATCGGGCCGATCCTATCGTGGCAAGCGCAACCGGCTGGTAAGCGCGCACCGGGTCAAAATATTGTCTTATGCGCCGTAATCGTCAGCCGACCTGGATGGTGGTGGAGGGGTAGCCGGTGGCGCCGTCGGGGACTACGGGGGCGCGGGCTTCGGTTTGGGTTTCGCCGGTGCCGTCGGTGGCGCGGGCGCGGATGGTGTGGGGGCCGGGGGTGGCGTTCCAGTCGTAGACCCATTGGCGCCAGGTATCGATGGATTGTTCGGTGGACAGGCGGGCGGGTTGCCAAGGGCCGTTGTCGATTTGGACTTCGACGGCCCGGATGCCGCGGTGCTGGGCCCAGGCGACACCGGCGATGGCGGTGCTGCCCGGTTGCAGTTTGGCGCGGGCGCGCGGGGTGTCGATGCGGGTGCCGGTTTTGATGGGGCCGTAGGCGGACCAGCCGCGACGGGTCCAGTAGGCGGTGGCGCGGTCGAAGCGGGTGATCTCCAGCTCGGTGACCCATTTGGTGGCGGAGACGTAGCCGTAGAGGCCGGGGACGACCAGCCGGGCCGGATAACCGTGCGCGACCGGGAGGGGTTCGCCGTTCATACCGACGGCGAGCAGCGCATCGCGGCCGTCGGTGAGTACGGCCAGCGGGCTGCCCGCGGTGAAGCCGTCGATGCTGTGCGACAGGACCATATCGGCATCCGGATGCGGTCCGGCCTCGGCGAGCAGTTCGTCCAAGCGGTAGCCGCGCCAGCTCGCATTGCCGATCAGATCGCCGCCGACCGGATTCGATACACAGGCCAGCGTCACCAGCGTCTCGACCGGTGTGCGTTTGGCGAGATCGTCCCAGCTGAGCTGGATTTCGTGATCCACCATCCCGTGGATCCGCAACGACCAATCGTCAACGGACACCTGCGGCACGATCAGCGCGGTATCGATCCGATAGAAGTCGCTATTGGACGTCAGATACGGCGTCAGCCCCGGCAATTTCAAATCCGCATCGGGTGCGAGCGAAGTGGTCGGCCCACTCGGCTCCGGCAATTGAATCGCCGCCCGCTCACCGGAAACATCCCGCCGCTGCGCCCCGATCAGCCGCCCACCCACCCCACTGAGCAACGCCAGCCCACCCGTAATCGCAATGCCCCGCAACACCTGTCGCCGCTGCGGTCCCGAAGCCGCTCCCGCTGTCGAAGCCGCAGGTTCCTTCGCCGCCGCTGCGGTCGAACGGCTTCCGGGCATCTCCGGCGCGGCTGCCGTCCCGCCGCTGCTCGACGCTCGATCTTCAGCCGTGGCCGAACTGGCGTCACGGATCTGCGCCGCGCCCTGGTCGGTCGAGTCATGGTGGGTGGCAGTCGGTTCCGGTGTCGCTGCGCTCTCCCCATCTTGCTCGGCCCCCTTACCGGGCGCAGCCGACACGTCGGCGCTGGATGAGTCGGCTTCGGTGGCAGTGGTTTTCGGCGAAGGCGCGGCGGGCGGGGCCATGTGCGCGGCTGCGGCGTCGTCGATTCGGGAGGTCAGGGCGCGGAGGGCGTAAATGCCCGCGGCGACGCCGATTACGGTGGGCCAGACGGTGGAGAGTCCGGTGCGGCCGAAGGCGATGGCCGCGGTGAGCAGGCCGAGAGCGGCCAGGAGCCAGGATCCGCGCGGATGATCTGTTCGTTCGATGGTTCCGATGAATCCGGCGACCAGCACGGCCACGAGTGCCATGCAGACGAACAACAGGGTCTTGTCATTGGTGCCGAAGGTTTGGATGACCCATTCGCGCAGGCCGTCCGGGGTGTGGTCGATGACGGTGGAGCCGAGAGCGTTCGGTGGCGCGCTGTCGGGGCCGATGAAGGCGGCCACGAGCTCGGACACGCCGAGTGCCAGACCGGCGGCGACAATGCCCGCCGCCACCCGAAAGCGCAGTTCAGCCATGGTCCGAGCCTACTGCCGGGTGCGGTCGGGGAGTATGACCATTCGGTGACGTGAACCTCAGTCGGCGGACTTGTGCCGCTGGTATTGGCATCCTCGCCTTCGTGCGACGATTCCTGCTAGACCGTCACGGCCTGTCGGTGGGTTCCTGCTTCAGCGCGCAGCGCCGGAACAGGCTCCGGTCTTACCCGCACTCCACAAGCGTTTCGTCTCTCCGCCTGCCCAGCGGCGAGAATATTGTCAGCGGCATTGCGATCCCGGTCATGGATCGCACCGCACCGGCACGTCCAGGTTCGCACCGACAGCGGCTTCGGCCCGTCGATCACCCCGCACATCGAACACAGCCGCGATGACGGGAACCAGCGATCCACCTTCCCGAAATACCGCCCGTAGCGGGCCGCTTTCTCCGCCAGCAACCGGGTGAACAAACCCCACCCGGCATCATTTATCGACTTCGCCAACCGTGTCCGCTCCAGGCCCTGGATACACAAGTCCTCGACGTACACCGCTTGGTTATCGCGGATGATCGCCGTGGAGTGTTTGTGCGCCCAGTCCAGGCGGGTATCACGCACGACGGCGTGAGCCTTCGCCATCTTGACACGTGCCTTGTCCCGGTTGCGACTGCCTTTCTGTTTGCGGCTCAACGCTTTCTGCGCCTTCCGGAGACGACGTTCTGCCCGCCGGAAGAATCGCGGGCTTGCGATCGTGGTGCCATCGGACAGCACCGCGAACGTTGTCAGTCCGAGGTCGATCCCCACCTCCGTATCGACTTCGGGCAGCGGCTGATCATCGGTTTGCACGACGAACGATGCGAAATACCGTCCAGCGGCATCTCGGATGATAGTCACCGACGATGGTGCCGACGGCAGCTCCCGCGACCACCGCACCGCGATATCACCGATCTTCGGTAGCCGCAGCTTCCCACCACCAGTGACCGCGAAGCGAGCGTTGGCGGTGAACCGGATGCTCTGCCGACTATCTTTGCGGGACCGGTAGCGGGGCGGGGAAACCTTACGTCCCTTTCGTTTCCCGCTGAGTGAGGCGAAGAAGTTGCGGTAGGCCGTGTTCAGGTCCGCCAGCGCCTGCTGCAGCACGACGGCCGACACCTCACCCAGCCACGCCCGCTCCGGGGTTTTCTTCGCAACGGTCAACGCCTTGGAAAGGTCACCGTCGCTCACATACGGCGCTCCGGCGGCTCGCGCGCTCTGCCGTGTACGCAGTGCGTCATTGAACACCACCCGCGCGCACCCGAACGCCCGCGACAGTGCTTGTCGCTGTCCCGGTGTCGGGCAGACACGAAAGGTGTACCGCAACTGCACATCTGCCACGCTATTTCTGGCTGGGTTCATATTTCGCGGATTCGTTCGATGGCACGCCGCTGTCGATTGTGACGCAGTACCTCGAAGTAGAGGACCATCCAGTCAGGGCGCGCTCGCGTTGCCGCCTCTTTTGTGTGGGCTTTCACTGTCGCCCTGAATACGGGGAACGAGCTTGTATTCGACCCGGTGGCCGAAGCGATCCGGTAGCACGAGCGGCAACGCACCGAAAGCAAAGGCGCCGTCCGCAACTCGCGGACGGCGCCTCGTAAAATCAGCGTCAGCTGTAGATCTTCTCCACCTCGGACGAGTACTGCTTCATCACCACGGCCCGCTTGAGCGACATCTTCGGCGTCAGCTCACCGGTCTCCTGGGTCCAGTCGACGGGCAGGATGCGGATCTTCTTGATCGCCTCGGCATGCGAGACCTTCTTATTGGTCTCCGCGACCGCCGCATTGATCTCCGCGACCAGCGCCGGATTCTCGATGATCTGCTCGATCGGGGTCTCGACGGGCAGGTTGTTGCGTTCCTTCCAGCCCGGCAGCGCCTCCGGATCGAGGGTGATCAGCGCGCCGACGAAGGGCTGTCCGTCGCCGACCACCATGACCTGGCTGATCAGCGGGTGGGCGCGCAGCGAATCCTCCATCAGACCGGGGGAGACGTTCTTGCCGCCCGCGGTGACGATGATTTCCTTCTTGCGGCCGGTAATGGTGACGTACCCGTCGCCGTCGACGGCGCCCAGGTCGCCGGTCTTGAACCAGCCGTCGGTGAACGCCTCCTCGGTGGCCTCGGCATTGCCCCAATAACCGTTGAAGACAACCGATCCGCGCAGCAGCAGTTCGCCGTCTTCGGCGATCTTCACCGCATGGCCCTCGATCGGCTTGCCGACGCTGCCGACGCGAATATTGCCGGGGGTGTTCACCGTGATGGCCGCAGTCGTCTCGGTGAGGCCGTAGCCCTCGTAGATGGTGACGCCGACGCCGCGGAAGAAGTGGCCCAAGCGCGCACCGAGCGGTCCGCCGCCGGAGACCGCGGCCTCGCACTGACCGCCGAGCGCGACCCGCAGCTTGCTGTAGACGAGCTTGTCGAAAACCGTGTGCTTGAGCTTGAGCACCAGGCCGGGCCCACCGTTGTCGATGGACTGGCTGTAGGCGATGGCGGTTTCGGCGGCCGCGTCGAAGATCTTGCCCTTACCGCCGTCGTGTGCCTTCTGCTTGGCGCTGTTGAACACCTTCTCGAAGACGCGCGGCACCGCGAGGATGAAGTGCGGGCGGTAGCTGCCGAACTGTTCGACCAGGGTGGACCAGTCGGCGGTGAACGCGACGATCACCTTGGCGTCGAATGCCGCCAGCGTGACGGCACGCGCGAACACGTGCGCCAGCGGCAGGAACATCAGCGTCTTCTTGCCCTCGGCGACGTACTTGTTCAGCGCGATCCGGTCGGACTTCGACTCCGCGTACAGATTCGAATGAGAGAGCATGACGCCCTTGGGGCGGCCGGTGGTGCCCGAGGTGTAGATCAGGGTGGCCGGGGACTTGGCGTTGACCTCGGCGCGGCGCGCGTGCACGGTCGCGTCGTCGAGGTCGGCGCCGCGCGCGATCAAATCGTCGACGGCGCCCTTGTCGATCTGCAGGGTCTCCTTCAGGTCCGGCAGCGCGCCCGCCTCGATCTCATCGATGACCTTGCGGTGCTTATCGCTGTCGACCACCAGCAGCTTGGTGGCGGAGTCCTGCAGGATCCACTTGGCCTGTTCGGCGGCCGAGCTGTCGTAGATGGCGACGGTGCATCCACCGGCGGCCCAGATGGCGAAGTCCAGCAGCACCCACTCGTAGCGGGTCGGGGCCATGATCGCGACGCGATCGCCGAGCTCGAGACCGGAGGCGATGAGGCCCTTGGCCACATCGGTGACCGTCTTGGCGAATTCCGCGGCCTTGATTTCCCGCCAGCCGCCACCTTCGGTGACGTTGAACAGCACCGCGCCGGGCGACTGCTCGGCATGCCGGAAGACGTTATCGGAATTGTTCGCATCTTCCGGGACGGTGTAGGAAGCCGGGGCTTCGAACTCTCGCATCAGTGCCCTTCCACGTGGGTGTACTCGCCAGTAATCTACGACACCTGTGACCGGGACGTCATTCCGGCCACCGGAAAACCGGTCCGGTTCAGTTTCGGTGGCCCGTCTGCAGTCTCGTCGGGCCCCGATGTGTCGTCGTCGGACGGAGTCGGTCTCGAGTTTCGTGCGTTCGAACTAGCGCAGGTGAGCCACTATCTATCCTAGGTCGCGCAGCGAGATCGGTTGGACCGCTTCCCGCAGGAAATCGGCGAGTTCGGTCAGCGCCGCCGCGGCAGGCCCGACGAGCGCGGCCTGCAGTTGTGCGACGTGCCATAGCCGCTGGCTCTCGGTGAACCTGGTATGGACGCCCGCAACCCGCAGTGCCGTCACGAATTCGACACATTGCGCATGCAGCAGTTCGCTGACATCGACCTGTACATACGTCGGCGGCAAACCACGCAGTTCACCGTGCAGCGGTGCGTAGCCGGTGTCCTTGCCGTCCCCATCGCCGAGATAGGCCGCGGCGCATGCGCGCGACCACGGCCGATTGATCACCAGATCGCGGAACTTGTCCGGAACCTGATTCGGATCCACCCACGGCGCGATCAGGCCGAGCGCCGCCGGGGTGTAGCCGTGTTGGGCGATGAGCCGCTGCGCGGTGGCCAGCGACAGTCCGCCGCCCGCCGAATCACCCGAGAGCGCAATCTGTTCGGGGCGGTAGCCGATATTGCCGACCAGTTCCAGGAAGGCCGACTCGGCGTCCTCTAGTCCGGCCGGGAACGGGTGCTCCGGCGCCAATCGGTAGTCGAGAACATAGACGGTGCAACCGGTTTCGTGCGCCAGCCGGGCGGCCAGTGAACGGTGCGTCGTCGGCGATCCGATCGCATAGCCGCCGCCGTGCAGGTAGAGCACTGCGCCCGCGTTCAGGTTCGGCCTGGCCGAACCCGCGGTGATTCGTTCCGCTGGTCGACCGCCGAGGCGGAGCCGGTGCACGGTCGTGCCCGATGGCAAAAACTGTGCGCGCGAACCGATACCGAGCAATATCCGCTGCATCTGCCAGGGCAGTCGCGCGTTCAGTGAGACCCGGAAAATCGGACTCAGCAGCGCTCGCGCGACGGGTAGCGGAATGTTGATGTCACGCATGGGTTTTCCTCGATTCCCCGGACTGGTTCAGGGTAGGAAGGGACGGTTCACCGCGGCGGCGATGCGCTGGTAGCCGGAGGCGGTGACCCGGACGAACAGGTCGAGCACCTTGGCCTCCCAGCCGATCAGCACGCGACCGTGTCCCTTGCGGACGCCCTCGGTAATGGTCTGCGCGGCCATTTCCGGTGTGTGAATGGCCAGCTTCTTGTCGAACAGCGATGCGGCGCTCTGGCTGTCGATACCCTCGGCATAGGTGGCATTGCGGGCGACGGCGGTCTTGATGCCGCCGGGATGCACACAGGTCACCTTGACCGGATGCTTACCGGCAAGCATCTCCTGGCGCAGCGACTCGGTGAACCCGCGCACCGCGAATTTGGCTGCGTTATAAGCACTCTGGCCCGGGACGGCGATGAGGCCGAACAGGCTGGAGACATTGACGACGTGGCCGTCGCCGGATTCGATCAGCAGCGGCAGGAAGGCCTTGGTGCCGTTGACGACGCCCCAGAAGTCGACGTCCATGATGCGCTCGATGTCCTTGAACTCCGAGCGGATCACCTCGCCGTGGTAGGCGATGCCCGCGTTGTTGTAGATCTGGTGCACCTTGCCGAAATGCGCTTTCACGGCGTCGGCGTACAGCAGTACCGCTTCGCGCTCGGTCACATTCAGCCGATCGGATTTGATTTCGGCTCCGTACGCCTCGCAGCGGCGCACGGTCTCGGCCAGGCCGTCGGTATCGATATCGGAGAGCGCGAGTTGGGCGCCGCGCCTGGCCAGGTTCTCCGCGAGGGCGCGGCCGATGCCGGAACCCGCCCCGGTGATCACACAGACCTTGCCCTTGAAGTAAGCATCATTGCTCACTGTGCCACCACTTTCAGTTCTTCTCGGGAGCTTCCGACGCTAGTCGTCTCATAGGCGGAGACGTCGAAATTCTTTGTAATCCTGCGGAATTCGAAGGTGAAATCCGGCCAGAGCGTGGTGTTGTTGCCGTGCTTGTCCAGGTACCAGCTGGCGCAGCCGCCGGTACTCCACACGCTTTTCACCAGTTTGCCCTGCAGGTTCTTGTTGTAGGTGTCCTGCACCGCGCGCTTCACCTCGACCGTGCGCAGGCCGAGGCGATCGACAGTGGCCAGAGCGTCGGCGATGTAGTTGATCTGGGATTCGATCATGTACACCATCGAGGTGTGGCCGAGACCGACGTTCGGGCCCAGTAGGAAGAACATATTGGGGAAGTTCGCGACGGCCGCGCCCTTGTAACCCTGCTGGCCGATCTCGTCGAATACCTCCGCCAGCGTGCGACCGTCCTTGCCCGAGATGGCGTTGTAGGTCGGCGAATCCGTGACGTGGAAGCCGGTCGCGACGATGAGTGCGTCGATTTCGCGCTCGGTGCCGTCCTTGGTGACGATGGAATTCGCGCGTACCTCGACGATGCCGTCGGTGACCACGTCCACGTTCGGGCGGCTCAGCGCCGGGTAGTAGTCGTTGGAGATCAGCATGCGCTTGCAGCCGATCCGGAAGTTCGGGGTGACCTTCTTGCGCAGCTCCGGGTCGCGGATCTCCAACTGCAGCTTGGCCTTGGCGATCAGCTCGAAGGCCTGCATCAGTGCCGGAACCTTGGCCAGGCCGACGACCTGGGTTTCGCGCGCGGCGTAGATGGCGGCGCGGGATAATCGCTGGAAGCCCGGGATGCGCCGGAAGGCGAAACGCTCCGGCAGGGTGTACGGGCGGTCCATGCGGGGAAGCAGCCACGGCGCGGTGCGCTGGTAGACGCCCAGGTGCGCGACCTTCGGGGCGATGGACGGCACGATCTGGATGGCCGAGGCTCCGGTGCCGATGATGGCGACGCGCTTGCCGGTCAGATCGGCATCGTGGTTCCAGCGGGCGGAGTGGAAGATCTCCCCCTCGAAACCGTTGATGCCCTTGATATCCGGGAGCGCGGGCTCGCACAGCGCGCCGACGGCGGACACGACGGTGTCGGCGGTGAAGCTGCCCCGGGTCGATTCGATATGCCACATGTTGGTGGCGTTGTTCCAGCGGGCCGCCGTCACGTCGCAGTTGAACAGGTGCTTGTCGAGCACGTTGTACTCGCGCGCGACGCCCTGGATGTACTGCTGGATCTCGCCCTGCTTGGAGAACGAGCGCGACCAGTTCGGGTTCAGCGCGAACGAGTACGAGTACAGGTGCGACGGCACATCGCAGGCCGCGCCCGGGTAGGTGTTGTCGCGCCAGGTGCCGCCGACATCGCTGCCGCGTTCCAATACGAGGTAATCGTTGCGGCCCTGCTTGCTCAACCGGATTGCCAGGCCCAGACCAGCGAAACCGCTGCCGATGATGATGGTCTTGACGTGGCGGTTGCCGACAGCTTTGTCTGTAACCTTGCGACTCATGTAATGCAGACTACGACGCTATTGAGCACGAGTCAACAGTATTGAGCAGCGTTCAGTAAGATGGGCCCGTGAGTAGTCGAGGCACCGGAGAAACTGTCAAGCGCACCCGGCTCAGCCCGGAGGAGCGCCGTCTGCAACTGATCACCTTGGGCGCCAAGATGCTCGGGGACCGCGCCATCGAAGACATCTCGATCACCGAAATCGCCGGGGAAGCCGGGATCTCGCGTGGCCTGCTCTTCCACTACTTCCCGACCAAACAGGACTTCCAGCTGGCGATAGTCCGTCATGCCAATGCCGAGCTGCTCGAGCGCGTCGCGCCGGACCGCACCCTCGGCGTGTTCGAGATGCTGCGCGATTCGATCGAGCGCTACATCGAGTACGTCGGCGAGAACCGCAATTCGTATGTATCGCTGCTGCGCGGCCCGGCGAGTGTGAGCGCCGAGGTGCTCCCGCTCGTCGACCAGACCCGCAACGTCATCATCGACATCATCCTGACCGAAGTGCCCGTCGACATTCCGGACACCGACCGGCCCCGCCTCACCCTCGCCATGCGCGGCTGGATCGCCTTCGTAGAGGAAACCACCCTCACCTGGCTCCGCCACGAAACCATCACCCGCGAACAACTGGTCGACCTCTTGGTCGAATCCCTACTGGCGCTGGCCCTTTCGCTGAACCCCGCGCTGGCCGCGGCCCTTCGTGGGTGAGCTGCGGGCGATTCGCTATTGCGAGTACTTCTGGAAGATCGCACAAACAACAACAACCCGGCGTATAACTGCGTTTAGTATGCATAAACGAAGTTAACGTCACGTATGTTGTCGTTTTCCAGCCGAAGGAGTGTCGTGGACTGGCCATCGTGCCGAATCGAGGACCAGGCTTGGAATTCGCGTCAGCGGCGGGGTTCGCGGGCGGACCGTACTCTCGAGCGAATAGCCGTGTCGATTCCGGCGCGCATTGCCGCCCTCGACTACGACGCCACCGGTGCGGTCGCTCGTGCCCATGAAGCGGCGGTGATCGCGGTCGCCCGCCTCGAGGCGGGCTTCGGCGAACATCTGGCCCCGCTCGCGGACTTCCTCCTGCGCAGCGAGTCCGTTGCGTCATCGAAGATCGAGCACATCGACGCGGGATGGCGTGCCTTCGGTAAGGCTGTCGCCGGTGGTAAAGCAACGGACGAGGCGCAATCGCAATTGGCGGCGGTCAAAGCGTTGATCGCGATGGTCGATGCGGCGGGTTCCGGCCCGATCACCCTGGACACATTGCTCGACGCGCACCGGCTACTGATGGCCCCGGACTATTACGCCGCCCGTGATAGCGGCAGCCTGCGCGATGTGCAGAACTGGATCGGTGGTAGCGACTACACCCCGATCGACGCGGAATACATCCCGCCGCCACCGGAACTGGTGGTCGAGTTGATGGACGACCTGCTGGTCTTCGTCAACCGCACCGACCTACCGATCCTCGCGCAGGCGGCCATCGCGCACGCACAATTCGAGTCCATTCACCCGTTCACCGACGGCAATGGCCGCATCGGCCGCGCACTCATCAGCGCCATCCTGCGCCGCCGCGGCCTGACGCAGCGGGTCACTGTGCCGCTCGCCTCGGTGATGCTCGCCGACACCGGACGCTATTTCGCCCGACTGACCGCCTACCGGGACGGGCGCGCCGACGCATTCGTCGAATACGTCGCCGTCGCCGCGATCCACTCGAGCGAGGCCGCGCAGGACTCTGCCCGTGTCCTGGCCGGACTACCGGCCCGCTGGCGCACTATTGCCCGTCCACGCGCGAACTCGGCCGACGAAGCGCTCATCGCCGCCCTGCTGGACACCCCGATCTTCAACGCGGATACCGCTCAACAGATCACTGGTACCACTGATGCCAATGCGTATCGAGCCCTTGGCCGGTTGACCGAGGCGGGCATCCTCGAAGTACTTTCCGCCAGCAAACGCAACCGCATCTGGGCCGCAGTCGATGTCCTGGCCGAGTTGGATGCGCTGAGTGCTGCCATTGGTAAACGGACAACAGAACGTCCGTGAGAGCGCTCTTGCGGCGGATATCCTGACGTATGGGTCTGTCTCGTCGGCAGCTGTTCAGGGTGGGTACGGCTGGTTCGGTTGCGGTGTTGGTGGGGGCATC
The DNA here is from genome assembly GCF_001613225.1 of Nocardia pseudovaccinii NBRC 100343. Classification (GTDB taxonomy): domain Bacteria; phylum Actinomycetota; class Actinomycetes; order Mycobacteriales; family Mycobacteriaceae; genus Nocardia; species Nocardia pseudovaccinii. Next base: position 33,747 of record NZ_BDBY01000384.1, read on the forward strand.
GGCGGCGAGCAGTGGGCGGTTTCGGGCGCCGCGGTGGTTGGGGGATCCGTTCACGTTGGGGGTGGCCTCGGGGGATCCGTTGCCGGATGGGGTGGTGTTGTGGACGCGGTTGGCGCCGGATCCGTTGGCGCCGGACGGGCTCGGCGGCATGGCGCTGCATCCGGTGACCGTTGATTACGAGGTTGCACGCGACGAGCTGTTCCGGGACGTGGTGGTGCGGGGGAGTGCGGTCGCCACGCGAGAGCTCGCACACACCGTCCATCCGGAGGTCGGAGGACTGGAGCCGAATCGCTGGTACTTCTATCGGTTCCGGGCGGGCTCGGCGATTTCGCCGATCGGTCGCACCCGAACCGCTCCATCGACCGGACAGCCCACTGCGCGAATGCGATTCGCGTTCGCGTCCTGTCAATCGTGGACTTCCGGCTACTACACCGCCTATGAGCACATGAGCGCCGAAGACCTCGATCTCGTGGTGCACCTCGGGGATTACATCTACGAACGCGGCTGGAACCGTGGCCGTGCGGGGATGTCGGTGGAGCCCTATCTGGCCGCCGAAGCCGTCGATCTACCCGGCTACCGGCTGCGCTACGCCCAGGCCAAGGCCGAACAACCACTGCGCGCCACGCACGCGGCCTTCCCGTGGCTGGTCACCATGGACGACCACGAGATCGACAACAACTGGTTCGCCGACCATCCCGGCCTCGGCCTCGACATCTACCGCATCCCCGCACTCTTCCGCCGCCGCAAAGCCGCCGCCTTCCAAGCGATGTACGAACATCAGCCACTGCGCATCGCGGCCCTCCCGTCCGGCCCGACCATGCGCATTCATCGCCGCTATACCTTCGGCGACCTCGCCGACATCACCATGCTCGACACCCGCCAATACCGCACCGGCGGAGTATGCGGCAACGGCGATATCGGCGACGATTGCCCCGGCCGACTTTCGCCCGATCGCTCGATTCTGGGTGCACCACAACGCGATTGGCTGCTCGACGGCCTCACCCGCTCCACTGCCCGCTGGCAGATCCTCGGCAATCAGGTGGCCATGGCCAAATCCGACTACGACCCCGGCCCAGCGACCAATTTCGGCACCGATGCCTGGGACGCCTACGTCGCCGACCGCAACACCGTCCTCGCCACCGCCGCCGCCCGCGATATCCACAACCTCGTCGTCATCACCGGCGACCGCCACCACAACTACGCCGCCGACCTCCGCCCCGACTACGCCATCCCCGAATCCCTGGTGGTAGCAGCCGAATTCACCGGCACCTCGATAACAACCGGCGGCGACGGCACCGACATGAACCCCACCGGCCGCAACCTCCTGGCCGCCAACCCCGACATGAAATTCTTCAACTCCCAACGCGGATACGTCCGCGTCCACCTCGATCACACCCTGTGGCACACCGACTTCCGCACCGTCCCCTACATCCGCCACTCCGGCGCCCCCATCCGAACCCGCGCGAGTTTCGTCGTACAAGACCGAATCCCAGGCGTCACGCCAGCTTCGCGCCCTGACCCCGACGCCGCCCCCGGCAGCGCTGGGGCGCCACCGGCCCCACGGTAATAACTGGCTACCACGAGCAACGCCGGGCCGAATCACTCTGGGGGAGAGTGGATTCGGCCCGGCGTCGGGTCAGCGGGAAGCTACGCGGTCGGCTCGAAGGCCTCGGCGACGATTTCGGCTTGCTCCACGGCGTGCACCTTGGACGAACCCGAGGAGGGGGCCGACATGGCGCGGCGGGAGATGCGGCGGAGTTTGGTGAAGCGCTCCGGCAGGAGTTCCGGGAGGTTCAGGCCGAAGAAGGGCCAAGCGCCCTGGTTGGCTGGTTCCTCTTGGACCCAGGCGATATCCGTCGCGTTCGGGTAACCGGCAAGCGCCTCGTTGAGGCGGAACTTGGGCAGCGGGTAGAGCTGCTCGATGCGCACGATCGCGACGTCTTCGCGCTTCTGCTTGGCCTTTTCGGCGACCAGCTCGTAGTAGAGCTTGCCGCTGGTGAGCAGGACACGCTTGACCTTGCTGCGGTCGCCGACGCCCTGTTCGTAGGTGGGCTCGTCGAAGACCGAGCGGAACTTCGATTCGGTGAAGTCCTTCAGGTCCGAGACCACAGCCTTGTTGCGCAGCATCGACTTCGGGGTGAAGACGATCAGCGGGCGGCGGATGCCGTCGAGTGCGTGGCGGCGCAGCAGGTGGAAGTAGTTCGCCGGGGTGGACGGCACGGCGACCGTCATCGAGCCCTCGGCGCACAGCTGCAGGAAGCGCTCGATGCGACCGGAGGTGTGGTCCGGGCCCTGACCCTCGTGACCGTGCGGCAGCAGCAGCACGACCTCCGACAGCTGACCCCACTTGGCCTCACCGGAGGAGATGAACTCGTCGATGATGGACTGCGCGCCGTTGACGAAGTCACCGAACTGCGCCTCCCACAACACGAGTGCGTCCGGGTTGCCGAGCGAATAGCCGTATTCGAAGCCGACGGCGGCGTATTCGCTCAGCGCGGAGTCGTGTACCGCGAACCAGCCCGGGTTGGAGCTGCCTATGTTGTGCAGCGGGGTGTATTCCTCGGCCGTCTTGCGGTCGATGATCACCGAGTGCCGCTGGGTGAAGGTGCCGCGACGCGAGTCCTGACCGGTCAGGCGCACCGCGCGACCCTCGTCGATCAGCGTGCCGAAGGCGAGCAACTCGGCGAAGGCCCAGTCGACCTTGCCCTCGTATGCCATTTCGCGCCGCTTCTCCAGCACCGGCTTGACGCGCGGGTGCACATTGAAGCCCTCGGGGACACCGAGGAAGGCGTCGCCGATGCGCTGCAGCACGGTCTTGTCCACGGCGGTCACCACGGTCGCAGGCACCTGCTGGTCGTCCTCGACCGATTCGCTCGGCTCCGGGACGTACTTCTCCAGCTCGCGAACCTCGTTGAAGACCCGCTCCAGCTGACCCTGGTAGTCACGCAGCGCGTCCTCGGCCTCTTTGAGCGAGATGTCGCCACGGCCGATCAGGCTCTCGGTGTAGGCCTTGCGCACCGAGCGCTTGGTGTCGATGACGTCGTACATGTACGGCTGGGTCATCGACGGATCGTCGCCCTCGTTGTGGCCGCGACGCCGGTAGCAGATCATGTCGATCACGACGTCCTTGCGGAACTTCTGGCGGAAGTCGACCGCCAGACGCGCCACCCAGTCGCAGGCCTCCGGGTCGTCACCGTTCACGTGGAAGATCGGCGCGCCGATGAACTTCGCGATGTCGGTGGAGTATTCGGTGGAGCGGCTGTTCTCCGGTGCGGTGGTGAAGCCGATCTGGTTGTTCACCACGATGTGGATGGTGCCGCCGACGCGGTAACCGCGCAGCCCCGACAGGTTCAGCGTCTCCGCGACCACACCCTGACCCGCGAATGCGGCGTCACCGTGCAGCATCAGCGGCATGACGGAGAAGCCTTCCGGCCCATCACCTTTGTTCAAAAGATCTTGCTTCGCGCGTACCAGACCCTCGAGCACCGGGTCGACCGCCTCGAGGTGCGAGGGGTTGGCGGTCAGCGAGACCTCGATCTCGTTGTCGCCGAACATCTGCAGGTAGGTGCCGCGCGCGCCGAGGTGGTACTTCACGTCGCCGGAGCCGTGGGTGGCGGCCGGGTTCATGTTGCCCTCGAACTCGGTGAAGATCTTCGAGTACGGCTTGCCGACGATATTGGCGAGCACATTCAGGCGACCGCGGTGCGGCATACCGATGACGACCTCATCGAGCGAATGCTCGGCGCACTGGTCGATGGTGGCGTCCATCATCGGGATGACGGCTTCGGCGCCCTCGAGCGAGAAGCGCTTCTGGCCGACGTATTTGGTCTGCAGGAAGGTTTCGAAGGCCTCGGCCGCGTTCAACCGGTTCAGGATGTACTTCTGCTGTGCGACAGTCGGCTTGACGTGCTTCTGCTCGACCCGCTCCTGAATCCACTGCAGCTGCTCGGTCTCCAGGATGTGGGTGTACTCCACACCGACGTGGCGGCAGTAGGCATCGCGCAGCACCGAGAGCACATCGCGCAGCTTCATCCGCTCCTGGCCGTGGAAGCCCGCGACATCGAAGGTGCGGTCCAGGTCCCACAGGGTGAGGCCGTGCTGGGTGACATCGAGGTCGGGGTGGCTGCGGAACTTGTCCTTGACCAGCCGCAGCGGATCGGTGTCTGCCATCAGGTGGCCGCGGTTGCGGTAGGCCGCGATCATCTCGAGCACGCGGGTGCTCTTGTCGACGCCGCGTTCCTTGACGTCCTTGCGCCAGCGCACCGGCTCGTAGGGCACGCCGAGGCCGTGGAAGATCTCGTCGTAGAACTCGTCGCTGATCAGCAGGTTGTGGATGGTCCGCAGGAAGTCGCCGGACTCCGCGCCCTGAATGATGCGGTGGTCGTAGGTCGAGGTCAGGGTCATCAGCTTGCCGACGCCGAGCTCGTTGATGCGCTCGTCGCTCATGCCCTGGAATTCGGCGGGGTACTCCATCGCGCCCGCGCCGATGATCGCGCCCTGGCCCGGCATCAGCCGCGGCACCGAGTGCACGGTGCCGATGGTGCCCGGGTTGGTCAGCGAGATGGTGACGCCGGTGAAGTCGTCGATGCCGAGCTTGCCGTCGCGGGCGCGGCGCACGATGTCCTCATAGGCGGTGTGGAACTGCCCGAAGGTCATGGCCTCGCAGCCCTTGATGGCCGCGACGACCAGCGAGCGGCTGCCGTCCTTGCCCGCCAGGTCGATGGCGAGTCCGAGATTGGTGTGCGCCGGAGTGACCGAGTTCGGCTTGCCGTCGATTTCGGCGAAGTGCCGGTTCAGATTCGGGAACGACTTGACCGCCTGCACGATCGCGTAGCCGAGCAGGTGGGTGAAGGAGATCTTGCCGCCGCGGGTGCGGGCCAGGTGGTTGTTGATGACCAGGCGGTTGTCGATCATCAGCTTCGCCGGAATGGCGCGCACGCTGGTCGCGGTCGGGATGGCCAGCGACGCGGACATGTTCTTGACCACGGCGGCGGCCGGGCCGCGCAAAACCTTTGCCTCGTCGGCAGCGGTGTCGGCGGGCTTCGGCGCGCCGGAGGTAGGCGCGGCATTCGAGGTCGGCGCGGGCGTCGTCTGCGGCGCGC
>NZ_BDBY01000385.1 GCF_001613225.1 Nocardia pseudovaccinii NBRC 100343
CGGACGGTGGCCGTGCCGATCGGCCGCATCCGGACCGTGGCCGCATCAGGTCCGAAAACGGCCGCGGTGAACGGACTTCGACGGAGCGCGGACGTCCCGACGGCGCCCGGACCGCTCGCCCGCGCGATGGCGCACCGCAACGACCGGCACGGGGGGAACGCGTGGCACGACCGGAACGCAACGGATCGCGGACGAGTCGCGAGGCACAGCGCGCGGCCAAGATCGACTACACCGCAGACCGCGCCATGGGCACCCCGCAGATGGACAAGGCCGCCCGTCGCGCAAAGGCGAGGTCGGACAAGCGCAAACAGTCCGGTCCGCCGCTGCTCGACGATGCGACCAGGGCTAAACTTGAGCAGATCAGCCGTGAGGGCACCGGCCTGCGGGCGGCCTTCGCGACCTTCCGGATCCGCACCGACGATATCCGCCGCCGCAATTACGCGGCGCGTGCCGAACAGGTCTTCGAAGACGGATTCGACCGCAGCACAGCCCAACTCACCGATCGCGGCTATATGGGTCCCGGCGGCGGCCGGATGAACGTCGTGGGCCGCCCGGTCGAATACCGGGCCACCACCGCCCAGGTGGCGGGTCTCTGGCCTTGGTCGGTCGGCGCGGGTGCGCCGTTGATCGGCACCCCGCTCGGTTCGCATCTGCATACCGGCGCCCCGGTCTGCTTCGACCCGATGAACTGGTTCCTGCGCGGCAGCTTCATCACCGCGCCCAGCCTTTTCGTCCTGGGGCTCAACGGTTTCGGTAAGTCTTCGCTGGTGCGCCGGATCGTGCTCGGCGGTATAGCGCAGGGCATCACCCCGCTGATCCTGGCCGATGTGAAACCGGACTACCGCAAGTTGGTCGAACTGGTCGGTGGCCAGGTGATCGACCTCGGTTACGGCCACGGCAAGCTCAACCCGCTCGCCGCCGGTGTGCTCGGTTCGGTCGTGCCGATGCTGGACGAGTTTCCGGCACTGCAACTTCAGGTGCTGCAGGATCTGCGCGCCCGCCAGGTCACGCTCATCGCCGGTCTGGTCGAACTCGTACGCGGCGCGCGGGTGCGCGACTACGAGGAGACGCTGATCGCCACCGCACTGCGCATCCTCTACCGACCGGGCAGCGGCTATACGCCCGACCAACCGCCCATCATGGAGAACTTGCTCGAGGTGATCGTCGCCGGGGGTGACGAATTGCAGCTCGACGCCGGGGCCGACGATCCGAACGAATACCAGGTCGCCATCAAGGGCCTGCGCCGCTCGCTGCGCGCCCTGACACAGGGCCCGTTCGGCGCGATCTTCAACGGGCAGACCACCGTTCCGATCGATACCAGCGCGGTCGCGGTCTGCATCGACGTATCCCATATCCCCACCGGTGATAAAAAGCTCAAGGCCGCGGTGATGCTGGCCTGCTGGGCCGACGGTTTCGCGTCGGTGGAGGCCGCGCATGTGCTCGCCGACGCGAAACTCGGCCCGCAGCGCTATTTCCAGGTAGTGATGGACGAGCTGTGGCAGGTGCTCGGCCTCGGCGACTTCATGGTCGACCGAGTCGATGAGCTGACCCGTCTGCAGCGCACCATCGCCACCGCGCTGATCATGATCAGCCACACCATCAAGGACCTGCAAGCACTGGGATCGGAAGCCGCCATCGCGAAGGCGCTGGGCTTCCTCGAACGCGCGCGCGCCAAGATATTCGGCGCGCTGCCCGGCGAGGAGATCAAGCGCCTGGACAGTGTGGTTCCGTTCACATCCGCCGAGGAGGAGATGGTGACCGGATGGTCCGCGCCGCAAGCGCTGACGGGCGAGGCACTCAAACCTGGTCAGCTGCGCCCGTCGCCGCCGGGTACCGGCAAATTCCTTCTGAAGATCGGTGAGGATCGCCGCCCCGGCATCCCGTTCCATATGGAATTCACCTTGTCCGAGAAGGAGAGTGGGATCCACGAAACCAACCAGCGCTTCTCCGAGTTCACCGAGTCGACTTCGCGTGGTGGCGATTCCCCCAGTGGGAGTGCCGCATGAGGGGCCTTCTTGCACCGTGGTCGAGACCGGCGGATGGCTGTGGGAGGTGGGGCGCATGATGCCGCACCGGTCCTATCGCAGAGTTTCGCCGGAAGTGCGCAAGGCCGCGGTCGAGCAGGTCATCGCGCTTACCGGCAAACTACGCAGCGAATCGGAGGCCTGCCGGGTGGTCGCCGAGCAGATCGGCGTGCATACCAACTCGGTGCGCAACTGGGTGCGCGCCGCCGAGGGACCGAGTCTCGAGCGCCTGGACGCGACGGCGCTGCGCCGCAAAGTCGCACTTTTACAACAACAATTGGCCGCCGCGGCGGAGATGAACCGCACCCTGGCCGACACCCTCAACGAATCTCGGCGGCAAACGTGATGGGTTCGGTCCGCGGTCGTTCGGCACTGCCGGGGATACGGTGACCGGGCGGACCCTCCTCTACCTGGCGCTGGCGAGCGTACTCGGGCTGATGACATTGGTGGTCGTCATCGTGATGCCCGCCGTGGACGACGCCTGCGAGGGCACTTCGGTGCTCGTATCATCGACCATGCTGGCGCCGCTCGGCGGCTACGCGCCGGGTAATTCCCGCGTCGCGGGCACCTCGACTCCTATGAGCACGACCGGCAATCCGACTGCCACCCAAGCCCATTCGACCGCCACCGGTGCGCCGTCGCTGGCCGCGGGCGTCGGCCCGATCCGCCGGACGCTGCCGCTGGCCGCTGGCACCTTCACCGTGTCGGACGTATTCGGCGCGCGCGGCGGCACCCATAAGGGCGTCGACTTCGCCGCGACCGACGGCACCACCATCTACTCGGTGTCCGATGGACGCGTCGTAGCGGCCGGTCCCGCTTCGGGTTTCGGCAACTGGATCGTCGTCGATTCCGTCGACACCAACGGCCGCGCGTATTCCGCGGTGTACGGCCATATGTGGGACAGCGGCGTGCATGTGCACGTCGGCGATACCGTCGTCGCTGGTCAGCCCATCGCGCAGGTCGGCTCGGCGGGTGAATCCAGTGGTCCGCACCTGCATTTCGAGATAGTGCCGGGCGGACGCTTCACCGGTGGTCGGCAGATCGACCCGCTGCCCTGGCTCGACGGCGCACCGACCCCGGATGTCGGTGGCGCGCAGGCCTTCTCGACCGACCCGCGCTGTAACCGCGGCTTCGGCACCGCGGGTGGTGCGCTGGCCGCGGGCAAGGTGCCGCAGGAACTCGAGATCTGGTATCGCCGTGCGGGTTCCATCTGCCCGCAGATCACCCCGTCGCTGCTGGCCGCACAGGGCAGGCAGGAGTCCGGATTCCGGCGCAGCGCGTCCTCCCCTGCGGGCGCGCAGGGTCTGGCCCAGTTCCTGCCCGGCACCGCGGCCAGTATCGATCCCGATGACGGTCAGCCCTATGTCATCGATGCCGACGGCAATGGTGTCGCGAGCGTATGGGACGACGGCGACGCGATCATCGGTCAGGGCCGTTATATGTGCGCGCTCGCGCACAAGATCACGGCGTGGGAGTCCCAGGGGCGCGTGCAGGGTGATGTCGTGGCACTGACCCTGGCCGCCTACAACGCCGGCGAGGGCGCGGTACTCGCCTCCGGCGGTATGCCGAACCAGGTGGCCGCGCACTACGCCGAAACCCAGCCGTACGTCGCGAATATCCTTGCGATGGAACCGCAATACCGCGCGCAGGGTTCCAATGGCCGCTTCACCCCGCAGGACGGGGCGGGCGGCATTCAGGTCGTCCAGGCGGCGCGGCAATGGCTCGGCACGCCGTACGTCTGGGGTGGCGGTGGCCCGCAGGGGCCGAGCGGCGGTGGCATGGACGGTCCCGGCCTCACGTCGGCCGCGGTGTTCGCGGCCTCGTCGGGCGCGGTGACCTTGCCGCGGACCGCCGAACAGCAGTGGGAGGCGGGCGCCGAAGTACCGCTGAGCAAGCTGCAACCCGGTGATCTGGTCTTCAGCTCATTCGGCCCGCGCGGCCCCGCCGAGGTCGGAATCTATTCCGGCAACGGCCGAATGATCCAATCCGTGCCCGCCGCGTACGGGCATTCCAGTGGCGTGACCGAGGTCGCGGTGCCGGGTGACGGCCGCGGAAGGAGGGTGCTGTGACGACAACCGATACCGCGGCCGGTGAACACGCCGAGGCACGTGCGGCGATTGGACCGCACAAGTGTCGGTCCCGGCGGCTAGCCTTGAATAACAATGCACGCGTGAAACTGGTGGTGATGCTGGTGCTGAGCGTCGCGATGTCGGGTGCGGGGTGCGCCGGCTCGGATCGGGAGCCGGGTTCCGGTGCGCCGCAGCCGCCCACGTCCACGACCCGATTGCTGGAGGGTGTGCCCGCACCCGATCCGGTGACGCCCGACGGCGTCGCGGTGGCCGCGCTGAAGGAGATCTACTCCTGGCAGCCCGCCACCGAGACTCAGGGCGCCTCGCTGTCGCGCGCGCGGAAATGGTTGGGCCCCAGCCTGATCCGCATGCTCGACAGCACGCCGACTGGGATCGAGACACCGAAAGCGACGCTGCAGTGGGCGGACTGGGCCAAGGCGCAGGCACATATCGAGGCCTTCACCTTCGCATCGGGTGAGCGCCCGCCCGCGAGCGCCGATCCGAACATTCAACAGTTCAAGATCGGGATCGAGCAAACGGTCGTCTACCCGAACGGGCGCAAGGAATCCCTGCCGCCCGCGACGGTCATCGCGACCGTGGTGCGTACATCGGAAGGTTGGCGGCTCGACGCCTTCCGCTGAACCCGCGCCAGCGACAACCACATAGCTAGGTCCTAACAGGAGGCAGACATGGCGAAAAAGAAGAAGGTGCAGGATCCGGCCGTGGTCGGACCCGATATCACCCTCTACATGATCTACGCCGGTTTCGCGACTCTCGGAACCCTGTGGATCGCCTTGCATCTCGGCAACGCGATGGCTGTCACCCCGCAGGACATTCCGGTCAACCCGATCGCGATCGTCGCCGATCTGGTCAAGGGGAAAGTGCACTGGCCGCGTGCCTCCACGGTGATCGTGCTGCTCGTCATCGGCGCGATCGTGGCCTATGTGGTGGTGCGCAAGCGGCTTGCCGCACGTCGATCGGTCGGTCGGCTCTCGGTGGACGAGAAGGCCGATGTGATGGGGAGCGGCAGCGCTATCAAATCGCTCACCGAGGCCGGGGTGCGGTCGAAGGCCGAAATGCTCGGTGTCCGGCTCGGCTACAACGACAGCCCGGGCGTGCCGATCGGCGTCGGTGTTGCCGATGGGGTGATGCTCTACGGCTCGTATGAGGATCTGCACCTGGACATCTGGGGTCCGCGTCAGGGCAAATCGACCTCGCGGGTGATCCCGGCCATCCTGACTGCCATCGGGCCGGTCCTGTCTACCTCGAACAAGCGCGACGTGGTCGATGCGACCCGAGATGTGCGCGAGGCCAAGGGAAGTCGCACCTTCGTCTTCGACCCGCAGGGCGTCGCGGGGGAGGAGCCGACCTGGTTCTGGGATCCGCTTGCCTGGGTGGACGCATATCACGACGGTGCGGAGATGCGCGCCGCGCGGCTGGCCGGACACTTCGCCGATGCCGACAGCGGTTCCGATGCCAAGGGTGATGTGTTCTTCGACCCGGAGGCCGAGGATCTGCTCGCCGGGCTGTTCCTGGCGGCCGCGCTCGGTAGTCGCCCGATCGTCCAGGTCTGGGACTGGGTGACCAATCCCAACGACTCCGAACCCATCGAGCTGCTGCGCAATTCGAGTAAGCACTACACCGCCTCGGGCCTCGCGATGCAGTACAACGCCGATCCGCGCACCAAGAGCGGCATTTTCGGCACCGCGAAGAAAATGATCCGCTGCCTGCAGCTGTCCAATGTGCACCCGTGGATCCTGCCCGGCGACAACCGCATGCAGTTCGACGAACTCGAATTCATCGAGAACAACGGCACGCTTTACAGCCTCTCGCTCGAGGGCCGCGGTTCGGCGGCGCCGCTGGTCAGTGCGCTCACCGAGGCCGTGGTCGATGTGGCCATGCGCAAGGCCACCCATTCGCCCGGCGGACGGTTGCCGATCCCGATGCTCGCGGTCCTGGACGAGGCGGCGAATGTGGTGCGCTGGAAGGATTTGCCCAAGCAGTACAGTCACTTCGGTTCACGCGGCATCGTGGTGATGACGGTGCTGCAGTCCTGGGCCCAGGGTGCGCGCTGCTGGGGTGACGACGGCATGCTGGCGCTGTGGTCGGCGGCCAATATCAAGGTGCTCGGTCCGGGCGTCGACGATATGAACTTCCTGCGGGACCGGTCCGAGGCGATCGGCGAATACGACGCGATCTCTTCCTCGGTCTCGGAATCCAAAGGCGGCAAGAGCTATTCGCGTTCACTGGGTTCGTCCAAGACATTCACCGTGAACGCGCTGGCTACTCTGCCACAGGGCCGCGCGATCGTCTTCACCTCCGGCCAGCCCGCGGTGCTGGTGCGTACCGTGCCCTGGTGGGAGGGCGACTACGCTGACGACGTGAAGAAGTCGATCTCGCACCATCTTCCGGGGCGTAAGACCGAGATCGCCGACCTGTTCGGCTCGCCCAACCTGACCAAGGCTGCTCCGCCACCCGAATACGGTCAAATCGAGGAGGTTCGGCCACTGTGACCGAGCGTAGCGAGGGAACCATAGACACAGCACGGCCAGTCACAGCGGAGCCGAGCGCTAGCGAGGTGGAGCTGTGACTGAACAGCAGCAACAGCCCATGATCTACAGCAATGTGGTCGACTTCGTCGAGAACTACCTCGGCCTGGTGTACCGGCGTCAGGTCACCGACATCAGCGAAACGGTGTGGTGCCCGGAGTGGTGGAAGCATGCCGAGGCGGTGGCGCGACTAGATGCGCTCTGGCGTGCATGGGAGCACTACCGGCTCGAGCCGAGCACCGGATTGAGCATCTGGTTCCTCGACCACGCGGATCCGCATATGACCAAACTCTTCGATCCTCGCGGACCGTTCAAGTACTGCAGTGTGCGCAACGGCCACAAGGACATGCTGAGCCCGCTGCCGCTGAAGTCGCCCACCCAGGGACTTTTCGGCGATCCGACCATCGGCGATTTCCGCGTCTGAGGAGCCGAAACGTCGAAACGCCCGCTGATTTCAGCGGGCGTTTTCGGTTTCCGGCGTCGGGATCCAGTTACTGCCGGACGCGTTCCAAACCGCGTGCGTCTTGTTCCCGACCTCGTGCGGCGGCCGCGCGGGCGGCTTCGTCGCGAATGCGTACGGCCTCTTCGGGCGGTTGCCCCTGACCTACTTCGATGAGCATCCGCACCGCCGCCAGTTCCGGTGCGATACCGATCCGGGCGAGATGCGCCGCGATGGCCTGCCGACGCTCCTGGGAGTCGTAACGAACGAGCGGTTTGGACTGAGCCGACGCCGTCGCGGCCATCCTGCTGGCCTCGGCCTGTGCGGAGAAACGATCCTTCTCCAATGAAATCCCCTGGGCCGGAACCGATTTCTCGACCATCCGGGCCAGTTCGAGATTGCGTGGGTCCTTCGCCTTGGCGTCGCGGGCCTCACGGATCTGCAGTTCCCGGGCCTCCTTGATGCGGGCCTCGGTGACCTTGACGCGGGCTTCGGCTTCCTTCTGACCACGCTCACGGGTCCGCAGCGCGACCAGGGTCGCAAGCTGCAACATAGTCTTCATCATGGCCGCGGTTTCCCGGCCGATGTCGTCCAGTTCCTCGGACATGGCTGCTCCCCGATGCTGCAGTGATCACTATGGATGTTGTGGTGCTTCGTCACGGACGCCGCCACGTCGAACTGTAGTCCGTCGCGCCGGTGCCCCGCCTGCAAACGTGGACACCCAGAGAACTTGTCGCGTGGCATTCCCGGTTGGGGATCGTCCGGTCAGGGGATGACGACGCTACGCGTTCTCCTTTATTCGAGATTACCCGAGAAAACCCGGCGCCAACCGTGTGGGCGTACCGCTTAAGAGCATATATCGCACAATTCCGGCGGGTAGGGGAAAGCTTCGGAGGATCTCCGGTTTTAGCACACCCTAACCGAACGATTAGGGTCGCCTACCCTGGCTTGGGCAGGGCGGTAGTTCGGGCCCGCTGCTCATTGTGCGCAGCGGGTACGAACGAAGCGAGTATTCGGATCGGGCGTGTCGTAGCGACTGCTCGCAGGTCGCTCGAAAGCCAGCTCAGTCGATGCGGACCGACTGGATGGTTACCGGGAGATTGGGCTTGCCGTCACCCTGGCCGTTGGAGTTGTCCTGACCCCCTGCGGCGATCTTGTCCAGCGTGCCCATGCTGTCCGGATCGACGGTGCCGAAGATGGTGTAGTTCGGCGGCAGTTGCGAATCGCCGTAGACGATGAAGAACTGACTACCGTTGGTGCCGCCGCCGGTGACGGGATCCGGACCCGCGTTGGCCATGGCCAGCGTGCCGCGCTTGTAGTCCATGGGCTGCTGCAATGCGGGGTCGGCGGGGTTGTACCGATTGGTCGGGTACTCGTTGTCGAACTGGTAGCCGGGACCGCCGGTGCCGGTGGCTGTCGGGTCACCGCACTGCAGCACCTTCAGGCCCTCATCCGCGGTCATGCGGTGGCAAGTGGTGTTGTCGAAGTAGCCCTGACCGGCCAGGCTGGCGAAGCTGTTCACGGTGCACGGCGCCTTGGCGTTGTCCAGGGTCAGGCCGATGGGGCCCTGAGTGGTGTCCATGCTGACGCTGAGACTCGCATTGTCGCCGGTGTTCTCGATGCCGCTGGTGCGCGGCTTCTTCACCGGCTTATCCGCGGGCTTCTGACTGTCGCGGTAGTCGCAGCTGATGGCCGCGGGCTTATCGTCACTCTTGGTCAGGAAGTAGACGCCGACGGCCGCCGCCGCCACGACCACCACGCCGAGCGCCGATCCGGCGATCGTGAGTCGCCTGCGCTTGCGCGCCCGGTCGGCCCGGTTGGCCAGCTGGCGCTCCAGCTTGCGTTTCGCCGCTGCCCGTCGCTGTTCGTTGCTCGGCACTACCACGTTCCTCCCGTATCCGTTACGTACGGCACAGGATTGTGCCATCTATTCCTGAGACTGCTCAGCAGGCCATTTCGACCAGTCGTGACGCCGTATGAACCGCTGATCCTTTCGAGCGACCCGCAAGCAGTCGCAAGCGGTGGCAAACCGGTTGGACTTGACGGGCCGTAGTGGTGGAAACTGGACCATCGTGACCAAGACCAGCAGCTTCTCCGCCCCGAAGGGGGTTCCGGATTACGTGCCACCCGGTTCGGCCGAGTTCGTCGCGGTGCGCGACGGCTTGATCCGCGCCGCCCGACTCGCCGGGTACGGGCATGTGGAGCTGCCGATCTTCGAGGACACCGCCTTGTTCGCGCGGGGTGTCGGTGAATCCACCGATGTGGTGACCAAGGAGATGTACACCTTCGCCGACCGCGGCGAGCGCAGTGTCACGCTGCGGCCGGAGGGCACCGCGGGTGTCATGCGTGCGGTCATCGAACACGGGCTCGACCGGGGGCAGTTGCCGGTGAAGCTGGTGTATTCGGGTCCGTTCTTCCGCTATGAGCGCCCGCAGGCCGGTCGGTACCGGCAGTTGCAGCAGGTCGGCGTCGAGGCGATCGGTATCGATGATCCGGCGCTGGATGCCGAGGTGATCGCGATCGCGGACGCCGGATATCGCGAACTCGGGTTGGATGGCTTCCGGCTCGAGATCACCTCGCTCGGTGACGAGACCTGTCGCCCGCAATATCGAGAACTGTTGCAGGAGTTCCTGTTCGGGCTGCCGCTGGACGAGGAGACCAAGCGGCGGGCGCAGTTGAATCCGCTGCGGGTGCTCGACGACAAGCGGCCCGAGGTGCGCGAGATGACCGCGAACGCGCCGCTGATGATCGATCACCTGTCCGAGTCGGCGAAGACGCACTTCGAGCAGGTGCTCGGGTACCTCGACGCGCTCGGGGTGCCCTATGTGGTGAATCCGCGGATGGTGCGCGGCCTGGACTACTACACGAAGACGACCTTCGAATTCGTGCACGACGGTCTCGGGGCGCAGTCGGGTATCGGCGGCGGCGGACGCTACGACGGGCTCATGGCCGAACTGGGCGGACAACCGCTGTCCGGCATCGGATTCGGACTCGGTGTGGACCGCACCATGCTGGCACTGCGGGCCGAGGGCAAGTCGGCGGGCGATCCGGCGCGGTGCGAGGTCTACGGCGTACCACTCGGCGATGCGGCCAAGCAGCGGTTGGTCGTGCTCGCGGCGCAGTTGCGGGCGGCGGGCATTCGGGTCGATCTGGCCTACGGCGGTCGAAGTGTCAAGGGGTCGCTGAAGGCCGCGGACAAGTCCGGCGCCCAATTCACCCTGGTCCTCGGTGACCGTGATCTGGCCGAGAACACCATCGGCCTGAAGGATATGGCCACCGGTGAACAGCGTCAGATCCCACTGGACGAGACGGTGGCCGCCGTCGCGACCGCTTTGCGCTCCGGCGAGTAGTACGGTGCCGGGGTACACCCGCACCACGACGAATGGGCAGCCATGCCGGTAGAACCCACGAATCCCGGTGCAGCCCAACCGGTTCGGTCGGTCGGACTCGATCTCGTCGCGCCCGAGACCTACGCGCCGATGCTGCGGCGACTCGCCCTCGCAGCGGTAGGGGTGGGGATCGGTGCCGCATTGCTCGCGGCGCTGCTGGTGCCGTGGTCGATCGCGATCGCGATCGGTCTCGTCGTCGGTGCGCCCACCGTCGCCTACGCCATCGCGCTGCGCCGTCGGCGGATGTGGCTGGCCGGGACCACGATTCACGCGCGGCGGGTGATCGGCGAGCGTCAGGTCGATATCGCGGCCGCCAATGGCGTCGAGATCCTCGTCTTTCCGGCCCGTTTGAGCCGCATCGTCCTGCGGGTGACCGCAGGCGTCGAGTCGCAGGTCGTACCGCTCGCGATGTACACGGATGCGGGTAGCGGTCGTGAACTCCACCTGCTCGGCCTCCGCAAACTGGCCGACGCTCTGGCCGCCAGCGAACTCGCCGCGGCCGTAGCGGTATCGACCATGCTCGTCCACCAACTGCGCGCCGAGGCCCGAGATGCCGGACTGGAGGAGCGGCCGCTGTACCGTGCCGTTCGCCTCGCGCGGGCGAAGGACTATGTGTCGCCGATCGTCCTGACCGATCAGGAAGTCGCGGGACTGTGTTGATACGCGAGTCGAGTTGTGCGACACGTGAATCGGCGTGCCACGTGAGATTGCAGGCGATGCGCGGTTGCGTCGTGCGCTGAACAGCGCGCACTCTGTCGGATTTCGTGCCCGTTGTGGGTGCTTGTCGTTAGCTGGGGCGGCTGGATGGGTGTGCCGGGGTGATTGTCGCGTAGCTCACCACGGGGGTTCGGGGGCCGTGAGAGTCGTTAGGGTGGGATCGAGTGTCCGTCTATCGCAAGGAGTTTCTCGTGAGCACCGCTGCTCGGACCGCGCCCGTGACCGTCGCCGTGACCGGAGGTGCGGGGCAGATCGCCTACGGTCTGCTGTTCCGGATCGCGTCCGGGGCGCTGCTCGGGTCCGAGACGCCGGTACGGCTGCGGTTGCTGGAGATCCCGGCGGCGGTGGCGTCACTGGAGGGTGTGGCGATGGAGCTCGAGGACGGCGCGTTTCCGCTGCTCGAGTCGATCGACATCAGTGACGATCCGTGGGTCGGGTTCGAAGGCGCGAATATCGCACTGCTGGTCGGTGCTCGGCCGCGCACCGCGGGGATGGAGCGCTCGGACCTGCTGGCCGCCAACGGCCCGATCTTCACCGAACAGGGCCAGGCGATCAACGCCAGCGCCGCCGCCGACGTCAAGGTGCTCGTGGTCGGAAACCCGGCCAATACCAACGCCTTCATCGCCATGAGCAATGCCCCGGACGTCCCGGCCGAGCGATTCACCGCGATGACCCGCCTCGACCACAACCGCGCCATCGCGCAACTGGCCAAGAAGACCGGCGCGGCCGCCGCCGATATCGCCCGCGTCGCCATCTGGGGCAACCACTCCGCGACCCAGTATCCGGATATCACCCACGCCACCATCGCGGGCCGCCCCGCCCGCGAGCTCGTCGACCAGGGCTGGGTGCGCGAGGAATTCATCCCCACCGTCCAACAGCGCGGCACAGCCATCATCCAGGCCCGCGGTGCCTCTTCGGCCGCCAGCGCGGCCAGCGCGGCCATCGACCACATCCACGACTGGTCGCTCGGCACCCACACCGACGACTGGACCTCCATGACCGTCCCCTCCAACGGCTCCTACGGCATTCCCGAAGGCCTCATCACCTCGTTCCCCGTCACCTGCGCGGACGGCGAATACGCGATCGTCCAGGGCTTGGAGCTCGACGAATTCTCCCGCGCCCGCATCGACGCCAGCGTCGTGGAACTCGAACAGGAACGCGACGCCGTCGTCGGCCTCGGATTCGCCAAGCACGTCTGAACTCATGTCCGAAGTCGTAGCTCAGGCCGCGGCTGTGGCGGAGCGACTGTTGCCGAGGGCCAATCGACCCGCGGTGGCGAGATGAATCAGCGCGAGCACGCTGCCGCCGACCATCATGCCCGGAATTCCCTGGGCGGCGCCGATGGCGACATCGCCGAGCTGTACCGCACCCGACACGGTCAGCAGCGGTAGGAGACCCCGCTTGCGGCGGCTGGTCAGGCTGAACAGCAACGCGGCACCCAACGGGATGGCACGCGCGGCGTAGGCCTGGGCATACAGATCAACTCCGGGCGAGTCCGCGCTGCCGGTTATCACCAGGTTCGGGTCGATGAGCGCCGCGACACTGAATGCCATGGCGACGCCCGCGCCGACCGCATTGGCGATGATCGTGGGTCTGGTGAGCTTCTCGGCCTGCATCTTTCACTCCCTAAATCGTTCAGAGTCTGAATGGTTTAGGGACAGTATTATGCTGGCTATGAAGAACGTCAAGGTGGAAAAGCTGCCGGAGACCATCACCTTCCGGCTCGGACTACTGGGTGCGTTCCTGACCGACCGCTTCAGCATCGATGTGTCGAGTCTCGGGCTCAAGCCGAAGCACGCCGGAATGCTGAATGTGCTGGCGGCCGACGGACCGACATCGCAGATGCGGATGGCGCAGATACTGCGCGTCGCGCCGAGTCTGGTCGTCGCGCTGGCCGACCATCTGGAGTCCCTCGGGGCCATCGAACGGCTGCGGGATCCGGAGGATCGCCGCCGTCAGAACCTGAGCCTGACCTCCCACGGCCGCGCATTGCTGGACAAATGTCTCGACGCCGCACATGCGATCGACGCCGAGACCACCGCGGATCTCACCGCGGCCGAGCGCGCCGACCTACATCGCATCCTGGGCACGCTCGCCGATCGGCTGGGTCTGCCTAGCTGATGGTCCAGGTTTCCGAACCGTTGAGTAGGGATTGCAGCGAAGCCTCTTTTACCGGCTTGCGTTCCCGCGCCATGGCGGTTTGGGTGCGAACCGCATCGTCGTAGGTGGGCCGGGTGACGTTGCGGAAGATCCCGGTGACCACATGGCCGAGGTCCTGGTCCGACAGACGCGAGAGGGCGTAGGCGTACTCCGGATTGTCGGTGTAGGCGTCGTGCACAATGATCTCGGACTCGTCGACGTCGTCGGCGCGCACCACCGCGAGCCCGAAACCGGCACGGACCACAGCGAATTCGCCATCGGCGCCGAAACGGATCGGCGCGCCGTGGTGCAGCGGGATGAGGCGGGATTCGGCATCGCCCTTGCGCAGCACATCGAACGAACCGTCGTTGAAGATCGGGCAGTCCTGCAGGATCTCGACGAAGGAGGTCCCGCGGTGTTCGGCGGCGGCGCGCAGCACCTCGGTGAGGCCCGCCCGATCGGAATCCAGCGCGCGCGCGGCGAAGCTGGCTTCCGCGCCGAGCGCGACCGACAGCGTATTGAACGGATGGTCGACCGACCCCATCGGCGTCGATTTGGTGATCTTGCCCTCTTCCGAGGTGGGGGAGTACTGCCCCTTGGTGAGTCCGTAGATCCGGTTGTTGAACAGCAGGATCGTCATGTTCACATTGCGGCGCAGGGCATGGATCAGGTGGTTGCCGCCGATCGACAGCGCGTCACCGTCACCGGTCACCACCCACACCGACAGATCCGGCCGCGTTACCGCGAGCCCCGTCGCGATGGCGGGCGCGCGGCCGTGGATGGAGTGGATGCCGTAGGCCTCGAGGTAGTACGGGAACCGGCTCGAGCAGCCGATCCCGGAGACGAACATCAGGTTCTCCCTGCGCAATCCGAGTTCGGCGAGGAAGCCGCGCACGGTCGCCAGGATCACATAGTCACCGCAGCCGGGGCACCAGCGCACCTCCTGATCGGAGGTGAAGTCCTTGACCTTCTGCGGCCCGTCCGCGGACGGTACTCCCGAGAGTCCGGTGAGGCCCAGATCGGTTCCGACGAGCGAGGTTTCGACGATGGTCATCAGTTACCCCCGGTCGAGTACGTGGCACGCGCCCGTGCCGCGAACGCCTTGTCGTGTTCCATATCCTCGATCGACCCGTCCAGTGCCGCATCGATCACCCCGACGAGTTCCTGTGCGGAGAACGCCGTGCCCGCGATCTTCGTCCACGGTTGCACATCCACCAGATACTTCGCCCGCAGCAGCATGGCCAGCTGACCGCCGTTCATTTCCGGCGCGACCACCGTCCGATAGCTCCGCAGCACGGCATCGAGGTTGGCGGGCAATGGATTCAGATATCGCAGATGCGCCTGTGCGACCGGGACGCCGCGACGGCGGGCGCGCCGACACGCCTCGCCGATCGGCCCGAAGGAACTGCCCCAGCCGATCAGCAGGAGTTCGGCCCGCCCGTCCGGATCGTCGACCTCGAGATCGGGGACGGTGATGCCGTCGATCTTGGCTTGCCGCAGGCGAACCATCAGTTCGTGATTGCCGGGCTCATAGGAGATATTGCCGCTGCCGTCGGCCTTCTCCAGTCCGCCGATCCGATGCGCGCGACCAGCGGTCCCCGGCACCGCGAGTGGCCTGGCGAGGGTATCGGGATCACGGGAGTAGGGCTGGAACGGCGTGCCATCCTCGGCCTCGGGTTCGAAGCGCGGATCGATCGGCTCCAGCTCGGTGACCCGCGGAATCGACCACGGCTCAGAGCCATTGGCGATCGAGCCGTCGGAAAGCAACAGCACCGGCGTGCGGTAGGTGAGGGCGATGCGAGCCGCCTCCACCGCGGTGGCGAAGCAGTCTGCGGGGGAGCGCGGCGCGAGTACCGCCACCGGCGATTCCCCGTTGCGGCCGTAGAGCGCCTGCAGGAGATCGGCCTGTTCGGTTTTGGTCGGCAGTCCGGTGGACGGTCCCCCGCGCTGCACGTCGACGATCACCAACGGCAGTTCCGTCATCACCGCGAGCCCGATGGTTTCGCTCTTGAGCGCCAGCCCAGGGCCGGAAGTGCTGGTGACGCCTAGCGCGCCGCCGAGGGCCGCGCCGAGGGCCGCGCCGATGCCAGCGATTTCGTCTTCGGCCTGGAAGGTCGTGACGCCGAAGTTCTTGTGCTTACTGAGTTCGTGCAGGATGTCGGAGGCTGGTGTGATCGGATAGGTGCCGAGAAAGACCGGCAACCCGGATAACTGCCCCGCGGTGACGAGGCCGTAGGCGAGCGCGGTGTTGCCGGTGATCTGGCGGTAGGTGCCCGGCGGCAGCTTGGCCGGGGCCACCTCGAAGGTGGTTGCGAAGCTCTCGGTGGTCTCGCCGTAGTTCCAGCCCGCGCGGAAGGCGAGCAGATTCGCCTCGGCGATATCGGGTTTCGCGGCGAATTTCTCGCGCAGGAAGCGTTCGGTACCGCCGATCGGGCGTCCGTACATCCAGGACAGCAGGCCGAGCGCGAACATATTCTTCGCGCGCTGAGCGTCCTTCTTGCCGACACCGGTCGGCTCGGTCGCGCCCAGGGTGATCGAGGTCATCGGGACGCGGTGGACCACGAAATCGCTCAGTGTGTCGTCGTCGAGCGGATCAGTGGTGTAGCCGACCTTGCCCAGATTGCGTTTCGTGAACTCGTCGGTGTTCACGATGAGGGTGGCACCGCGCGGCAGGTCCTCGAGATTGGACTTCAGCGCCGCGGGATTCATCGCGACCAGCACGTCGGGTTGGTCGCCCGCGGTGAGGATGTCGTAATCGGCGATCTGGATCTGGAAGGACGAGACGCCGGGCAGCGTGCCCTGTGGCGCCCGGATTTCGGCCGGGAAGTTGGGCTGGGTGGCGAGGTCGTTGCCGAATGCGGCCGCCTCGTGCGTGAAGCGATCACCGGTGAGCTGCATTCCGTCACCGGAGTCCCCGGCGAACCGAATTACGACCTTTTCCAATTTCGCTGTGCCGACATCACTTTGGTCGGAAACCATATGCCTGCTTCACTTCCTCGTCCGATGGGAGGTGCCATTGGCCAACCTACTCCGCCGTGTGCGGGAATTGCTTGTGAAATGCTTTACGCGAAGAGCGCCAGCTGCGTGTCGTTGGGCAGCGGTGTCGGGGGCTGTGTCCGCGGCTCCGTGGTGTGCTCGCGGGTGAGGCCGTGTTGCTGGAGCAGTGGCTGCACCCGCTCGCGTAGCCAGGACGCATATTCCGGCGTCACGTAGGCGCCGCGGCCGTACAGCTGGCGATAGCGGCGCACCAGCGCCGGATGCGCCTCGGCCAGCCAGCTCAGGAACCAGCCACGGGTGGCGCCACGCAGATGCATCGGGAATGCGACCACCGATACCGCCCCGGCCTCGGCGATCGCACCGAATAGTGCGTCCAGGTGGGCGCGGCTGTCGGTGAGATATGGAATCACCGGCGCGACCATCACATTCACTTCGAACCCGGCATCGGCCAGCGCCCGCACCATCTCCAACCGCGCCTTGGGCGATGGCGTACCGGATTCCAGGCCGCAGTGCAGATCCGTATCCAGGATCGCGATGGAGACGGCGATGCTCACCCGGACCTGGCGCGCCGCCGCCGTGAGCAGGGGCAGATCCCGGCGCAGCAGCGCGCCCTTGGTGAGAATGGAGAACGGTGTGCCGGAATCGGTCAGCGCACGTATGATGCCGGGCATCAACCGATATCGGCCCTCGGCCCGTTGATACGGATCGGTATTCGTGCCCAGCGCGACCGGTTCGTGATGCCAGGACCGCCGGCCGAGTTCCTTGCGCAGCACCGCGGCGATATTGGTCTTCACCACGATCTGCGAATCGAAATCCCGGCCCGCGTCCAGGTCCAGATACTCGTGGGTGGGACGCGCGAAACAGTAGCGGCAGGCGTGTGAACAGCCGCGCATCGGATTGATCGTCCAATGGAACGGCAGATTCGACGCCTCCGGCATCTTGTTCAGCGCACTCTTGCACAGCACCTCGTGGAACGTGATGCCCTCGAATTCGGGGGTCTGTACGGTGCGCACGAAACCCGCCCGGTCGAGACCGGGCAGGGCGCCGTCGTCGGCATCCAGGGTTTGGCTTTGCCACCGCACCCCACTAGTCGAACATGTGTTCTAAAGAGTGTCAAGCGATCTGTCGGGCGTCGGGCGCGGTGAGCTGCTTCGGATCGGTAAAGAAGGTGACCAGGTCGCGCACGGTCTCCTCGATGGGCCTCGGCTGATAGCCGATTTCGCGTTCCGCCTTGCCGTGGTCGACGATCGGGGCGGAGACCAATGCGCCGAGCGCGGCCTTCGACACGATGTCGGTCTTGAGCAGTTTGCCGATCGGTTCGAGCACCGGAATCAAGCCGTTGACGACCTTGGGCGAGATCGAGAACTTCGGTCCCTTCTTGCCGCCGCATTCCGCCGCGGTGCGGCACAGGTCGAGCATCGAGATCATCGAACCGCCGAGCAGGTAGTTCTCGCCGGTTCGTCCCCGCTCCCCGGCCAGGATCAGGCCCTTCGCGACGTCGCGGACGTCGACCAGATCGAAGCCGCCGCCGATCATCGCGGGAACCCGGCCGCGGGCGGCGTCCTTGAGGGTGCGGTTGATCCTGGACAGCGGGGTGCTGTAGTCGAGCGGGCCGAAGACGCCGGTGGGATTGCAGATCACCGCGTCCAGGCCCTGCTCGATCACCTTGCGCAGTTCGATTTCGCCCGCCCATTTGGAGCGGTCGTAGACGGGCAGGCCGGGGTCGGTCGAGCGCGCTGAGGTCTCGTCGATGCGGCCGCCGCAGGTGTACTGGTTGAAGGCGTGGATGGAGCTCGCGTGCACCATGCGGCGCACGCCCAGATCCATGGCCGCCTCGGCGACGACGCGTACACCCTCGGTGTTGACCTTCCATGCCAGGTCGTGCTGCTCGGCCAGGGTGATCACGGCGACGAGGTGGTAGACGATCTCCGCGCCGGCGAGCACGGTGCGCATGGATTCGGGGTCGAGCACATTGCCGGAGACCCAGGTGACGGTCGGGTCCGTCCGCTGCTCCGGAACGACGCGATCGATTGCTGTGACCTCGTGTCCTCGTTCGACCAGCAGGCTGAGCAGATTCGTGCCAAGGTAGCCGGCTGCGCCGGTCACTGCGACCTTCATGCGATCGAGAATATAGAACTTGTTCTAATTTGCAACCTGTTCCAGTTCCTTTCCGGTGGCCGCGTTGGGCTCGAAACTTGCCGGTGAGGTCCGCTATATTGAGCGCAACCGCAGCGCCGCCGGTACCGGCTCGCAGCTGCGCAGGGGCCCGATCACAGCCGAGCTGCCGGTGCGGGCAGGGAGTAGATGTTGATCGACGCTATGAACACGGAACTACAGTTCACGACGATTTGGGGGGTGCAACTCGATGGCTGATCTCTCGGTGGAGACCGATGCGGTCCGAGCGTTCGCGGCGACCAATGCCGGGGTCGCCGGCGAGATCGCGGGAGCGGGCAATTTCGATGCCGTGCAGAACGTCGCGGCGCTGACGCCGGTATTCGGTTTGATCGGCGCCGATTATCTGTTGGCGTTCGCCGCGGCGCAGGTGTTGCAGGCCAAGGACATCAATGATCTGTCGGCCAAATACGACAAGCTCTCGAAGTCCGCGTTCACGGCGGCCGGAGCGTTCGATACCACCGACTTCGGCAACGCGGGCGTACTGAAAGCGATCGCCGACCAGGTCGGAGGCGGGGCATGAGACCGATGGATACCGGCGCGACCGGCGTGATCGCACCCGATCAGCAGAGCGTGGCGATCGAAGAGGCCGTGATCGCGACGCAGAACACCGCAGTCGACGCACTGCAGAATGCGTCGCAGGGATTGAGCGATCTGTCGCTGCCGCAGTTGCCCGCGGATCTGCCGCCGATCGAGGCGCCCGAATTCGTGCTCGCGCGCAAGATCACCGAGGAATCGCCGCAGCTGGGGACCATACCGACGGGCATGCCGGGGCTCAACGGCAATTCGACCCCCGACGCGAGCGCGATTCTGTCCGGTGCGGTGCCTCCCGATGTGTCGCAGGCGCTTGCCGATGCGCAGACCGCGATCAGCCATGCGGCCGCGCCGATGATGCAGGCGGCGCAGAGCGCGGCGCAACAGGCACAGAGTGCGGTCAGCAGTGCGCTCGGCGGGGCGGGCAACCAGGGAGCTGCGGCGGCCGCGGCGGCGACGAATATTCCGTCCGATCCGGTCGCGGCGCTGATGCAGGGGCTGTCGATTCCCGGAATTCCCGGAATCGACACGCTGTTCCAGCCGATCCTGGAGCTCCTCAACAGCTTCGGCACCGGCGTCATCGGAGCCTTCGACCCGACCGCGATTCTCAGTCAGTCGTCCAAGATCATCGAGGCCGCGGTATCGGTCGGCAAGGGTGGTCTGCAGACTGTCGAGCAGCTGTGGCAGGGCCAGTCGTCCCGCGAGGCGCAGGCCGCCAGCAACACCGCGCAGACCCAGGGGCAGGACACCAGTCAGCGCGGTATCGATATCTCCGAACTCACCCAGCGCGCCGCGGCGGTGGTGCAGCAGGGCAACGCGCAGCTGTTGGGGATCGCGAGCGAATTCGCCACGCAGGCAACCGCACTCGTGCCGGTGGCGCTGACACCGCCCGGTCAGGCCGCGCTCATCGCGACCGCGACCGAACATCTTGGATCGGCCGTCGCGGTCGCCAACGCCACCCGCGGTGATCTTGCCGGGAAGACCGCCGAGCTGACCGGTCTGGTGAACCAGCTGCTCGGGACGAGCGGTCTGCCCGCGCCGCAGGAGGTCGCGCAGGCGGTCATGCAGAACATCGGTGAGCCGATCATGGAACAGGCGCAGTCGGTCGCGCAGGATGCGTCGACCAATGCCGCCGGCCTGTTGGACGGTTCCAGCACCTCTGGTTCGCCGAGCACGTCCACCATGGCGGCATCGACCAATTCCGGGCACACCACCTCGGGGATCTCGGGCATGAGCGGCATCGGAAGCCGTTCCGGTTCGCCGAGCGCATCGGGCTCGCCGTCGTCGCAGAAGGTGACCGGCACGCCGGGCAGCACCGTCTCGCCCATCAGCCGGGTCTCGGGCCTGTCCGGCACATCCTTGGGCGCGGGTACGTCGACCAGCGCGGCGAGCTCGGGGAGCTCCTTCATGGGCGGTAGCCCCGGCGCCACCGGGCAACGCGGCGGCAACGACGACGAGCACACGCGCAATGTGGACCCGTACCAGAGCCGAACCGGCAACGACGACCTCACCGGGCCACTCGGTGAGTCCACCCCGGACGTCATCGGTGCGACCCACCCGGATGAACTGGTCAGCTCGGACTACGAACAGGACCAGTTCTAGTCCGAAAGAGTTCTCCGGTGCCCCCGCTCGATTTCGAGTGGGGGCACTGGTGTTCCAGCTGTTTATACGTCCGAACGACGTTGCGGTACCTCAGGCCTGGCGGTTTACCGAAGCCGCGCAACGTTGCTCGTCGCCATCGCTACCGCGGTCGACAACCTGCTCAGTGGTCTCGGGTGAAGGCGTCGACGAGTTTGCGATAGAGGTCGGTGAAGCGTTTGCGGTTGGCTTGCTGGTCGGAGGTGAGGTTCTCGGTCGCATCGGGGGCGTACATGAGGACATGGACGTCTTGGTCGGGCGGCGCAGGCATGAGGTCGATGATCTGAGTGCCCTGGTCGGTGGCGCTGGGCATGCCGAGGTCTAGCGCGGCAAGCGATTTGGTTTCCGCCAGCGCGGCATTCAGGACGTCGTTGGGGATGGTGCCGGAGAGCCGCTGCGGTGGGGTGTCGGCGGCGCGGGTGGTGGACGCGGCGTCGGGCTGAGCGACCGCGTGGCCGTCGGCGTAGATCTGCAGCACCGGGCGCAGGTCGACCCGCTCGGACCAACCGCTCGGGATGGTGGTGAGTGTCAGCAGTGCCGGGGCGGGCGGTTGTGGTGCGTCGGCAGCGGGTTCGGCCGAGGCGACACCCCAGCTACCCGCAAGTGCCACGACGAGAAACAGCAGTCCCGACTTCGTTCTCCGCATGAAATCCCTATCTACGCTGTGCCACAGTCCAACTGGCCTCGATTATCGATCATCCGTCGGTGATCAGCGTAAGGCCGACGGGTTGTTCAGGTCGGAGGCCGAGTACGTGTCGCACGCCTGGACCTGACCGGTTTTGTAGCCGGTGAGGAACCATTTCTGGCGTTGGTCCGAGGAACCGTGGGTCCAGGCCTCCGGGTTGACGCGTCCCTGGGCGGCACGCTGGATCCGGTCGTCGCCGACGGCGGACGCGGCGGAGAGAGCGTCACGGATATCGTTGTCGGACAGAGGTTTCAGGAAGGGTTGATCGCTGCCGGGGGCGGGCTGTTTGTCGGCGAAGTGGGCCCAGATGCCCGCGTAGCAGTCGGCCTGGAGTTCGGTGCGCACCGCGCCGGATTCCGGTCCGCGCGGATCCTGCTGGGCCCGACCGATATCGCCGAGCAGATTCTGGATGTGGTGGCCGACCTCGTGCGCCACCACGTACTCCTGAGCGAGCGGGCCGCCGCTGGAACCGAAGCGGTCGACCAGTTCCTGGAAGAAGGCGGTGTCGAAGTAGGCGGTCCGGTCGGCGGGGCAGTAGAACGGGCCGACCGCGCTGGTCGCATTGCCACAACCGGTCGAGACCGCGCCGGAGAACAGCACCAGCTTCGGCTTCGAATACTTCTTGCCGGTCTGCTGTGGCAGCTGTGCCGCCCACACCGCGTCGAGGCTCTGTGCGGTGAGCACCACCCGGCAGTCGACGTACTTATTGGCGTCCGCGCCGGTCTTGCAGTGCGCGGGCGTGCCCGCGGTGCCGGGCTGCACAGTGCTGCTCTCGCTGCCGTTCAACTGTCCGAGCAGCGAACTTGGATCCCCACCGAGCAACAGGCCGATTACCAGCAGGATGAGACCACCAGCACCACCGCCGAGGGCGAGCTTGCCGCCCATCCCGGGTCCACCGCCGGAAGAAGCCCGATCCGGGTCGATCTGGAGGCCTTCGTTGAAGGTCATCTGCTTCGCTTTCTCGTGTCCAAAACGCCTCGGTCATACCCTGCCGATACAGCTTCGCACGCGGGGCGGCGATATCGGTTTCCTCTCGGGATATGTGTCTCACTACGATGGCAACCGCACCGGATCGCCCTACCGGTGTCACATTCGTCGAAAGGAATCCCGTGCTGCGCACCCACTTGGCTGGTTCGCTGCGAAGCGAGCACGCCGGTCAGACCGTCACCCTCACCGGCTGGGTGGCCCGGCGTCGTGACCACGGTGGCGTGATCTTCATCGATCTGCGCGATGCGTCGGGTGTGGCGCAGGCGGTGTTCCGCGAGGGCGAGCCCGCGGCGCAGGCGCACAAACTGCGCGCCGAATTCTGCGTGCGGGTCACCGGTGTGGTCGAGCAGCGGCCCGACGGCAACGAGAACCCGGAGCTGCCGACCGGTTCCATCGAGGTCAACGTCAGTGAACTCGAGGTGCTCAACGAGAGTGCACCGCTGCCGTTCCAGCTCGACGAGCAGCCCGGTGACGAGGCCCGCCTCAAGTACCGCTACCTCGACCTGCGCCGCGAGGCGCCGGGTAAGGCCATCCGGCTGCGGTCGAAGGTCAACGCGGCCGCCCGTGCGGTGCTGGCCCATCATGAATTCGTCGAGGTCGAGACCCCGACGATGACCCGCTCGACGCCCGAGGGCGCCCGCGACTTCCTGGTGCCAGCGCGCCTTCAGCCGGGCAGCTTCTACGCGCTGCCGCAGAGCCCGCAGCTGTTCAAGCAGCTGCTGATGGTCGCCGGTGTCGAGCGGTACTACCAGATCGCACGCTGCTATCGCGACGAGGACTTCCGTGCCGACCGCCAGCCCGAATTCACCCAGCTCGACCTCGAGATGAGCTTCGTGCGCCAGGAGGACGTGATCCTCGTCGCCGAAGAGATCCTGGAGGCGCTGTGGAAGCTGGTCGGCTATGAGATCCCGTTCCCGATTCCGCATATGACCTATGCGGAGGCGATGCGCCGCTTCGGTAGCGATAAGCCGGACCTGCGCTTCGGTGTCGAGATCACCGAATGCACCGAGTACTTCAAGGAGACCCCGTTCCGGGTGTTCCAGGCGGAGTACGTTGGCGCGGTCGTGATGCCCGGTGGCGCGAGTCAGCCGCGGCGTCAGCTCGACGCGTGGCAGGAGTGGGCCAAGCAGCGCGGCGCCAAGGGGCTGGCGTATGTGCTGGTGCAGGAAGACGGCACGCTCGGCGGTCCGGTCGCCAAGAACCTCAGCGAATCCGAGCGCGAGGGCCTGGCCAAGCATGTCGGCGCGGTACCGGGTGACTGTGTGTTCTTCGCCGCCGGTCCGGCCAAAGCGCAGCGCGCGCTGCTCGGTGCGGCGCGTGGCGAGATCGCGCGCAAGTGCGGTCTGATCGATGAGAACGCGTGGGCGTTCGTGTGGATCGTGGATGCGCCGATGTTCGAACCCGCCGCCGAGGCGACCGCGAGTGGCGATGTGGCACTTGGCCATTCGGCGTGGACCGCGGTGCACCACGCGTTCACCTCGCCCAAGCCGGAGTCGCTGGACACCTTCGACACCGACCCCGGCTCGGCGCTGGCCTACGCCTACGACATCGTCTGCAACGGCAACGAGATCGGCGGTGGCAGCATCCGTATCCATCGCCGCGATGTGCAGGAGCGAGTCTTCAAGGTGATGGGCATCGGGCACGACGAGGCGCAGGAGAAGTTCGGCTTCCTGCTCGACGCGTTCTCCTATGGCGCCCCGCCGCACGGCGGCATCGCCTTCGGCTGGGACCGGATCACCGCGCTGCTGGCTGGCATGGATTCGATCCGTGAGGTCATCGCCTTCCCGAAGACCGGCGGCGGTGTGGATCCGCTGACCGATGCGCCCGCGCCGATCACCGCGCAGCAGCGTAAAGAAGCGGGACTGGACTTCAAACCGGAGAAGAAGAAGGACGAGGGCGGCGACGCGGGTCGCGCTTCGGAATAGCGCGGGCTGCCGCTGGAACGGTACTTTCTGGTCAGTTTCATGGATGCTGACCACAAGGGGTTCCTGTGCTGCACTTGCGCATGATCAGCCCGCCCGAACTCACCGACAAAGTGATGGCGGTGCTGAGTGCCGACCCGGGCGTCACGCATGTGACGCTGGCGCGCGGTGTCGCCGTCGAGCCCGTCGGTGATCTCATCCAGGCCGATGTCGCGCGTGAGGCTGCCAATGATGTGCTCGCCGATCTGACCATGCTGGGCATCAAGCACACCGGTGGCATCACGCTCGGCCCCGTCGAGACGGTGATCTCCGATGCTGGTGAGCGGGCGATCGAGGAGGCTCCGGGCGATCCGACCGATGCGGTGGTGTGGGAGGAACTGCTCGCCCAGACCCATGAGGAGTCCGCGCTGACGCTGACCTTCGTCGCCTTCCTCACCATTGCCTGCCTGCTCGCGGCCGTCGGCGTGGCCACCGACTCACCGGTGACGATCGTCGGCGCGATGGTGGTCGGGCCGGAATTCGGGCCACTGGCAGCCTTTTCGGTGGGGCTGTGGCGGCGCGATTTCCAGCTCGCCCGAAAATCGGCGGTCGCGCTGCTGGTGGCATTTCCGGTGGCGATGGTCATCACGCTATTGGCGACCTTGCTGTGGGAGCAGTTCGGCTGGATCACGGTGACCGGTGTGGAAACCATCGAGAATGTCGACTTCATTTATGAGGTCGGGCCGTTCTCACTGGTGGTTGCGCTGTTGGCTGGTGCGGCGGGGATGCTGGCGGTGGTCACCGCGAAATCGGCGGCACTGGTCGGGGTGTTCATCTCGGTGACCACCGTGCCCGCGGCCGGATTCGCGGTAATCGCGGCAACTCTGGGGGCGTGGCATATCGCATTCATGTCGGCGGGGCAGCTCGCGGTGAACCTGGCGGGCATCGTCGCGGCCGGGGTGCTCGTGCTGGCGCTGCGACCGCGTGCCGGTAGCGAAGGGGGACCGATCGCCCGGTTCAAGCAGTGGTGGTGGATGCGGTCACTGCCCTCGAAGTGACCGCTGATTCTGTTGCGGGGCCGATGAGCCGGTGCGCTGGGAGCGGACGCGCCCAGCGCACCGGAGGCTAGGACACGGACACGGTGCCGCCGGTGAGTGCCCGGTAGGCGTAGGTCACCGCGATCGTGCACACCGGTCCGGCGACCAGCAGGCCGAAGCCACACAGCAGGGTGGCGACGAAGGTGATGACCAGTACGGCGAGGCCGAGTAGCAGCACCTGCCCGATATTGGCGATGACCAGCGTCGCGCTGGACTTGATCGCATCGAACGGACCCTGCTCTTGGTCGACGACGAAGTGCAGCGAGAACATGCACAGGAATCCGGCGATCAGACCGGGCACGAAGCACAGCGCGGCGCCGATCCAGGTGAGTGTGAAGGCGAGCAGTGCTGTCAAGAGGACATTGCCCGCATTCACGAAATGGAAGTAGGACGCGAAAGTTGGTTTGTTGCCGTCGGTTTCATAAAGAGCGCCGCGGATCATGGCGGCCTGCAGCAGCCAGATCGCGACCATGACCGCGAGGAAGATCAGCAACAGACTGAACAGCGAATTCGGTTGCACGGCCTGGACGATGAGCACGAAGGCGAGATAGATGATCACGCCGATCGCGGTAACGGCCAGCCAGGGGCCGAAATTCGCGCGGAACTTCTCCCAGCCGTAGCTCAGGGCATTGCCGACATCGAGGGTCGTCGGCACGCCGGGGGCGGATTGGTAGCCGTAGGTCGGCGCGCCGGGCTGAGCGCCCGGAGGCATTGCGCCGGGGGGCGGCATCGTGCCAGCCGGATCGAAGCCGGGTTGCGTTGCGCCGGGAGGTACAGCACCGGGGGGTATGGTGCCGGTGCCGGGTGCTGCTGCGCCAGCCGGATCGAAGCCGGGTTGCATTGCGCCCGGAGGGACCGCTCCAGCAGGCGTTGCGGCAGCTCCGGGCGGCGTGGTGCCAGGAGGCATCGTTGCAGGATGCGCCCAGCCGGGACCAGTTCCCGGTGGGCCGTAGCTCGGCTGTCCTGGTTGTCCGGGCGCGCCGACCGGCGGTGGCGGCTCCACGGGTTCACTGCCGTACTGCGCCGCGCCTGGACCCTCGAACTGTGGGTAGCCCGCGGGTCCGGCCATCTCGTGCCTACTGTGTCCGGTGCTGGGTTCCGTCGGTTGCGGATCGGGGCTTTCGTGCTGACCCGGACGGGCGGCGAACTGTTCGCTGTCACCTTCGTCGGGCGCGCCGCCGCTCGGTTCGGGCGAGCCAGTTGGTTCGTTCGGCTTGGGCGACGGTGAGTCGGACATTGTCTGCAGACCTTTCGACGCAACTGGTTTGCGGTGTGGCGCACGGCAGTTGACGATGAGAAAACCGGACAGCCGCAATGGTGTCAAGCAACCAGCGCCCGTTCCGCAACCTTGACGCAGACACGCCGAACGACGCGGAAAGGTTGTGTAACCGCTCGCTAGAAGTGACCCGGTGCGAGTAGCTTGATTAGCGATGACCGCACTATTGGCCGAACGCGCCGCCGAAGTCGTGTCCGCAGCACAGCAGTTGCTCACAAAGCGAATGGGTGCTCCGGTAAAGCTGAGCGATCCGATGGAACTCAGCGGTAGTGGTAGGACGACGGTCCTACGCGTGCGTGTTTCAGAGAACGCCTTCTCCCTGCCCCGGACGCTCATCGTCAAGCAGGTTCGCGGATCCGCGGCGGACCGCACGACGGGTGGTCTAGCGCCCGGTGTCGCCAGCATCGACTCCGCGTTTCTACGCGAGGCCGTGTCGTATCAGTTCACTACCGCGCTCAGCCGCGAACAGCGACCGGGCGCATACCTGATCGCGCACAGCCTCCCGGACCGGCTGCTCGTCCTGAGTGATCTCGGGGAGAACGCCCGGATGACGCAGGTGCTGCAATCCGGTGCGGAACCGGCGACGCGCAACGCGCTCATGGCCTTCGCGCAGGCGCTGGGCCGGATGCATGCGGCAACCGTCGGGCGCGAAGCGGATTTTGTCGCCCTGCTGCGCCGGGTGGATGTGGTGCACCGGGTCGACGGCATCGCGCAACAGGCCGAGGCCGCCATCTCCGAGGTGCCCGGCATGCTGCAGCGTGAACTCGGTATCGAGGTGCCCGGTGAGATCGCCGAGCGGATCGTTCGAGGCAATCGCCTGTTCTCCGCGGGTCGCTTCCGCGCATTCAGCCCCTCGGACCTGTGCCCGGACAACGTCATCCTCAACGAAGAGGGCGCACGCTTCCTCGACTACGAATGGGGCGGCTACCGCGACGCCACTCTCGACATCGCCTACGCGCTGGTGTCCTTCCCCGGCTGCCTGTGCGACTTCGAACTGTCCCGCGAGCGCGCCAAGCAAATGGTCGAAGCGTGGCGCGCCGAGGTCGTCGGCGTCTGGCCCGCCCTGGCCGACGACGCCGTACTCGCCGAACGCATCCTGGAAGCCCGCCTCATCTGGGTCTGGCTCACCACCTACTGGTTCCTGCCCGCCGACCACACCCGCATCGCCGCCGCCCGCGAACACGGCCTCTCCGTTCCGCGCTCGGAAGCCCTGATCAATCGCTGGGCCGCCCTGGCCGAAGACGCGCGCTGCACCGGTGACGACGCGGTCGGGGATTTCGCCGAGGATGTGTCGGCCATGCTCGAAGAGCGCTGGTCGGAATAGATTTTCGGGTCCACCCGCCTCGGTCGGGTCGAGGAAACCAAACTCCAGCGTCGCGGTTCTCGCCATCGAAGGTAGTGAAATGGTGGGTCGGCATGCCGACGGCAACCACCCTTTGACTACCGTCGGCGAGAAGTCTCGAGTGGGGTCAGCGGGTGAGGTCGGATAGGTGGGATTCGAGGTGGGCTCGCTCTATGGTGTTTTCGGTTAGGAGTAGAGCGGATTCGTAGGCTCGGGCGGCTTCGGTGGTGCGGCCCAATTGGGTCAGGAAGGCCGCGCGGGAGGCTTCGAGGTAGCCGTAGGTGGCGAGGGACGGTTCGGCGGCGAGCGCGTCGAGGAGGGCGAGCGCTCGGCTCGGATTGCCGGAAAGGCCCACTGCTACCGCGTGATTGAGGCGCGCCACTGGTGCGGGCCAGATCCGGAGCAGGAGTACGTACAGACCGGTGATCTCACGCCAGTCGGTTTCCGCCCAGGACGGTGCCTCGTCGTGGACGGCGGCGATAGCCGCCTGCAGGGTATACCGATCCGTATGTGGCAGAGCGGTTTTCACCAAGGCAATACCCTCGGTGATAGCCGCGCGATCCCAGCGGGAGCGGTCTTGGTGTTCGAGAGTGCACAGGCGCCCTTCGGTATCCACTCGGGCGGCGCGGCGCGCGTCGGTGAGCAGGATCAGGGCCAGGAGGCCGGTGACGGAAGGGTCGTCCGGGACGAGCGCATGCATCATTCGCGCAAGTTGGAGTGCCCGATCGACCAGATCGGCACGCACCAGCGCGTCACCCGACGGCGCGGTGTGACCGGTGGTGAACAGCAGGTGGATGACGGCACAGATGGCATCCAGCCGGTCCGGGAGTTCGCGCACCGACGGCACCCGATACGGAATGCGCGCCACCGCAATCTTCTTCTTGGCGCGCGTGATTCGGGCCGCCATGGTCGATTCGCTGGTGAGGAAGGCGCGGGCGACCTCGGCGGTGGTGACACCGCAGACCAGACGCAGGGTCAGCGCCACCCGGGCCTCGCGGGCCAGTGCCGGGTGGCAGCAGGTGCTGATCAGGCGCAACCGGTCGTCGGGAATGGCCGATGCCGAATCCAGTTCCGCGAGTGCGAGATCGGCGGTGTCGTCGGCCTGGTCGGTGATCAGCGTGGGCAGTGCGCGCTGCATGGTCGAATCGCGGCGCAGCAGGTCGAGGCCGCGGCGGCGGGCGACGGTGGTCAGCCAGGCGCCGGGCTTGGCGGGAACGCCGTGCGCGGCCCACTCGGTGAGTGCCCGCGTGTAGGCGTCCTGCACGCATTCCTCGGCGAGGTCGAAATCGCGGACCAGCCGCACCGTCGCGGCGAGCACGAAGGCCCATTCGCGACGGTGCGCCTGGTCGACGGCGGCAGCCGCCTCGGTATCGATCGGCACAGGGCTAGTCGAAGGTCATGATCGGTCGCACCTCGACGCCGCCGAATCGGGCGGGCACCTGCTTGGCCACTGCGATCGCGGCGTCCAGATCCGCGGCCTCGATCAGGTAGTAGCCGCCGAGCGCCTCCTTGGCCTCGGCGAACGGGGCGTCGGTCACGGTGAAATCGCCGTCGTCCTTCTGCCGGATGGCGGTGGCGGTGGCGGTCGGCTGGAGTGCGTTGCCGCCCTGCACGGCGTCGCCCGCGATCTCCTGGAAGGTCACGTGCGCCTGATAGACCTCACCCATGACCTGCTCCGATGCGGTCGCGTACGCGTTTTCGTCCTCGTAAATCAGCACCAGGTACTGGCTCATGATCTCGCTCCTTCGGGTTGCGCCGGCCCGCCGATCGGGCCGTCGTATTCGTTCCGACGATCGAGCTCGACGGAAATCGACAACCTTGCGCGAGAAAAATTCTGCTCCTGGAATCGCGTGGAGTCTCGCAAGTCGTGCTGATGCGGACCTGCCCGAGCGATCAGGCGACCGGTCCCGGGCGTGGCTCGACGCGTCCACCCGAACGAACGGCGAACGAAGCACCGTGACGGACGCCGGAATCGGGATCGGCGACATCGGTGACATAGAACCAGTCCATCTGCGCCTGCGCCGGGGTGACCTCCAGGACGCCGTAGCCGTGCGACTCCATCTCGACGTACCGCAGATGCCGATTCACCCCCTTGACGGACTCCTCGACGGTGACAGCGACCGTGCGCGGCGGCGCCTTCAGCAGCTCGCCGAGACTCGACGAGGTCACCGACGGGACCACGAATTCCGCGCCCACCGTCGGCCCACCCGGATAGTTCGCCGGGTCGACGGGCAGGTCGGCGGCCCACGAGGAGTGGATATCGCCGGTCAGGAAGACGACGTCGCCGACCTGCTGGTCGGTGATCGACTGGAACAGTGTGCGACGGTCGGCGGTGTAGCCGTCCCACTGGTCGGCATTGGCGGGAACGCCGGAGCGCGGCACACCCACCATGGTCGTGATGGCCTCCGTGGTCGCCGGTTCCAGCGGCGGGAACACCAGCGGCGCGATCATCACCGAATTGCCGACGAGCTTCCACTGCACCGGCGCGGACGCCAAACCGGCAGTGAGCCAATCCATTTGAGCCTTGCCGGTGATGGTGCGCGCCGGGTTGTCGACCGCGCGCCAGCCCGCGACCGGTTCGACCTCCTGATCGCGGTAGCTGCGCAGGTCGAGCATGGACAACTCGGCGAGGTTGCCGAAACGCAGCCGTCGATAGATCTGGACGTCGGCCCCCGAACTGCTCGCCCGGACCGGCATCCAATCGAGATAGGCGCGGGCCGAGGCGGCGCGACGCTGCTGCCAGTCGCCCTCGGCGGCCGGATCGTGGTTGTTCGCACCGCCGGACCAGGCATTGTCCGCGAATTCGTGATCATCCCAGGTGCAGATGAACGGCACCCGCGCGTGTAGCGCGAGCAGATCCGGATCGGTCTTGTACTGCGCGTGCCGAATGCGATAGTCGGCCAGGGTGACAATCTCATCGGCGGGCTCGTGCGGACGCACCGCGCCGCTGCGCCCGCCATATTTGCCGCGGCCGTATTCGTAGATGTAGTCGCCGAGGTGCACGATCGCGTCGAGGTCGGTGCGATCGGCCAGATGCCGGTACGCGCCGAAGTATCCTGCCTCCCAGTTCGAGCAGGACACCACGCCGAAGCGCAGGCGATCGATCGCCGCGGAAGTGGCCGGAGCCGTTCGGGTGCGGCCGACGGGGGAGTGCACGCCGAATGCGGTGAAGCGGTAGAAGTACGCGCTGCCTGGCCGCAGATCGGTCACATCGATCTTGACTGTGTGATCGTAATCCGCTGTGGCCGTGGCCATTCCGGATGCGATCACGGATGCGAAGCGCTCATCGGCGGCAAGTTCCCAGCGCACCGCGGCGGATACGCCGATGCCGGAACCGGGCGTCGCGTCGTCGGAAACGGTGACACGAGTCCAGATGATCACGCCGCTCGGCAGCGGATCACCCGAGGCGACGCCGTGACGGAATACCGGTCCCTCGGCGCGTGCGGGCGTGGCGACCGCGAATCCGGCGACAGTCGCCACGGCACCACCCTTGAGCAGAGTGCGTCGAGCGAAAGGCTCGGAATCCGGAACGACGACGTTTTCAGCCACGGCTGCGATCACAGCCGATGCACGGTCGGCGAGGCAAATCGGCACACGACCCGGAGCTGTCGGTGCTCCTCGGTAACGTGCTCGGTGTGAGCGAAGGCTTATTCGACGTGCCCGGCGACGAGGTGCCGACCGGACACTCCATCGACAGTGTGGTGCGCCGCGATGCCGGTGCGCCGCTGGCGGTGCGGATGCGGCCCGCGACATTGGACGAGGTGGTCGGCCAACAGCATCTGCTCGGGCCCGGCTCGCCGCTACGGCGGTTGATCGAGGGTTCCGGCGCGGCGTCGGTGCTGCTGTACGGACCGCCGGGAACCGGCAAGACGACACTGGCGTCGCTGATTTCGCAGGCCACGGGTCGGCGCTTCGAGGCGCTGTCGGCCTTGTCGGCCGGGGTGAAGGAAGTGCGCGCGGTCATCGATGTGGCCCGCCGCCGCCTCACCGCGGGCGAGCAAACCGTGCTGTTCATCGATGAGGTGCACCGCTTCTCCAAGACACAGCAGGACGCGTTGCTGGCCGCGGTGGAGAACCGGATCGTGCTGCTGGTCGGCGCGACAACCGAGAATCCGTCGTTCTCGGTGGTCTCGCCGCTGCTGTCGCGCTCGCTGGTACTGCAATTGCAGTCGCTCACCACTGCCGATATCCGGCTGGTGCTCGATCGTGCGCTCGCGGATCCGCGTGGTTACGGCGGCGCGTACACGGTGACCGAGGCGGCGCTCGAGCACATTGTGCGGATCGCGGGCGGTGACGCGCGCCGGGCGCTCACCGCGCTGGAGGCATCGGCGGAATCCTCGTCGGACGGCACCGTCGATGTGGATCTGGTCGAGGCCAGTGTGGACAAGGCGGCCGTGCGCTACGACCGTGCCGGTGACCAGCACTACGACGTGGTGAGCGCCTTCATCAAATCCATTCGCGGCTCGGATGTCGATGCGGCACTGCACTACCTGGCCCGCATGCTCAGCGCGGGTGAGGATCCGCGCTTCATCGCCCGCCGCTTGGTGATTTCGGCGAGTGAGGATATCGGCATGGCCGATCCGATGGCGCTGCAGACCGCGGTCGCGGCCGCGCACGTCGTGCAGCTGATCGGCATGCCCGAGGCCCAACTCACCCTGACCCACGCGACGATTCATCTGGCCACGGCCCCCAAATCCGGTGCCGTGCCCGCCGCGCTCGGCGCCGCCCTCGCCGACATTTCGGCAGGTAAGGCGGGCGTGGTCCCGGCACATCTGCGCGACGGCCACTACGCGGGAGCCGCCGCCCTCGGCAACGCCCAGGGCTACAAATACCCGCACGACGACCCGGACGGCGTACTCGCCCAACAGTATCCACCCGACGAAATCGTCGGCCGCGACTACTACACCCCGACTGATCACGGCGTCGAACGCGATATCCAACGCCGCGTCGAGAAGCTGCGCAGAATCGTCCGCGGACGATAAACGCTCACTTCGCCGCAGACCGGTTCCGGGTCGGCCCCGTCGGCGGAGGTGGACCAACCGGTCGCTGAAAATGGGGATGCGGGGCACCGGTAGGCTGGATATCTGTGCAGACCCACGAGATCCGACGGCGATTCCTGGACCATTTTGTCCGTGCCGGACACACCGAGGTGCCTAGTGCCTCGCTGATCCTGGCCGACCCGACCCTGTTGTTCGTCAACGCGGGCATGGTTCAGTTCAAGCCGTATTTCTTGGGTCAGGAAGCGCCGCCGTTCCCGCGCGCGACCAGTGTGCAGAAATGCGTCCGCACCGGTGATATCGAAGAGGTCGGCGTCACCACCCGGCACAACACCTTCTTCCAGATGGCGGGCAACTTCTCCTTCGGTGACTACTTCAAGGAGGGCGCCATCACCCTCGCCTGGGAGTTGATCAGCAAGTCGCAGGAGGACGGCGGCTACGGCTTCGATCCCGAGCGGATCTGGGTGACGGCCTACGAATCCGATCCGGAGGCCGCCGAGATCTGGCACCGGGTCGCGGGCATCCCGAAGGAGCGGATCCAGTTCCGCGACGGCAAGGACAATTACTGGGATATGGGTGTGCCCGGCCCGGGCGGCCCGTGTTCGGAGATCTACTACGACCGCGGCCCCGAATACGGTAGGGACGGCGGCCCGGTCGCCGACGAGGACCGCTACCTGGAGATCTGGAATCTGGTCTTCATGCAGGACATCCGCGGTGAGCAGAGCCCCAAGCTCGGCTACCCGCCGGTCGGATCGC
The DNA here is from genome assembly GCF_001613225.1 of Nocardia pseudovaccinii NBRC 100343. GTDB lineage: Bacteria > Actinomycetota > Actinomycetes > Mycobacteriales > Mycobacteriaceae > Nocardia > Nocardia pseudovaccinii. The sequence continues at coordinate 33,709 of NZ_BDBY01000385.1, forward strand.
TGCCCAAGAAGAATATCGATACCGGCATGGGCGTCGAGCGCATCGCGCTGTTGCTGCAGGGCGTCGACAACGTCTACGAAACCGACCTGCTTCGCCCGATCATCGATAAGGCCGAGGAGCTGACCGGCCGGTCCTACGGTGTCGAACACGAAGACGACCGCCGCTTCCGCGTCATCGCCGACCACGCCCGCACCTCGGCCATGCTGATCGCCGACGGCGTCAACCCGGGCAACGAGGGCCGTGGCTATGTGTTGCGCCGCCTGCTGCGCCGCATCGTGCGCTCGGCCCGGCTGCTCGGCGCGGACAAGCCGGTGATCGGCGAATTCATGAAGGTCGTCAGCGAGCTGATGTCGCCGTCGTATCCGGAACTGGCCACCGACTTCGCACGGATCGAGAATGTCGCGGTGGGTGAGGAGACCGCGTTCCTCAAGACGCTCAATACGGGCTCCCGGCTGTTCGCCGATGCCGTCGATGAGGTCGCGGCCAAGGGTGGCAAGACGATTCCGGGTTCGGACGCCTTCAAACTGCACGACACTTACGGCTTCCCGATCGAGCTGACCCTGGAGATGGCGGCCGAGGCCGGACTGTCGGTCGACGAGGAGGGCTTCCGCTCGCTGATGGCCGAGCAGCGGAAGATGGCCAAGGAGGATGCGCAGGCGCGCAAGCACGGACATGCCGACCTGTCCATCTACAAGGAGTTGGTCGACCGCGGCGCAACGGAATTCACCGGTTTCGACGAGCTGACCTCCGAGGCGCACGTCCTCGCGCTGATCGCCGACGGTGTCCGGGTGCCGACCGCCACCATCGGCCAGGACGTCGAGGTGATCCTGGACCGCAGCCCGCTGTATGCGGAGTCCGGTGGTCAGATCGCCGATCGCGGCACCATTACGGCGCAGGGCCTCAAGCTGCGCGTCAACGATGTGCAGAAGATCGCCAAGAAGTTGTGGGTGCACAAGACCACGGTCGAACAGGGCCAGATCACCGAGGGCGATGTCGTACTCGCCCAGGCCGATCCGGCATGGCGCCATGGCGCCACCCAGGGCCACTCCGGCACACATATGGTGCATGCCGCGCTGCGGCAGGTGCTCGGCCCGAACGCGGTGCAGGCCGGTTCGCTGAACAAGCCCGGCTATCTGCGCTTCGACTTCAACTGGCAGGGCCAGCTCTCCGAACAGCAGAAGGCCGATATCGAGGCCGTCTCCAATGACGCGGTCGGCTCGGACTTCCCCGTGAACACCTTCGTCACCGATCTGCCCAAGGCCAAGCAGATGGGCGCGCTCGCGCTGTTCGGCGAGAATTACGGCGACGAGGTGCGCGTGGTGGAGATCGGCGGACCGTTCTCGATGGAGCTGTGCGGTGGTACGCACGTACAGCATTCCTCACAGATCGGCCCGATCACCGTGCTCGGTGAATCGGCGATCGGTTCCGGTAAGCGACGTGTGGAGGCCTTCGTCGGCCTGGACTCATATAAGTATCTGGCGAAGGAGCGTGCGCTGCTGGCCGGTGTCGCGTCCTCGCTGAAGGTGCCTTCGGAGGAGGTGCCCGCGCGCGTCGAGCAGCTCGTGGAGCGGCTGAAGGTGGCCGAGAAGGAGCTCGAGCGCACCAAGATCGCCACGGTGCTCGCTTCGGCGGCCGAGTTCGTGGACGAGGCCGAGCGGGTCGGTAGCGTGCTGCTGGTGGCCGCGGCCGCACCTGACGGTGTCACCGCCGGTGACCTGCGCACCCTCGCCACCGATATCCGCGGCCGGTTCGGCACCGAGCCTGCGGTGGTCGTACTGCTCGGCAATGCCGATGGCAAGGTGCCCTTCGTCGTTACGGTCAACAAGAGCGCGCAGGATCTCGGCTTCAAGGCCGGAGACCTGGTCGCCAGCTTCGGCCCGAGCATTTCCGGTCGCGGCGGCGGCAAGCCGGAGATGGCGCAGGGCGCCGGTTCGGACCCCTCGGGTATCGAAGTCGGTCTGGCCTCGGTCCGTGCCCGGGTGGCTGAACTCGCCGGGTGATGGGCGACTCGGAGAGTCATCGTCCCTCACCCGACACCGATCCCGGCCGCGGCAGACGGATCGGCATCGATGTCGGCAGTGTCCGAATCGGGGTCGCCTCCAGCGACCCCGACGGCATGCTCGCCACACCCGTGGAAACGGTGGCGCGCGCGAAGCCGAATAAGCGCGCGTCCGGACCGGCAAGCGACATTTCCAGAATTGCCGAAATTGTGCGGGAATACGAGGCAGTCGAGGTCATCGTCGGTCTGCCACGGACATTGCGCGGGGAAAAGGGGACCGCAGCTGACGCGGCAATGGTGTTCGCGGAACGTTTGCGCGCAGTCATAGCGCCCGTGCCTATCCGACTTTCCGACGAACGTTTGACTACGGTGTCAGCTGCACGTGCATTGCGGGACAGTGGAGTTCGCGCGCGTGGCCAGCGGCAGGTGATCGATCAGGCGGCCGCCGTAGCGATCCTGCAGGGATGGTTGGACGAACGGAGTGCGGTGTTGAAGTCGGCCGAAGCGGCGTCTGATTCCGGAGACGGTGCATGACGGATCGATGGGCGCGAGCCGAGGAACGTTTCCGTCAGCGCGAGGCTGAGCGGCGTTACCGGCGAAACGACCAGGCATGGGAGGACTACGACGACGACACCACGGTCATTCCGCGCTATACCGACGAAGATCACGACGAGGTACTCGCGGCCGAGCGTTCGCGGCGTGCGACCCAGCGCGCCGAGCGCGCGGAACCGCGGCGTGGG
>NZ_BDBY01000386.1 GCF_001613225.1 Nocardia pseudovaccinii NBRC 100343
ACGTCCGGCGCAGGTGCTCGCGAGCATCTTGGAGTTGCACCACGCCACCTGCGCTAGTCCGGACACATAAACCGCAGCACTGGCAACGCGACACGCCAACTTGCAGCGCTCGATGGCTCATGTGCCCTGAGGACACGGACTACAGCGAGGCGAGCTCGCTGGTGCCGTGATCGGTGCGGCGGATCTGCCAGACCGCGGTGCGGGTGCGCTGGGAGCGACCGTTCGCGCGATCGATCAGCGACCGATTGTTCGTGGTGAAGATCAGTTGCGCGCCACGGGAATTGGTCTCCGGATTCTGGAAGAGCTGGATCAGCCGATCGGTCTCCTCGACCGGCAGGTGCGCGCCGATATCGTCGATCGCGAGCACCCGGCCGGAGTCCAGTGCGTCGAGCATGGTCGGCAGCAAGCGCAGCATCGAGAGGGCGGCGGCGGATTCGTCGGTGATGTCGAAGGCGGACTCGATGCCAGCGTGCACCAGTCCGAGGCCGACGCCGCGACGCTCGACCATCCGGGTGTAGAGGGCATCGCGCGCGGCCTTCAGATTGCTCAGCTCGCGTTCGAGCATGACCTCGGTGATGCCGTTCTCCCGCAGCAACTGGTCAGCATGCGCTGGCGAGGTCGCACACAACTCCACCTGTTTGGCGGTCCCCGCAATGTCGGCGTCGAGTTCGCGCAGATAGTCGGCGTACATCGGGTCCGGCTCGGCGATCAGCAGATCGGTAATGCCGAGTTCGGCGGTGCGCAGCAGCATGAGCAGTCGCACCGCATGGTCCGGTGCCGCGGACAGATGACTGCCGAGGCGATGCGCGACCGCCGTGGCATCCGTCGCGCCGTGCTGCACTTCGAGCATCGCGGAGAACCACCGATACGCGGGCACCAGCGCCTCGGCATACATCTGCCCGGCCAGACTGAGCAGCAACGCATTCGGCCGCACCAGCGGCAACAATCCGGCGATACCGTAGCGCGCGGCCTCGAACATCGGACCGATCTTGATCTGTTCGCCGTTGCGCTCGAACACGATTCGCTTGCGCGAGCGCGGATGCGTGTAGAGCCACTCGGCCGTCACATCCGCGCTGTCCAGGCGGAACCCATAGGTGTACGGCACGCCCTCCGCGACGAAACTCGCCACGAATTCCGAAGGGCGATCCGGGAATCCGCGGTGCGGTGCGCGTACCGGTCCCGCGTAGGGATCCCAGCCGGTCACCGAATGCAACACCGCATCGCGCATCTGCCCCAGCGCGTCGATCAAGCTCGTCTTGCCCGCGGCACTCGCACCGTGCACCGCCGTCACCGGCACCGCGACCGGTCCGCTCCCCCGGCTCAAACGCAAGTCCTGCCGTTCGGCCAGCGATCTGTGATTCGTCACCTGAAAACTGCGCAGCATCCCGCCATCCTGTCGGTTCGCCTGGCGCACCGCGACACCGCACCCGCTTCACCGCCCTGGACAGACGTCGCTCAGGAGGCTTCCGCCGGACAAATGCGCACGTCACGCGTTATCATGCAGGCGCCGCGGCTACCCGCTGGCATCTGCCGGAAATGTACTGATGAGGGATTCAACGATGGAACTGACGATTAGTCGTCTAGTGGCCCGCAGCTCTGTCGCGGCCGCGCTGGCACTCGGCCCGCTGGTCGTGCTCGGACCGCCGCAAGCTGCCGCCGAGGCGCCCTGTCCGGACGGTACCGCCCGGATCTTCTTCCACGACGAGACCAACACCTGCCAGAGTGGCGGCACCTACAGTTTCGACGGCTCGCCCGCGCTCGTGAAGGTGTGCTCGGTAGGCAAGGTCCAGGTCATCGTCGACACCACCATCCAGAAGAGCCGAACCAAAACCAGAACCGCCCACCTCGACCTCAGCAACGGCAAATGCGGCCGAATCGAAGTCGGCGGCCAACTCGACTCCACCATCAGCATCACCCCCTCCTAACACCAACGCCCGCCGAGAGTAGTCGAATGGTGGTTCCCTGCGGGCCGACCCGCCGCCATTCGACTACCCTCGGCGGTCGGCATCGGGTGGATTCAGCTGCGGGGGGTGTTGAAGAGGAGGGCGCTGTCGCCGAATTCGTGCCAGAGGTATTCGGTGTCGAGGGCGGTGGCATACGCCTGGTGGACTGTGGCCTCGCCCGCGACCGCAATGAGTAGCTCCAGATGGGATGCGCCGGGTGCGTGCCAGCCGGTGATGATGCCGTCGACCACCCGGGCGGGGTGTCGCGGACCGAGGACCAGTTCGGTCCACCCCCGGGCCGGATGCACGTTTCCGTTGTGGTCGGCGGTGGTCTCCAACGCTCGCGTCACCGTGGTGCCGACCGCGATAACGCGCCCACCCGCCGCCTTGGTGTCGTTCACCAGACGTGCGGTAGCCGCCGGTACCGCGAACCGCTCCGGGCTCGGAGGTTCGCCCGCCTCGGGTGAGGAGACCCCGGTGTGCAGGGTGATCGGCGCGATCGCGACACCTGAGGTCACCAGATCGAGCACCAGGCTTTGCGTGAACGGACGTGCCGCACTCGGCATTTCGGCGCTGCCCGGAATCCGGCCGAAGACGGTCGTGTAGTACGACGGCGACCAACGTTGTGGCACATACGAATAGGTGATCGGATAGCCGTGGGTCGCGAGCAGCCAGGTGGGTTCGGCGCTCAGTTCGGCGATCCAGAGTCGGCGCGCACCCGGCAGCCAGGGTTCACGCAGGGTGGCGGTGGCGCCCTCCGGAAGCTGAATCTCATTGCCCGGATGGAGGTCACGCGAATAGGGCGTTCGCTCGCGGGTGCGCACCTCCACTACCCACAGTCCGTCGCAACCGCCGAAGGTGTCCGGTGGCCCGCTCGCCCCGTCGACAGGCGCGTTGAGCCAGGTGGACAGATGCAGTGTGACCGGCATGCCGTCGAGAGTGCTGTCTACCGCTGCGGCCAGCGTCGCCGAATTGTTCACCACCACAAGATCACCCGCGTGCAAATGCCGTGGCAGTTCACGGAAGGTGTTGTGGGTGAGACGATCTGCCGCCACGAGCATTCGGACCTCGTCGCGAGCCAGTCCACGCGCCTCCGGCGGAGCGGCGGCATTGCGCTCGGGTGGCAGAACGTCGGGCCATTCATTCAACGCGGTGGTCATCTACCGACCCCCGCGGCGAAATCGGCGGCGGGATAACGGTCGTTCTTGGGTCGCTGCTCGATCAAGCGCAGCAGCGCGGGCACGACGGTCTCGGGCTCGGGACGATCGGAGATATCGTCGCCGGGAAATGCCGCCTGATGCATTTCGGTGCGCATATCGCCGGGATCGAAGGCGTAGATCGACAGCTCCGGATGTTCGGCGGCCAGGATCGCGGTGATTTGATCCAGGGCGGCCTTCGAGGAGCCATAGCCGCCCCAGTCCGGATACGGTTCGACGCCCGCATCGGAGCTGATATTCACCACGACCCCATCCGGATCGAGCAGTGGCAGCGCGAACTGTAGAACCGCGAGCGGGGCAATGACATTGGTCCGGTACACCAGCTCGAGCTGATCGAGCGGGTAGTTCGCCAGTCGCGGCATCGGACTGGGCCCGAGCCTGCTCGCATTGTTCACAAGCAGGTCGAGATGTCCGAATTCGCCCGCGACCTCGGCCAGCTCGGCGCGGTGTGCCGGATCGGTGATATCGCCCGGCACAGCCAAAAAGGCTTCGCCGAGTTCGGATCCCGCACGGGCGAGCCGGTCGGCGCGGCGGGCGGTGCCGATCACCCGCCAGCCGCGCCCGATGAGCGAGCGCGCAAGAGCCAGACCGAATCCCGCCGAAGCACCGGTGATCAGAGCGGTAGTGCGGTGAGTCATATCGAATCTCCTGATAGTTACCTACCAGTCGATCGTCATACCTGAAGCCAGGTTCAGGTCAAGGAGTATTCGCCGACGGCATATCTACTCCTCGGCTTCGGCATCCTCCGCGGCCGTCTCCGGCGTCACCGCTGCCGGACCCTGCTCGAGCAGCTTGCGGAAACCGTCCTCGTCGAGAATCGGCACACCGAGTTCCTCCGCCTTGGCGGCCTTGGAGCCCGGCGCATCACCGATCACCACGAATGCCGTCTTCTTCGAGACCGAACCCGCGGCCTTACCGCCGCGCACCAGGATCGCCTCCTTGGCGCCGTCGCGGGAAAACCCTTCCAGCGACCCGGTTACCACGATCGATAGCCCCTCGAGGGTGCGCTCGATGGACTCGTCGCGTTCATCGGCCATCCGCACGCCAGCGGCGCGCCACTTGTCGACGATCGCGCGATGCCAATCGACGGTGAACCATTCGGCGACCGCGGCGGCAATGGTCGGGCCGACACCGTCGGCGGCGGCAAGTTCCTCGACCGCGGCATCCTGGATCCGATCGAGACTGCCGAATTCCCTTGCCAGCACCCGTGCCGCAGTGGGCCCCACGTGCCGGATGGACAACCCGACCAGCACCCGCCACAGCGGCCGATTCTTGGCGGTCTGCAAGTTCTCCAGCAGTCGCTTGCCATTGGCGGACAGACCGCCGTCCTTGTTGGCGAACAGCGTGGTGGTGAGCAATCGCGCCTCGTCGAGGTCGAACAGATCGCCCTCGTCGGTGATCGCGCTCGACTTCAGCAGATCATTGGCGGCCTCATAGCCCAGCGATTCGATATCGAACGCACCGCGACCGGCCACATGGAACACCCGCTCGCGCAGCTGCGCCGGGCAGAACTGCTGGTTGGGACAGCGGATATCGGCGTCGCCCTCCTTCTGCGGCGCCAGCTCGGTGCCGCATTCCGGACAGTGCGTCGGCATGACGAATTCGCGCTCGTCGCCGGTGCGCGCGTCGACCACCGGGCCGAGCACCTCCGGAATCACGTCACCGGCCTTGCGGATGGTGACGGTGTCGCCGATGAGCACGCCCTTGCGCTTGACCTCGGAGGCATTGTGCAGGGTGGCCATGGCTACCGTGGAGCCCGCGATGGAGACGGGTTCCATGACCGCGAACGGGGTGACCCGGCCGGTGCGCCCGACGTTCACCTCGATATTCAGCAGCTTCGTCGTGGCCTCTTCGGGCGGGTACTTGTAGGCGATCGCCCACCGCGGGGCGCGCGAGGTCGAGCCGAGCCTGCGCTGCAGCGCCATCTCGTCGACCTTGATCACCTGGCCGTCGATTTCGTGCTCGATATCGTGACGGTGCTCGCCCCAATAGTTGACGCGCTCGATCACCGCATCGATGCCCTGCACCAATTTGGTGTGCTCGGAGACCGGCAGACCCCAGGCGGCGAGCGCGCGGTAGGCCTCGTGCTGTGAGGTCGGGGTGTAACCCTCGATACGTCCGAAGCCGTGGCAGATCATCCGCAGCCGACGCCGCGCGGTGACCGCCGGATCCTTCTGGCGCAGCGAACCCGCCGCGGTATTGCGCGGATTCGCATACGGCGGTTTGCCCTCTGCCACGATCGCCGCGTTGAGGGTCTCGAAATCCTCCAGCCGGAAGTAGACCTCGCCGCGCACCTCGAGCAGTTCCGGGATCGGGAACTCCGCGGTCGCGGTCAGTTCGCCCGGAATGTCCTCGATGGTGCGCGCGTTGAGCGTGACGTCCTCGCCGGTGCGTCCGTCGCCGCGGGTCGCGCCGCGCACCAGTCGCCCCTTCTCGTACACCAGGTTCAGCGCGACACCATCGATCTTCACCTCGCACAGATAGTGCAGATTCGACCCGGTCTCGGCTTCGACCCGACCGGCCCAGGTGCGCAACTCGTCGAAGTCGAAGACATTGTCCAGCGACAGCATTCGCTCGAGGTGGTCCACGGCGGTGAAATCCGTCGCGAATCCGCCGCCGACCAGCTGCGTCGGCGAATCGGGCGTGCGCAGATCCGGATGCGCGTCCTCGAGCGCGTGCAGTTGCCGCAGCAGCTTGTCGAACTCACCGTCGGAGATGATGGGCGCGTCCCGCACGTAATACCGGAACTGGTGCTCCCGAACCTCGTCCGCAAGCCGCTGCCACTCCACCCGCTGCTCTGCCGTAGCCGGCTCCGCCGCAATGTCGCTGTCACTCACCCAAGGCACACTAGTCGAGCCCACCGACAAGTCACCGCCACATTCCCGCACGTCGCGGCGGACTATCCGGGCAGCGGATCCTGTCCGAGGTGACGTTGCCCGTCGATAGCGCCCGCCCGCACCGCCGCGAATCCATAGCCGATCATCTCCGTCTCGTACGCGCGCAGGGCGACGATCAGATCGCCGCCCGCGCGCGCCTCGGTCAGGGCGATGGTCAACCGTGCCGCATCGCGCAGTGCCGTACACGCGCCGGAGCCCGCCGCCGGGCTCATCGCGTGGATCGCATCGCCGAGCAGGGTGACGGGGGTGGTCGGCCACGGGTCGATCGGCACGCTGGTGCGTAGAGGCAGCGCGAACAGTGAATCCGGTTGGCAGTGCGCGACGATCTCGCGAACCAGCGAATGCCAGTCCCGGGTCGCGGCGGTCATGATGGCGTGCAATTGCGCGCCGTTCATCGCACGCAGCACTTCCGCCGAATCCTCGAACCATTCCCGCCGCGCACCGAAAGAGCATGTCATGTAGTCCGATACCGGCAGCAGCGTCAGGCCTGCCGCCGCGCCAGCCTGCTGCGGCGGCACGGGAAACTCGACCGGCGCAACGCCGAGGTAGGTGCGCTCCGGACCGGTGATCGCGGTGAAGACGCCGAACATATTGTCGTCGAACAGATCCCGTGTGCGGTCGGTGAGCGGCACCGCGCCGTAGAGCTGGCGCACCCCGGTGTCGGCGATTCGTGCATGCGGCAGGTACTGCTGTCGCACAGCGGAGTTCACGCCGTCTGCGGCGACCAGGACATCACCGTCCGCGCGGCCGCCGTCCGCGAAATGTGCGACGACTCGACCGTCTCGCTGAATCTCATAGCTCCGCAACTCTTTTCCGAATTCGACAGCGTCCTCGATACCCGCGAGCAGCAGTTGGCGCAGCACCAGCCGGTCGACCGCCAGGGAAACCGCCGCCGGATCATCGACCCCCTGGGTGAATACCCGCTCGAGTCGATGATTCAGCGCGGTGAACCGGGGATTCGGCAGTCCGGCGGTGGCCTGGAACACCCGCAGCAGATGTGGCGGCAGCAACCGAACCAGGGCATCCCTGCCGTGGCTGTCGATATGCAGCCGATAGCCCTGCCGACGGGCGGTCAGCGCCGAATCCCGTTCGTATACAACGACTTCGATACCTGCTTGGCGCAGCCCCTGAGCCAGGCCGAGTCCACCGAGACCGGCCCCGACTACGACTACTCGAAAACCCATGACGCTCCCTTCGCGCACAACAACGGAAGGGACGCACAGGTCGCACTCTGCAGTGCGGTGTGAAGCGGAAGGCTGGCCGGACTAACCCATACCGGCCCGTGGTCTTCGCGCGTCCGTACCTACGACGATAGCAATCGGCGGCGCCGGGCGTCAGGAGAAGTCCAGGGACTCCGGCTCTTCGGCAAAGGCGCGGGCTACTTCGGTGGAGAGGCGGAGGGCTCGGCGAGCCCATTCGAGTGGGGCACCGCCCAGGCCGCAGGCGGGGGCGACCAGGATCTGCGAGGCCAAGACGGTGCGGCGCAGGCCGAGGCGGTCGATGAGTCGGACGCCGGGTTCGGCGATATCGCGCCAGGTCGGGGGTTTGCCGGGTGGCGTGGCCGGGACGAGGCCGAGAGCCAATTGCTTTCCCGCGTCGAGGGTTTCGCCGATATCGTCGAGTGCGCGGGTGCTGATGGTGGCCATATCGAAGCCGATGGCGGTGGCCGCGCTGCTGCGGAGGACGGATAGGGCGGGCGCGTCGGCGCAGGTGTGGACCAGGACCGGGGCGGCCTGCGCGGTGATAACCGCGTCCAGCACCGCGAGTGCCTCCGGTTCAGGGACCGCGCGCACCGTGTTGAGCACGCTGACCCCGCGCAGAGAGCCGTTCAGCACATCGGTCAGTGATGGTTCATCCAGTTGCAGAACGACTTCCGCGCCGAGACGTTTGCGCACCTCGTCCACGTGCTGGGCGAGACCTTCGGCCAGCGATTCCGAAATATCGCGAACCGCACCGGAATCGGTGAGGACCCGGTGTCCGACGGGGAGTTCGAGTTGGGCTGCGAGCGTCAGCGGACCGGTGGCCTGCAGTTTGACCGTGCCAACCGAACCCGCTGTCGCCCAGGCCTCTTCGAGTACGTCCAGATCCGACCTGAGCAGATCGCGCGCGCGCCGCGAGACCGCACCGGGCCTGGCCGCCAGCCGATAACCCCGGGTGGTGGTGTCGAATCGCATATCCACCAGGAGTGCCGAGACGCGGCCGATCATGTCCGAGCCCACACCGCGCCCGGGCAATTCGACCAGATGCGGCAGATCCGGCAACTCACCGATGATGGTGGCCGCGGCCTCCCGCGGATCGGTCCCAGGCCAGGAACCGACGGCGGTCGCGATCCCGCCTGGAATCCGCACGGGTTCCTGCGCCGGGATTTTGCCTGATTCCTTGGCGATTTCACTCACGACCGCGCCTCGCTGATGCTCGGCTCCGTGGTGCGCGATGGCACGCCGTGCCGATGGCTCAGTCGACGCTCGCTGTGTCGATGGTTCACTCGCTGCCGCTCGCTCACTGCGTTGCCCCTACGCGGGGTATGCACCCCATTGTGTGATGGATCCCGGTCCGCACCGGGAGGAAGCGATTTCGCTTGCCGCGCCGTCCGATGTCGGCGTCACTCACTGCCCTGTGCTCGCGCCCGCGCTACTCACAGAATCCGACGCATCGCGCGCGGTGCCGGTGATGGTGCCGCTGCCGATCACCTTGTCGCCCAACGCATCCGGGCGATACAGCACGACGGCCTGGCCGCGGGCAACACCGGTCAGCGGCTCGCGCAGTCGCACGATCAGCCCGTCGCCGAGCGCCTCGGCTACGGCCGCCGCGGTTCCACCGTGCGCGCGCACCTGCGCCACGCACTCGATCGGCCCCTCGGGCGCAGCGCCGGAGGTCCAGATGGCGTGCTCGGCCGCTACGGTCCACACCTGCAGATCCTCGGCCGAGCCGACGCGGACGGTGCCGGAGTCGGGATCGATCTCGGTGACATAGCGCGGCTTGCCATCGGCGGCCGGGCCCGGCAGTCCGAGCCCCTTGCGCTGACCGATCGTGAACCCGTGCACGCCTTCGTGATTCGCGAGCACCTGTCCGTCGGAGTCGACGACCGCACCCGGCCGGATGCCGATCTTCGCGCCGAGGAAGGCCCGGGTGTCACCGGACGGGATGAAGCAGATGTCATGGCTGTCGGGCTTATTCGCCACCGCGAGCCCGCGCTCGGCGGCCTCGGCGCGGATCTGCGGCTTAGGGGTGTCGCCGACCGGGAACATGGCCCGCGACAGCTGCTGCGCGGTCAGCACCGCGAGCACGTAGGACTGGTCCTTGTCGGCATCGACGGCACGGCGCAGTACACCGTCCTCGAGCCGGGCGTAGTGGCCGGTGACCACGGCGTCGAAGCCGAGGGCCACCGCGCGGTCGGCGAGGGCGGAGAACTTGATCTTCTCGTTGCAGCGCAGGCATGGGTTGGGCGTCTCACCCGCGGCGTAGGCGGCGACGAAATCGTCGATCACGTCTTCCTTGAAGCGGTCCGCGAAATCCCAGACATAGAAGGGGATTCCGAGCACGTCGGCGGCCCGCCTGGCGTCGCCCGCGTCCTCCTTCGAGCAGCAACCGCGCGAACCGGTGCGCAGGGTGCCCGGTGTCGCGGACAGCGCCAGATGTACGCCGACCACCTCGTGACCAGCGTCGACGGCACGTGCCGCCGCCACGGCCGAATCCACACCACCACTCATCGCGGCGAGTACCCGCATCAGACACCTCCCTTCGCACCGGCCAGACCCGCGGCCATGGCCCTTTCCACAATCCGAGGCAAGACATTCAGCACCGCGTCCACATCGGCGCGCGTCGAGGTGTGCCCCAACGAGAAGCGCAGTGAACCGCGGGCCTGCCACGGCTGTACGCCCATGGCGATCAACACGTGACTCGGGGTGGCCACACCCGCATTGCAGGCCGACCCGGTAGAGCATTCGATCCCGGCCGCGTCCAGCAGCATCAGCAGCGAATCACCTTCGCAGCCGGGAAAAGTGAAGTGCACATTGCCCGGCAACCGACGCGCACCGTCCGGACCGCTCAGCACCGCGTCCGGAACCGCGTCGCGGATGCCCTTGATCAACTCGTCCCGCAGCGCGGTCAATTCCTTTGTGCGCGTCGGCAACTCGGTCACCGTGTAGTTCAATGCGGTGGCGAGTCCGACGGCCGCGGCGGTATCGGAAGTCCCGGAGCGCAGATCGCGCTCGTGCCCGCCGCCGTGCATAAGCGGCACACACGGCACCTGCCTGCCGAGCAGCAGCACGCCGACACCATGCGGTCCACCGACCTTGTGCCCGGCGAAACTCGCCGCCGAAAGCCCACTGGCCGCGAAATCGATCGGCAGCTGCGCGGCGGCCTGGATCGCGTCACTGTGCATGGGCACACCGAATTCCTGTGCCACCGCGGCTAATTCGACGATCGGCGCGATGGTGCCGACCTCGTTATTGGCCCACATGATGGACACCAGTGCGACCTCGTCGACATGTTCGGCCAGCGCCGCCCGCAGCACCCGCGGCGACACCACACCGTCGGAGTCGACCGGCAACCAGGTCACCTGCGCGCCCTCGTGCTGCTCCAGCCACTCGACGGCATCGATGACGGCGTGGTGTTCGGTCGAACCCGCGATGATCCTGGTCCGGCGCGGTTCGGCATCATGGCGGGCCCAGTAGATGCCCTTGATCGCCAGATTGTCGCTCTCGGTCCCGCCGGAAGTGAAGATCACCTCCGATGGCCGGGCGCCCAGATCGGCGGCGATCGACTCGCGTGCCTCCTCCAGCATCCGCCGGGCCGCACGTCCCGAACCGTGCAGTGACGAGGCATTGCCCGCCATCCCGAGGGCAGCCGTCATCGCCTCGATCGCGGCAGGCACCATCGGAGTGGTCGCCGCATGATCGAGGTAGACCGTCTGGGGCGCCCCATGGACCGGACCCGCAAAAGCCGACTTCATGACCGATAAACCCTATCCCACCCTGACCTGCGCATCTGTGGCGGTATCCCCTGTTTTCTACGATCTGGCTACGATTTACCCACCCGTATGTAAGCCGATGCGGCCGCGACGGTATTCCCGCAACCCCCGTACCAGCGCCTCTCCCGGCGTCACCGCTCGCGCTCGTTGCCGCCGATGAGGTGGGGTAGAAGTGCGCGACCGGATCACCCCGACACCGCCGAGTTCTACCCTCTGCTCACCGGTAGACGTGACCGACTGTCGTCGACAGCCGAAAAGAGCGCCAATCCCAACATCCACCTCGGTGAGCAGCCCCATGGGGTTGGCCTCCGATAAGTGGGCGTGCTCGGCGGTCAGACTGCGGTCGGGCGCGCTGCGTAACGCAGCGCGCGGGCCTGCCCAGCGCCGTTCGGCGCCACGGGCGTCGCGGCGGGATGGCATCGGAACGGTGTCACAACCAACCAGCCCGCCCTACCCCTGCGACATCAGGAGCCCTGGTCACGTCAGGCCACCTCGGACGTCGAACAAATTTTTCGCTTCCGGAGTTCACGCTAGCCCCACCGCGGTGCGGGCATCACCGTCTACGAGGGCTACGGGCTGACCGAAACCAGCGCCGCGGTCACCCTCAACGGCCCCGAAGCGATCCGGGTCGGCAGTGTCGGACGGCCCATTCCCGGGCACGCGGTGAAAGTCGCCGCTGACGGCGAGCTGCTGCTGCGCGGACCCGCCGTCTTCGGCGGCTACTGGAACAATCCGCAAGCCAGCGCCGAGGCCTTCGACGACGGCTTGTTCCGCTCCGGCGACCTGGGCGAGATCGACGCCGACGGGTTCGTGACCATCAACGGCCGCAAGAAGGAGATCATCGTCACCGCGGGCCAGTCGGTTGAATCGAACCGGTAGACACCTGATGCACCCGACCGCAATCCGAGCCGCCCATACAGCCGGTCAACCGCCGACTTCGAAGCACCGCCGGACAGGTCTTAACTGCCGCAGGATTGCCCACCACGGAATTGATCGCCGGGGCGGCAGTATTCGTGATCGGCTAGTGCCTCATTCAGGAATGTTGATGGGGTAACCGGGTGTCGGGTTGATCGGGTGCTTGTGGTCGGTGATGCTGCCGGATGGAGGTGGTGTCGTGGCTCGCAAGCCAGGGGTGTTCGTCCGGTCGGTGGCCCCGGAAGAGGGGCGGAAGCTGGCGCAGATCACTCGTACCAGCAAGCAGCCGGTGCGGGTGCGGCGCGCGATCGTGGTTCTCGCGTCGGCACAGGGGCAGCCGGTGTCGTCGATCTGCCGGTTGATGCAGGTCTCGGAAAACTATGTGCGCCAAGTGATTCACGATTTCAACGAGAAGGGGTTCGCGGCGCTGGACCCAAAATGGAGCGGGGGCAGGCCGAGCAAGACCGATCCGGCGACGCGTGAACGGATCGGTCAGATCGCCCGGTGCTGCCCCCGTGACCTGGGTTGGCCGTTCTCGACGTGGAGCCTGTCGAAACTGTGTGATGTGCTGCGCGCCAACGGGATCGCTGACATCAGTCGCGAAACACTGCGCAAGATTCTGAAAGACCAGAAGATCTCGTGGCAGGCCACCAAGACCTGGAAAACCGGCAAGGACCCGGAGTTCACCGCGAAGATGGCCCGGGTCCTGGATCTCTACGACAACCCGCCCACCGACGGGCGCGTGGTGTGTGTCGATGAGTTCGGGCCACTGAACCTGTTGCCTCGCGCTGGGCGAGGCTGGCAGCCGAAGCGAAAACCCAAGCGCCTGCGGGCAACCTACCGTCGCACCCAAGGGGTGCGGCACCTGCTCGGGGCGTTGGACCTGGCCACCGGCCGAATCCATTACCGCATCCGCGACCACAAACGATGGCAAGAGTTCCTGGCCTTCCTCAAGTCCCTGCGGGCCCGCTGGCCTGGGCAGCGGTTGTATGTGATCGTCGACAACTTCGGCCCGCACAAGAAGGCCGAGGTACGGGACTGGGCTGGGGCGAATGACGTCGAGTTGGTGCTGCTGCCGACCTATTCGTCCTGGTTGAACTGGATCGAGTCCGAGTTCGCCGCCCTGCGCTACTTCGCGCTCAACGGCACCGACCACCGCAGCCACGGCGAACAAGACGACGCCATCGGCGCCTACATCCGCTGGCACAACCAGCAGGCTGAACCCAAACGCGACTTCGCCGTCGACTCCAAGATCCGGCTACCCGATTTCCTGCCCTACGTTGCATGACGCGGCATTAGCACGCGATCCGACCGTGCGGGACGGGTTGCTGTCCGCGGTAATCGACGCGGATGAGCTTGTCTCCCGCGGTCGCTGGGTGAACACGGCCAAACTTGTCGCCGACGAGTTCCCGGACCTGGTCGCCACGCGACTGGCAGAAGTTTCCAGTCAAGGCGGCGACGACCACAACCGGCCCAACCGGCGATCGGTGGGTGCCAGGGCGACGTTGTCGAGTCGTATTGCGCGACGGCTCGCGAAACCGGTGCGGCAGCAGCTGATCGCGACGCTGGCCGAGTGGGAACCCATCGACCACACTCCGGTATTCCCACGTCCCAGGCCCTCGGCAGGTTCACGACGCGGGTGAGCGGCATTGACATCGTCCCGGCCCGGCTGAACGGCTATCGGCGATGCCGTCTCGGTCATGTCGTTCATCACACCCGGGCAGGCTCTCGGGAAATCATCGGCCGTCTCGGTGCGCCACCGAACTCTCCACGTAGCTCTCGTGTCCGACCGGACCGCCTTTCTCCCAGGTCAAGCAGGGACCTGCGGCAATGTGCATCAGGTGTTGGAGACCGCGCGGCCGACTTCCGGCCGCTCATCGCCGACCAGCCAGCCCATGTCGATGTTCTCCACGGTGTCGAGCTCACTCGCGGCGTCGACCACCAGCACATTCGACATCCCCGGCGACGCACCGCAGCCCACGTGGATCGGGATGCCCGCGGCCTGCGCCCGGTCATGGAGGCCGAGCGCGTGCTGGGTGCTCTCGTTGTCGTCGTCGAAGTCGAGGCGGGGCACCTTGGCCGCGAGGCAGGCCTCGATCACGGGGGCAGAGATACGGATGTAGGGCCCGGCACCCAGGACGACGAGCGCGGCTCCGCTGACCACCCCGCGGCGCAGCTCATGGGCCTCGATCCAGTCTTACAGCAGACACGCAGCAAATCCGGCCGAGCAGTCTTCGGTTCGCCGATCGATCCCGCGTTCCTCAGCTATGAGGACGGCTTTTTCGTCTTCCCCACGCAGAAGCTCATCCAGGTGCGGCCCGACGACGGCACCGACGCAATTGAGCACGATTCCGGCACCGGCTGGGCCCGCACCGCTGGGTGGCCGTTAGGGCAACGACCACAGCTTGGTCGTCACTACATAGAAGATGACGACCCAGGCCAGCATGACGACGACGACAATGGCGACGCCATGACGGTTCGTCTCGGCCGCCGGTGTGTCCGAAGGCGGGCGCAGCCACCGTCGCAGCAACCGGTTCACGTAGTACGGCATCGTGAAGAAACTCATGACGAAACTGGACAACAAGTTGCCGATCAGCAACCCCAGCCAGAGTGGCATCCTCAAGGGTGACAGTGCGAGGGTGAGCAGCACGACGGTCGGGTAGAGGCCCACCCATACCGCGATGGCGGTCTTGGTATCCGACGGCGCCGCAGTCTCGGTGCCGTTCTCGTCGAAGGCGAACCAGCTGCCGAACGAGTTATCGATGGTGCGCAGCTCGAAGTCGCTGAACTTCTCGCCCTCGGCGAGGAGCTCTCGCCGCCGCTTCGAAGTGAGCCAAGTGGCCAGGTTCGCCGCGGTATCGAAGCGGTAGAGCGCCGTCCACTCGTCCTGCACACCCTCGATC